>JBBAVS010000029.1:12934-38082 GCA_040397585.1 Pirellulales bacterium
GCGATGTCGGCCTTCTTGTCGCCGTTGAAGTCGCCGACCGTGGCGAACTGCGACGCCGCCAGCGTGCCCCAGGCCCGCGGCGTGGCGGTGCCCGATGCCGGAGTGGTCGTCACCCACCAGGCTCCGGCACTCGTCTGCGAGGCGATGTCGGTGCGGCCGTCACCGTTGAAGTCGCCCGAAACGGTGTTCACCCACGTGGAGCCGGCCGGCAGGGTCGCGACTGGTGAGGTGGTGAAACTGGTCCCCGTCGAGCGGCTGACGACGATCTCATCCCCGGCCACGCCCAGGAGCGAGGTCGGCTGGCCGGAGACGATCACCTGGCCGAAAAACTGTTTTTTGACATCGTCAACCACGTACCGAAACATACCACGGCCCTTTCCGAAGCCGATGTCGGGAGTTGGGGCTCCGGGCTGATCAACGCTGATGAAGTTGTTCCGGGCCTCACTGATCGAAAGCGAGTTGGGAGCGACGACGGCACCGAAGTTCCACGGCTTGTTGAACCAGCCGTTCGAGGATGCCGAGTTGGCTCCGCTGGTCGCGAGGCTGGGAGTCCTGGTGAGCGAAACCGCGCCCGCGAGCCGCGCCGGCCACGTTGTCAGCAGCGTCCACTCGCCCGCCGGGAACGTTTTCTTCACGGTCGGCGTCGAGACGGCATTCTGAACGGTCCCCTGCGGGAACACGAACGGCCCGTGCACGGTTTCGCCTACGTTCTTCCCGGTCGGACTATAGGAGAAATCGACGAGCGAGAGGTTGCGGCCGACGGGGTCGAGCTGAAGCACCCCCGTGGAGACGTCGAAGTACGCGGTCGGCGTGGTCGGGGCGGGCAGTCCCGCTGGCCGCGAGAACTCCGCCCCGGGCGACACCGTCATCAGCGCTCGCGGCTCGAGCCGCTCGCCGGCGAGCGGGGCGCGACGCTGGTGTCGCGGGCGGGCGGATCGTTCGTGGCGCGAGAAGAACATCACTCGGTTCCTGCGAAGAGGGAGACGGCGGGACGACCTTCCCGGGGCCTTCCGGCGAAGCCCCATCCACCTTCTGTCAGGCTAGGAGAGATGTCGCCGACGGTCAATCGTACGGCGTCCAACCGGCCACGGTTCGCCGGGGGGCGGCCGGGGTGGCCTGCCGACGGCTATGACACGGTCGGGCCCCGGGGCGGGCGAACCAACCGCCTCGATGACGCGTATACTCCGACTGGAAGGTGCATCCGTCTCGATTCGGGCGTCCTGTGATGGGCCGCCCGGTCCAACCTCGCGAAAGCAAAGGTGGTTACCTGACTCCTCGGGGAGTCAGGAGGATGTGCACCGGTCGCCGCTCGTGCCCCGCAACGAGTGAGTGGCGACCTGTGAAGCTTTCGACAGGCATTCTTCCGGTGGCCGAAGCCGCCGGGGTCGGTCGCGGGCTCCTTCTTTGGTCCAACCAGGAAGGAGCCCCTCATGACACTCGGATTTCCCTCGCTTCGCATCGATGCAGGTAACCCGCTCCACCATATCTGGTGCAACAACGGCACCTGGTGGGTGCACTACACGCTCCACTTCGAAGGCCGCAAGCGGCGTCCGAGGCGGACAACCATGACGATCGCCGTCTCCCCGGCGGCTCTGCGTTGCCTCTGGCTGACAACCTGACGGCTGCCTCGGCCGGTCTTTGGTTCATCGAGCCATCGCGGCAGCAGATCGACCCCTTGCCCTTACGGAGAGCATGAGCATGTCACAGCCAGCTTCGCAGCCCTCGTTGCACGAGCTCTGCCGTGCGATTCGGCATCTCGACGCATGCCGCGCCCGGCAGCTCGTGGAAGCGTTTCGGCGGCCAGTCGTGCACGACGGCTGCGGCATTGGCCGCGGCGGCGGCGACCAGGTCGTCGCCGAGGCCTGGGGCGGCGTGACCCTGGCTCGGGCAGCGGTCCACGACGACAGGCCTGACGTTGTCGGGTGCGTGCAGACCCACCTGCACCTGCATCGGCTCCTCCGGCTACCGCTATCGGTGGCCCGCGAACTCGCGGCCCATCGCGGCCACCTTTATCTCGACGGCCTGACGTCGATCACGGATGCCGTCGCCGAGGAGCTAGCGCGACACGAGGGGGGCTGCCTGTCACTCGACGGCCTGCGGACGCTCGCGCCAGCGGCGGCCGCCGCCCTCGGCACCCACGGCGGCGACCTCTCGCTGAACGGCGTGGACGATCTCACCCAGGAGGCTGCCTGCGGCCTCGCCCGCCATGCCCACGCGCTCGATCTCAACGGCGTCGAGTGGCTGGAGGGGCCGGCGGCCGCCGCCCTCGCGGCCCATCGCGGCGACCTCCACCTCAACCGGCTCGTCGCCGTTCCCGGGCCGATCGCCCGGCACCTCGCCCACCACCTGGGCCAGCTCCACCTTCACGGAGTCAAGGCGCTTTCAGGCGAGGCCGCCGCCGCGCTGGGCGGCCGGACGGGGCATCTCTGCCTCAAGGGCCTGGCGCGGCTGTCGCCCCGGCATGCCGACGCGTTGGCGGCCCACCGGGGCGAGCTGCAGATTCCGGCGGTGCCCATCGACGACGCCGTGGCCGACGCGCTCGGTCGCCACGAGGGCTCCCTGCTGATCCGCGTGCCCGCCACGCTGCCGCTGCCGCGGCTCGAGGCGCTCGTGCGGCATCAGGGGCCCCTGGAGATCTCCGGGCTCGCGACGCTCGACGAACACCGGGCGCGGGTGCTGGCGGCGCAGGCCGGTCCCCGTGGCGTTCGGGGTCTGTCGTGCCTGTTCATCGACGGCATCACGCGGATCACGCCGGCCGTCGCGTCGATCCTGGCCACCCACGCAGCGGGAGGCCTGGCGCTCAATGACCTGACCGACCTGCCCGAGGACGTCGCCCGCGAACTCGTGAAGCATCCGCTGCTCAGCCTCGACCGTCTCGAGCGGGTGTCCGACCGGGTGGCGGCGGTGCTGGCAACGCATGCCGGCGTGACGCTCTCGCTCCGCGGCCTGAAGGAGGCAAGTCCGCGGGCGATCGCGCTGCTGAGGGCCACGCCGAGCGTGGAACTCGGCCGGAGGCACGCCCTGGTCGAGGGCGGGGCCGGGAGTCGTGAACCCGGTCAACCTCGGCGGTGACGGGCCATCAGTTCGGGCAGGTGTTCGGGACCGCACTCGGTCACTTCGAGGGATCCGTAGTGGCGCGTGATCCACGAGTGCCGGTCCTCTGCCACGAGCCAAAACGCGGCTCGCGGATGAAGCGTGGCGAACGAGTGCATGACCGTGGGATCGAACCGCGCCGCCCGCCACTTGCATTCGATCGCGACGGGCGACCTGCCGCGCGGCGTCCAGACGAAATCGACTTCATGCTTCTGTTTGTCTCGCCAATGACGGATCTCATCGGCCCCGGCTTCGAACAGCAGCTCGTCAAGAACGAGATGCTCGAACAGAGGCCCTTTGTCGTCGTCTCGCAGCGAGTCGATCGAGCGCGCGTGGCAGACAAACCCCGTGTCGAACGCATAGACCTTCGGCATGGCCACGATCTCGCGGGCAGGATTCGTGGCGAATGGCCGCGGGACATGCACGACACCCGTGGCCGCGAAGACATCGAGATAATTGGCGAGGGTCTGCCGGCTCGCCTTGCAGGGGGCCGTGAACTTGGTCAGTTCGCACAGCCCGCCACTCTGGGCCCAAAGCAGTTCGAGGAAGCGAAGGAACGAGTATCGTTTGCCGACCGGGAAGAGTTCGAGGATGTCGCGGGCCGGCGAGCCACACGACCCGCCGCTCCCGCCATTCCTGTTCGATGCGACTCCGCCACAGCGGCCGATCGATGGCGTGGGAAGCCTGCTTCACGGCATTCTCTCCTCACGGCATGACAGCGTTTAGGATTACCAAACGCTAACGGATGAGCGCCGCGACGCAGCCCGGGCCCGGCGACAGGACGATTGTGGGGGGGCTTGAAGCCAGAGGCCGGATTGGCCAGCCCGCCGCATCCCCTGAAATGAGAAAAGCACTGGTTTCCCGGTGCTTTTCAGTATGCCCGGCTGGACTCGAACCAGCGACCCTGGGATGAGAAATCGAGAGGGAAGATCGAACAGGTTTTGAAGACCCTCGGAATACCGGACGTTTTCGATATTCGGGATCAGCAGGAAGGCCCCGGAATCGGCGACCAAAGCGCTCGTCCCTGACAGTTCGCATGACAGTATTTCCGCGGCAGGGCTGGCTGGGCCTCGCTGATGAGTCACGAGGCAAGGTCGGCCTCCAGGCAACCCGAGCGTGCCGAGGGCGGGCCGCTACGCCTCGGAACTGGCAGCCAGCCACCGCTGGGTGCCGGGGACGTCGAGCAGGAAGCGGCTGATGACCTCCCGTTCGACCCACGGGGGCATGAGGGGTTGGAACTTGCTCAACCGGCAGCCGGGGAGGCCAGCCGCGACGGTGGCCCACAGTTCGCCGTCTCGCCAGAGGTCTTCCTGGCGGAGCTGTTCCATCACGGCATCGAAGGCGTCGCCGTTCAGAGCATCGCCCCGCATGCGAACCGTGAAGTTGTCGGTCGAGACTTTCCAGTCGCCGGCGATCGTTGCCAAGGCGTAGCGGAGCGTCGAGTTGATGCGGCCGCCCGCGAAGGTCCACCAGCAATACTCCCCGTCGATGATCTCGAGGTCGCCCCGGTTGCCTCGCAGCACTGGGCCGAGGATCGCCCGCTGCTCGGCGAGCACGGCCGCGGCTGGTTCGTCCAGGTAGGCAAATGCTTCGTCGCCGGCGAGCACCCGGCGGATCTTTTGGCACAGGTCGAACCCGAGGAACTGCGGCAGGAAGCCGCCCCACGTGGGCTGGCGGCCGCGAGGTGCGGGCCCCACGATCACGCGCCGGTCGTCATGGCGAATCATCTGCACGAGCCAGGCCCGGCCTGGGGGCCCAGCACGATTCGTCCTGCCGCCATTCGGATCCATTCGTTCTCGAGCAGCCACGCGATCAGGCGGTCGTACTCCTCGCGGGAGAGGGGCGACTGCGGCCTCGGGCTCGCTTGGTCCGCGTGGGCGTGGCGGGAGCGACCTGCGTCCGCACCTGCTCTGCCGCCCTGGCCTCGAACGTGGCCCGTGTGGCCCGCGTGGCCTCGTCGAGGTCTGCATTCTGCGCTCGCACGCCCATCTGCCAGGCCGACTCGGTGGCGTCGTGCAGGTCGGCCAGGAGCCGCGCGCGGAGCGACCGCACGGTGTCCTTGAGGGCCTGCTTGGCGTCGGAGGTCATGGGCATGGCGGACGGTCCGGCAGCGGGAGCGGTCAGGTGGCGGCGGCGATCAGGCCGCGGATCCGGTCGAGCACGAGCGGGAGGCGGTCTTGGCTTTTTGCGTCAGGCAGAAGCTGGGCGGCGATCACGTCCTCCGCGTCGCGCAGCGCGAGCAGTCTTTTGAGCCCCGCGGCGATCGCGGCCCGCAGGTCGATCGAGGCGGCGGCGACGTCGGCGATGATCTCCGCCCGGCCGTCGATCACGACGATCATGTCCTCGAGATCATGGCTGGCGATCGGGTTGCGTCGTCCGCGATCACCGAAGGCCGCGAGCTTCGTGGCGAGAAAGCAGGCGGGCGTCACGAGGCGGATGACCGTGCCGTCGGGCAGTGCGAGGGGCGTGGCCGTCTCGTAGGCCAGGGGATACCACTCAGCCGAGAAGCCGAGGATCTCTCCCCGCGTGGGCATGATGTCCACGATGATGTCGTCGAGGAGCCAGCGACAGACGGGCGCACCCTCGCGGGTATCTTCCTGAAGCCCCAGAGCCACGAGCTGCTCGCGGAGGGTTTCGGAGTATTCGCCGAGGTTCACCACATCGATGACCACGTCCACGTCTTTGGTCTGTCGTGGCCCAGGGGCTCCGGGCTGGGTGATGAAAAACTCGGTGACGGCGCCGCCGAGAAACACGAGCCGCTCCAGCAGCGGGCCGAGCCGATCCACGACCCGCATCAGCATGGCGAGGTTGCTGGAGACCTGATCAGCCATCGAGCAGCCTCGTGAGGTGTTCCTTGGCGAGGTTCCGCTCGCGGGCCCGGCCGCTGCGGAGGGCGTCGATCAGGGCCAGGCACTGATAGAGCTGCGGGTCGGCTCGCGCCGCCGCGGGGGCCGTCGGGTAGAGCGGCTCCAGCGCCACGCCGCGGGTCTCCCCCTCGGCATCGGGCCAGACAGGAATCGGATCGCGGTCGGCATGAATCAGGTCAGAGAGCGGCAGTGCCGCGTGGGCCGTCGGCACGCCCCGCGTCATGCTGCCGCGGACGACTGGAAATGCATACCGCAACCCGTGGAGCACGAACTCCCGGATCGCGTGGCGGACAGGCTGCCGGCTGCCGCGGAGCAGGCCGGCGGCCGTGGCCCGGGTCAGGGAACGGTGAACCGCGGACAGGCTGAGGGCAAGCGAGTCGGCGAGTTTCTGAATCGTGAGCCCGGGGTGCAGGGCGAGTTTCAGGGCCACGACGATATCTTGGGGGTGGAGATGGGGTTGCATGACACAAGCATACTTTCCATGTTCTTTAAAATGGAAACCTCCCATTTTATGAGGCGATTTCTGAGGAATCCTCGGAAAGAGGCGACAGATCGGTCGCGACCGGAGTGCCATCGCTGGGTGCCCTTTCACACGATCCTGATCCGGGTGCCGGCCCTGATCTGAGCCGGGAGTTCCTCCCGAATCTCCGCGAGCAGGGCGTCGACGTCGGCCTCGGTCGTGAGTTCCCGGTTGCCCAGCCGCAGATCGACCGCCCGGATCATTGGCCTGGGGCGGTGGCGTACACCCAGGCCGCAGGCACTGACGGCCGGTACGTCATCGAGAGCCGGACGAAGTTCGGCGAAGGTTTCCAGCACTTTCGGGTCGCTCACGACTCGGGCGGAGAGGATGCACCGGCGGTGATCCGCTACCGGCAGAAGTGCGTCCGGCACCCGCCGCGCTCGAGCCCGCTCCATGTCCGTGAGTCGGAGGTCTGCACCTTTGCGGAGGTCGGGCGGGCAATCCTGACGTTTGCGGCGACGGGTAGGCGGGACGAGACGCTTTTTTGGCGGGATGTGACAGCCCAGATGGTCAAAGACTTCGCGAGACCGCCCGACGATGACGGCGAGATCAAGGCGATTACCCCGAAGGGAGCGGACTGATGGGCGACCAGGAGACACCACAGCGGTTCGACATTCCAACAGCAGGGCGCACGCCGCTGGAGGTGTTCCGCGCGCTGAGGGCCTACTTCGAGCAGGTCGTCGAAGCGAAGGGTGGGAACTCCATCCAGCATGGTACGACGACGGGCCTGAGGCGAGGCCCGAACTCTATGCCGAGACCAGTAACGGGATGCCAGACGGCTGATGATTCCGAGAGGCGTCGGGGGCGGCTCGACCTTGCGAGAAGTCGCGATGAGACAGCCGCGGGGAGGGGCGCCTGGTGGAGCGACCGGGGTCGAAACCTAACAGATGACCGAACATCGCCCTTCCCAGCCGCCCCGAGGCTGAGAAAAAAGCAATACGCCCGGCTGGACTCGAACCAGCGACCCTGGGATTAGAAATCCCATGCTCTATCCACCTGAGCTACGGGCGCGAAGGGATTTTGTCGGATGATGTTGATGGTCTTGCTCGACGCGCGTTGCAACTGCCGGGCGAGCGTGCGCCGGCGTGAGCTTTGCGGCCACGCGCCGTTCCCACGCCTCCCAGCACGCGTCGCTCGTCCGTTCGGCTTGCGCTCCTACATCATACCGCAGGGTCGTCTCGATCGACTCGTGCCGCATCGGCTGCTCGAGATGGCCGGGCATGACGAGCGCCGCCCGCCGCTGGGCTGACCTGCCCCGCGGATGGCGCCGGTCTCCATCACCAGGGCAGCCCTGCCGCGGGGTCGCCGGCTGCGCACCGGGAGAGCGATCAGGAGAGGAACGAGGGAATCACGGCAACGCGCGAATTCCACTTGTTGTCCGTGCTGAACTGCGTCGCCGCGACCAAAGCGGGTAGACTCCTCGTCGATTGGGCTCCTTGCTCAAGTCGCCGCGAGTGCTGTCATGCAAATCGAATCGATCGAAATCCGCAACTACCGCGTCTTCCGCTTCGCGGAACTACGTGACTTGCCCCGACTGTGCATCGTTGTAGGAGCGAATGGATCCGGAAAGTCTACGCTGTTCGACGTGCTTTCCTTCCTGAAAGACGCGCTCACGCAAAACGTCAGTGCAGCGGTCGCGCGGCGGGGGGGCTTTCGGGAGTTGGTGAGCCGCGGCCAGCAAGGTCCGATCGCGATCACGGTCAAGTTTCGCGAGAGCGGTGGCAAGCTCGCCACCTATCAGCTCGAGGTTGCAGAGCAAGACGGGAAGCCCGTCGTGCATCGCGAGATCCTCAAGTTTCGGCGCGGGCAGCACGGCCAGCCGTGGCATTTCGTCGACTTTTCACGCGGAAAAGGGGCTGCGATCACCAACGAAGCCGCCTACGGCCAGGAAGGTGTCGAGCAGCAACGTACGGAGTATGTGCTGGATGACCCGAGCGTTCTGGCGATCAAGGGGCTGGGGCAGTTCAAGGGTTTCAGGGTCGTGTCCGAGTTTCGCAGCCTGATCGAGAACTGGCACATATCGGACTTCCACATTGCCGAAGCCAGGCCGAGCGCGGATGCCGGCTACGCCGAACATCTATCGACCCGTGGAGACAATATCGCCCAGGTCGCGCAGTTCATGTTCGAGCATCATCGGCCGCAGTTCGACCACGTGCTGCGAGTGATGCGAGAACGCGTGCCGGGAGTCGTCGATGTGGAGGCCAAGGCCACGGACGATGGGCGGCTCGTACTGCGGTTCAAGGACGGCAGCTTCAAGGACCCATTCATTTCCCGTTACGTGTCGGACGGGACGATCAAGATGTTCGCCTACCTGATTCTTTTGTATGACCCCAAGCCGCATCCGTTGCTCGCCGTCGAAGAGCCGGAGAACCAGCTGTACCCGGCCTTGATGCGCGAGCTTGTCGAGGAGTTTCGGGCCTATGCTCGTCGAGGCGGGCAGGTGTTCGTATCCACGCATTCGCCGGAGTTTCTCAATGGGGCTGAGATCGACGAGGTGTTTTGGCTCGTCAAGCGCGACGGGTTCACGGAAGTCCAGAGAGCGTCAGACAGCGAGTTGCTTCGGAGTTTGGTCGAGGCCGGCGACCTCCCCGGCACGCTCTGGAAGCAGGGGCTCTTCGAGGGGGCGGGCCCCCGATGAGCCGCCTCGTCTTTCTGGTCGAGGAATACTCGATGAAGATGTTGCTCGACGTGCTGCTGCCCCGCCTGATTCCGGGCCTGGCATTCCTGTGTGTCCCACACGACGGGAAACAAGACTTGGAGAAAAGCATCCCGCGGAAACTCAAGGCGTGGCGGGAACCGGGCGTCTGTTTTGTCGTTGTTCGCGACAACGACGGCGGCGATTGCCTGGCGCTCAAGGAGCGGCTTGTGACACTCTGCCAAGCCGCCGGGCGGCCCGACACCCTCGTGCGGGTCGTCTGCCAGGAGTTGGAGGCATGGTATCTCGGCGATCCCGCAGGCTTGGCGACCGCCTTTGCAGACGAGGGCCTTGCCGGAATCGGGTCGAAGGCTCGCTACCGACAGCCCGACGACATCACCCAGCCCGGCAAGGCCATTCAGCAGCTCATCCCCAGTTTCCAGAAGGTAGGCGGCGCGAAAGCTATGGCGGCGCACCTCAGCGACGAAGCCAACGCATCTCGCAGTTTTCATGCGTTTGTGACGGGCGTGCGGAGGTTGTGGCGCGACTGCGAGAGCGCCCACCGGGGGCGAGCATGAGCGTGCCGCCCTCGGCTGCGATGAGGTGCCCGCACGTCGGGCATGCCGGGTGCTGGAGCAGGCGAGGAGCGCGGCAGCGGGACGGCAATTGCTGCGGAGGATAAGCGCCAACAGCCCAAGCGGGGAAGGCTCTGGCTCTGGAGATGGGTTGCGCATTAGGTTTCCCCCGACTATCCAACGAGCGGGGCCCTACTCAGGCCTCCATGAATCAGCCGAAATACTGGGGTCTCTCGCTAGAGCGGGCCACGCGAATGAGGGCCAGGCATCGCTGGCCCATCCAGGGCTGAGCCTGGCCGGATGATCGAAGTCGAGGCGGGAGGGGCGGTAGACGGCGATCCAGCGGCGGACGACGTCTTCGTCGCTCCAGCCGTCGGCGATGCCGGGGTCGAGGCGGCAGAGGACGTGGAGGTGGTTGTCGAGGATGGCGAAGCCGCAGACGGAGACGGCGAAGTGCTTGGCGAGGACTTCCAGCCGGGCTTCGATCCAGGCCTTACGGTGCGTCACGCCTTCGCCACAGAGGAAAGCCCGCCTCACGCAGCGGGAAATGCAGTGGTAATAGCGGGTAACCGCTACGTCCACCAACTGCCGCCTGGGCATCGTCATCGCGGGGGCTCCGCGGGATTCGGGGTGGTACTGAACGCCCGTATCCTACGGCTCCCGCGGCCGGTCGTCAAGGATTATGCCTGTCCTTTTCGTCCTCGTTTTCCCTGTTTCCACAGCCTGCTAGCCGCGTCACCTACTGCACTAACTGGGGCAAGGCATTAGCGAATTACGCAGGCCTGCTCATAAGCCACATACACGCCAAAAAAACCGCAATTGCAAAACTCACAAACACGAAACAACGCATGGGTGTACGTATCTCGCCCGGTTCTCCTGCGAATGCAACAACTGAAGTGCGTGGAATATCTATCGTGAGGCCGTAGACGACGTACGCGATGAAGACTGCCCCGATGAATCCGTAGAGAACACCTCGAAACGATGCGACCATGAATGGTATAGATGAAACGGCTAGCGCAAAGACCGAGAACTTCACGGCATCGGTTACCCAGAGGCGTACCATTTCGCGTCGGATCGACGTTGGGTTATTGCTGTTGCGCATAGTACACATACCCCCAGTTTGCTGCTGTTCCGCCAGCGAGTGTCCAAATCCCAACATCGACTGTGTGATAGAACAAATAGTCGTTGCGGAAGTGCCGAGACTGTCGTGCAGTTGGACTGAGGATCGTATCGGTATCTACGCTCCAACTTCCGGGGCGTGTAGTGCTATACTGCCCTCCGAATCGCTTCCATCCACGAGCCGGTCCAATCGCGAAAACGGGAGCAAAATCATCCCTAACTGCACCGGTCACTAGCTTAACGTCTGTGAACTGAGCACCACGACCCGTATACGCATTTCGCTGTAGCCACCCGCCAATCGTACTTGAGTTGTGCCATCCTGTTGGTGCGTGGGTTGTTGCCCAAATTCGGCCCGCCGCCCCAGCCTCGATTGTATCCCCTGCAAATCCACCAGCTTTTCGGGTGTAATGCCAAATCAATTGCTGGTCCCCCTTAATCAAGTTGTACGCATCTGTGGCGTTATAGCCTTGTGCACGAACAGCTTTGTAGAGATCGTAATTTGCAGCCGCTCCGCCCTTTCCGAACATCCCGAAGCTGTCAAAGCGACCAGCAACTCGAGCAAAGTCTACAACGTCATCGGCAGATCGGCCGATGGCGCGGAACAAGCCGGCCGTGGGTCTCGCTGCGGCTTTGCCACCCGGAATGAAGCTGGCGAAAAGGCCAACGGCGGCCATCGCCGGGCTGACGGGTTTCAGGGTAATCGGATCGTATCCGGTCCCAAGTTCAAATCCCGACTTTAACGGGCCGATAACCGGCAAGTTATCCAGGGCAAACGACACGACATCACGTATGCCGATTCGTTCCTGATACGCGGGCATTACCCTCGCTAGGTCCGAGTTCTCGAGAGTGGGTCGCACCGGCTCGGGCTCAAAGAGCCTCCCGCGGTATGCGTACCCGTCGTAGGACATTCTGACCCGGTCATCCTGCAGAATCAGCGGCGAAATGCCGCTCTGGCTCGATGCCTGCCCGTGGTTCGCCCAGCCCGCCGCCGGCACACTCGCCTTCGCGCCCCCAGTCCATTGCGCCTTCAGTCCGCTTGGATCGACCTTGTTGACCGGGTCGTTGCCCACGTACCGGTAGAGGTTGGCATCGCCCCCCTTGAAGCCGCTGGGGTCCTCATTGATGAATCGTCCCGTGCCCGGCTCGTACCAGCGGGCGCGGTTGTCGGAGAGCCCCGTGGCCGCTTCGACGGGCCGGCCGGCGTAGGCGAAGTCGATGCCCACGCCTAATGTGGGCACGTTCCGCAGAAACGCGTCGGTCGTCCGGCTGAGAATCCTCCCAAAACTGTCGTACTGCCGGTGCTCGACGACCGTTCCGCGGTCGGCGGCGTTGCCCGAGACGATGTCGCGGACCGAGTCTTGGTGGTCGGTGAACGTCCAGAACGTGCTCGTCGTGGGCGTGGTGCCGTTCCAGGCGATCTTGTCCACGGCGAGGATCTCATCGACGCCGTTGCCGTAGAAGTTGCGCTGCACGACCTGGCCGAAGAAGCCGCCTTGGAAGGAGGCCGTCCGCTCGATCTCGAGCGTGCGGACATCGCCCGCGTAGGCCGCGAACGACACGCTCTCCGGCACGATGCCGAACCTGCCGTCGGGGTCGATCGCGCGGCGAATCCGCCGGTCTGCGTAGTCGTAGGTGTAGCGGAGTTCGAGGTCGGAACCGGGCAGGCCGGATGTGGGCTGCGTGGCAAGGGCGTTGACCTGAGCGGTCGTCCACGTATTCACGTGGCTCACCGCCACGAGCCGATTCCGCTGGTCGTAGGCGTAGAACGTCACGTCGGTGTCGCCGAGGGAGAGCGTTTCGCCGGGGGTTGTATCCCGGAACTTTGCCGTGCGGTTCCCCTCGGCGTCGTAGGTGTAACGGTAGGTGCCGTCGAAGAAGACGCGGTTGCCGGGGCCGGTGACCGCGCCGCCGCCGGTGCGGTTGCCCGTGTTGTCGTAGGTGTACGACTCGCCCGTGAGGCTCGTCGCTCGCAGCTGGTCGGCGGCGTCGAGGGTGAAGGTGTTTGTGCCCTCGGGCGTTGTCATCGTCTGAATCCGGCCGGCGGCGTCGTAGGTGTAGCCGTAGTTGATGGCGGTAAGCATGAGGGAGGGGCTGTGCCTGATCCCCGTCAGCCGGCCAGCAAGGTCGTATGCGTTGGCGGTGTCGCCAACCGGTGCCCCGGTGCCTGATGCTGCGTAGCGATCGATCCTGTCGATTGCCCCGTCGGCCAGAGGCTTGTAGAGCGCACGCTTGCGGACGGTGTCGCCGGTCGTGCTATCGATCTGGCGATAACTCGTCACGCGGTTGAGCGCATCGATTCCGTAGGATGTCCACATGCCGAGGCCACGAGCGGCCGGGGCGGTGCTGTTGTTCCATGAAAACTGGGCGACCGCCCCGCTGTTCTCCGCCGCCGAGAGCCTGTTGCCCGCCTTGTCGTACCCGAAGTCGTATTGGACGAGCGCTGCGGGGACGATCATCGTGGTCAATAGTGGTTGCGCTATCTCCCCTGGCGCCATGCGGCTGGTCGTGACGTTGCCGGCGACGTCGTACATGTACTGCCAGGCCGTGGCCGCGGCTGGGTTGGTCGTATCGGTCTCGGTAACACCAAGCAGTTGGTCAGCGGCATCGTAGAACCGCTTGATCGTGTGAAAGACGGGGCCGTTGGCCGAGGCTTGCCAACGCTCCTCTTCCAGCCGGTCAGCAGCGTCGTACACGAAGGAGGTGACACGGCCGCGGCGGTCTGTCGCCGTGAGCTTGTTGCCGGCGAGATCGTAGGTGTACTTCGTGTCTGGGGGCGTGGAGCCGTTTGCGTTCGTGGGCGGCTCGGTGACTGCGACGAGCCGGTTGAGCCGGTCGAATGCGTAGCGGGTGACGTTGCCGGAGGCGTCGGTGACGCTCGTGGTGTTGCCGGCGGCGTCGTAGGTGGTGCGTGTCTGGAACCCCCGGCCGTCGGTGACCGTCTCGCGTCGGTTGAGCGCGTCGTAGCCATAGGATTCGCCAATGCTGAGCGAGGCGTTCAGGCTCGTGCGGATGACGCTCGTGACATTCCCCGCGGGATCGTAGGCATACGCCGTGACCGGGTTTGTGAGCGGGCCCGTTCCATCGGGGTCGGGAGCGATCGTGGACAGCTTGCGGCCGAGGTTGTCGTAGAAATAGTCGGTCTTCTGATTGAGCGCGTCAATCGTCGATTCGACCCTGCCGCGGGGGTCGTAGACGGCGCGGGTGACGTTTGACGTGACCGTGGCGGGGAGCACGTCGGGGATCGCTGCGTCGGAGGCAGGCCAGGAGACAGTGCCAGGAGCCAGCGCGTCGACGGTGGACGTCTTGCGGCCCAGGGCGTCGTAGAAGATGTAGGTGGTGAACCCCACGGCACGCGGGCCTGCCCCCCGGGGGTCGGTCGTGTAGCGGAGATTTCCGACGGCGTCGTAGCCGAAGTGAGTGGTGGGCCGGCCCTGGCCGGCGTCGGGGGCGAGGGTGCGGATCGTGCGGCCGAGGTTGTCGTAGACGGTGTCGGTGCGGCGGCCGAGCTCGTCGATGGTGGCGGTGACGCGACCGGCCGAGTCGTATTCGATGCGGGAGGTGGCCTGGGGGTCGCCCGAGAAGGTGCCCAGCGGGCTGGTCTCGGCCGTCTGCCGCCCGAGGGCGTCGTATTGCTTCCAGGCGGTGCGGCCGAGCGCGTCGGTGGACCGCACGAGGTTGCCGGTCACGTCGTAGGCGAACGTGGTGACCGGCGTGCGCGACTGGGCATCAGGCCGAGGGCTGCGGACGGCGATCGCGCGGTTCATCGCGTCAAACGAGGTGAAGGTACGGCGGCCGTGCGATTCGATGGTCAGGCCGGTGATCGCCAACACTTCGTTGCCGACCGCGTCGTACGTATGCGTTGCGGTGGAGCCGTCGGCTGCGGTGACGCGGAACACCCGATCGGTGCTGCGGTACGTCGTGGTGGTCACCCCGCCGCGCGGGTCTGTCGTCTGCCACGGCTGGCCGCTCGCGTCGAAGGTCCATTCGGTGCGAGGCCGAGCGAGCGGCAGGGAACTGCCATCAGGATCGGGAAGGATCGTGGCGGTCCGGCGGTTGAGCGCGTCGTAGGTGTGCTCGGTGGTGTAGGCGAGGTCATTGCGGCTCGATCCGCCAGGGGCGATCTCGAACTGAAGGTTCCCGGCCCCGTCATACTCGAACTGCGTAAGCAGCGGGATCAAGGAGCCCACAGGGCCATCGGGATCGGGAGTGGTCTCTTTCGTCTTCCGCCCGAGGAAGTCGTATTCGTAGGTCGTCGTGAAACCGCGGGGGTCAATGACCGAGGTGAGATTGCCGTCGGGATCGTAGTCGAAGGTGGTGAGCGGCCGCGAGAGCGGGTCAGCGCCGTCGGGATCAGGTTGCGTCTCCTTGGTCTTGCGGCCCAAGTTGTCGTACTCGTACTCGGTGGATCGAGCTGCATCGCCCGCCTTGACGCCTCCTTGGCCAACGAAGGCGGGTGTGACATATGCCACGTTGCCACGAGAGTCGTAGCCCCAGGCGGTGGCGGGCGCGGCGAGCGGGCCGGAGCGATCGGGGTCGGGGAGGGTCTCCAAGGTCTTGCGGCCGAGTTTGTCGTAGGCGGTCGTGGTGATGCTGCCAGCCTGGTCGATCGACGCGACGACGCGGCCGCCGCCGTCGACGCGGAGTCTGGTAGACTCTCCGTCGGGCAGGAGTGTGGCCACGAGCCGGTTGCGTGCGTCGTACACGTACCGGGTGATCCGGCCCGACGCGTCGGTCTGAGAAACCGTGTTGCCGGCGGGGTCGTAAGTCAACAGCGTGTAGGTGCCGTCGGCAGCGGTCTGGGAGATGACACGCTGCCGCGAGTCGTAGACCGTCCGGGTGACGCGGCCGTCGCCCAAGGTCTTCGATGTCAGATTGCCAGAGGCGTCGTAGGCAAACGTGGTCGCCAGCGACGGCAGCGAGCCGCCAGATCCGTCGGGGTCCGCGGAGGTCTCGGTCTTCTTCCGGCCGAGAGCGTCGAACGTAAACGACGTGCGGTTTCTATTGCCGTCTTCCTGCCACGAGAGGTTTCCCCGGTTGTCGTACGCTGCCGACCTCGTGACAACCGTCCCGGAGGCCAAACTGGTGCTCTGCGACCGCACCTGTCCTGCCCGGTTGTAGGTGAACGTCGTGACGGCGCCTCGCGGGGATGTCGTCGTATCCACGAGCCCCCGCCCGCCCGGTTGCGGCGTGAAAGCGGTCGTTGCGTTCTTGTTCCAAGCATTCGCGCCAAAATCGTCTGTGCGGCTTGTCATGAAGCCGGCCGCGTCATAGGTGAACTTCGTGACGACGTCGTCTTGCGACTTGGATGCATCGTTGTAGCGCGTGATCGTGTCAACGTCGAATGGCACGGATCGTACGCTATCGAGACTACCCGCCTTAAAGTTGTCGGCCGTGCCGCCGCTACCGAAATACCGCAATCCGACACTGCCCGCGTTCGGCAGCGCCCCGTCTGTGGCCGTCAACAGGCTTACCCCATTAACGCCCACCGTTATCACATTGCCACGAAGCTCCAACTGTAACCGCCCAGTCAACGGAGCGAGCATGTAGGGATCAAGCCTAACCGAACTCAGCAGGGTTTGCGACGCGCCAACTACTCTGTGCAGCGAGATTTCGGGTATCGTAAAGGGAAAACTGTAAAATATCGTGGCAGTCGCCAGATAATAGGACGAAAGGTCGCCGGTTGCGCGGGCGATCAGCCCGGCTGATTTTGGCTGATCGATGTAGTGGCCCAAGTCAAACTCCACCTCGCAGCGAACGTCAGCTGCCGCAAATGCAGGAACTGTGGCAAGCGAGACGCCACGTGCGGTATCGGGACTTGCCACAAACTTTCCGCTCGCGACCCAAAACCGCCCAGCCCGCTGCTGCCAAAGCCATGCATCGGCGGCCTCGAATCCGTCACCGGCATCGGGCCCATCGAATTGGTTTAGTCGCATGCCTCCGTAGGTGATCTCGGTGCGGCGTTGGCTGCGGTCAACCACTGCGGTCAGTTTGCCTGAGCGTGGGTCGTACTTGTAGGTCTCCGGAATGCCGTATGCGTCGGTCGCGGTGAGTTTCAGCCCTTCGGGCGACCACGTCGACCGCTCGGTCGTGCGATCCGGTTGCTGAAGTTCGATGAGATTCCCCTGGGTGTCGAACGAGAACTTCTGCACGTTGCCGCGCTCGTCGATGAACGACGATTGATCACGAAACAGGTTGTATGTGAAGCTGTGCTGCAGTGCCTCGGTGTCGGTGACGCGGAAGCCGCGTCGATTCGCATAGTATTCCCACGAAGTCTTGCCGCCGCTCGGATCGGTGACGCTCGAGAGAAGGCCTTGGTGGGCCTTGGACGTGTGATAGTCGTATCGAACGACAGGTGCCAGGGAGTCGTTTGCCGGTACAGGGGCCGTGACAGACTGGAGGCGGCCGTTCTTCACCGCGTTGGCGTTGGAGTACGAAAACGTCCAGGATCGATTGGTGAAGTCCGAAATGGCTTGAATATGCGGAGTGGAGTCGGAGTTGTAGGTAAAAGTGAGAAATCGGTCCGCACTCATGAGGTCGACAACCTTGGCGATCCTGACAGTGTTCGGAACGTAGTCGATTCGCACGCCATTCCCGAAGCGGTCCCGCTTCGACACGATCGGCGAGCGGCCGCCAACAGCGCCGGCAGCGCCGCCAACGGCGGGACCAAAGGTCGTGGTGTTGCCGTCATAGTCTTTCCACGTGAAGCCGCTCGCGGCATTACCCTCGAGTACACCAAATACGCCGACCGGATTGGTGAAGCGATAGCCCCCCATGGTGAACTTCAGCCGCGTGCCCGTATCAGTGAACCATGTGACACCGTCGGCCTCGACCTCGAGGCGATCCGAGTATGTAAACGACCACCCCTCGCCCATGCCGCGGTCGGACCACGCCTGCGGTGCACCGGTCAAGCCGGAGACCGTGTGGATCGAGTCGTAGCGCCGTCGGAAGGCAAGCGGCGTGCCAAGGTTGGGGATGTCGAAATCCGTTTCCTCGTGGTAGACACCGCCATTGGCCATGTTGACGGGGTCGCCAGCTTCATTATTTGGATTGAACGCAGCGGGGGTGGGCAGGCGGGGCACTACGGGGGTCTGGAGCAACGTTTGAGCGCCGCCGTAGGAAGCGTTCCCGTCGTGGATGACGAAACCGACCGTTTTGCCGTTCCGGTCGTCGTTGAGTTTTTTGTGACGTATGTGAGTGTGTAGCCGACACCCTTCCAGTTCGTGTCGGCTCCGCCGCTGCCGACGGTGACTTCATTGCGCAGCACCCGGGCCTTGAACGTAACTTTCTGATCCTCAGGCAGGCCAGGCTCGCCTTCCGTGACCACTCTCGCAATGGACTTGCGAATAGCATCCCGCACTCCGGGCAGAAGGTCCTCGATTCGCTTTGTGCTCAAGAGATCGGCGTCGATTTCGACGATGTCTGACAATCCTCTCGTTCCTGCGGCGACCTGAAAAGCCTTCATCGTCGAGACACTCTCGCAGTTGGTCAGTTCCTCAAGAACCAAGCCCTCTTGCGATGAGTTCGCGTAGCCCAGCAGCAAGTCCCGGTTAAGGTCGATCGGCCTGGTGCTGTCGTCGATAGCGAAGGCGCTATATCGAATGCCGGGCAAGTCGATCCCCATCTGGGCAGGAAGAAATGGAAACTGCCGCTTGAGGACAACTGCTTCGTCTTTTTCCGCGGCAGCGAGAGACGGGCCGCTTGTCGCGATGCCGAGCGCGACAGTGCCACGATCAGGTATGGCTGACGTGAGCGCGGCAATCGAGGCCTCATCGGCATCCGTAGCCGCAAAATATTGGGCGAGCGCTAGATCGAGAAGCCCGCCAATAGCACTGTCGAGATCAACCTCCTCCGGTTTGGGTTGATTGAGTCTTTCCGCTTCCGCATTAGCGGCTTGCTTGAGTTGCTGTTCGTTGACGATGGCGCGCTTTTCCGCCAGCATCGAGTCGGAGTATTGATTCGCATCCAAGCCAATCGCGATGTAACGGTCAGCCCCCCGGGTAAATGTGCGAGCTAGCGTGAGCGACCGAGAGTTCTGGACCTCGATCGTGAGCTTGATGCTGTCTGCTGTGCTGATCGCGATGTTTGCCTCGGCGATCTTCTTGCCTCCTTGGAGGAGCGCAGGGCGGGCTGTCTGACCCGTGATACCGGGGGCGATCGTCAGGCGACTCAGGGCCACCTCATCGACCTTCAAAGGAGCGGTTTTGAATAGTTCGGCCTCGGGCTCATCCGTCCCGTCGTTGGCGCGCTTTGCCGCCTTCGCGACCGTGATGGTCACCGTCCGCTGGCCCACAGCGCTAAGGGAACGTTCACTGTCCTTGTACGGCAGCTGCTTTGGTAGCGCGCTGAACGCCTGCGGGCGGATCGGGCCGTCGTAGCCAACGTCGGCGATCGTGAGATTTGGGTAGTTTTTCGCAAGCCAAGATGCCACCTTGGCTTCGTAGTACTCCGCTGTGGACTTCTTTTGCCACAAGGGATTCGTGAGGTACTCAGCCTCCAGTGGATCGAACGGCACGTTGCTGAGCACGTCCTTCAGGCCCGGTCGAAAGTCGCGAAACTTCCAGGAGGCATCGAGCTTCACGTCGGTCACCGAATCCATGCCCGGGACGCTTACGGACGCGGTCAGCCACACTCGGGAAAATTTGTAGTTGTCTGCCTTATCCGCAGCCCCAAGGATCTTGCGCGCGGCAGTGATGCTGCGCGTTCCAACGTAGTCCATGAGTTGCTGGCCATTCACCTCGGCAAAGCCCTGGACGAGCTCTGTGGTGATGGCGGCTTCGTTGTAGAGCGCAGCCAGCAAGGAGTTGGTGTCCCAGTCGTTGCCGGCCTTTGTTTGGAAGGTTGCCAGCGGGCTCTTCATGATTCCAAAGTAAGGCTGGAATACAATCGTGTTGGTAACGTACTCCAGCATCTTGAGCGGTAGGAGGTAGAGTCGCTCGGCGAGATCGCGGATGGACTTTGCCGTGTCAGGGCGATCTGGGGCAACATCGACATCGATCACTTTGCCCTTCATCGCGGCAAGCCCGGCGCGGGGGTTGCTCGTGAGTACGGGGTTTCCGTGCACGAGGATCGATTGAAGCGTCGGTAGTCTCGAGAGAACGACGGCGGGAACGGTGGCGAGCGCGTTGTACCTCACGTCGAGGCGGGTGACGCCAGGAAGTGACGGGAGCGTTGCGAAAAGGCTGTCGCTCAGCCCAACGTCCTGGAGAGATAGCGCGGTGAGGTTTGTAAGGCTGCCCAAAGGCGCGAGAGTCGGCAATCCGGGCGCGCGGGTGGCATAGTCGCCAGGAATGAGCTCCAGTGATTTGAGCGTGGAGAGGGAGCCGATTCCGGCGAGATCGCCCACGAGATTGCTGTTGACCGTGAGCGACTCGAGAGACGGGCTCCCTGCGATGAGCGCGGGCGTCAGCCATGCCGTTGGCGCTACGCCGAGCGCCTCTCGCACCGCCGCAGCCAGCTCAGGGTCGTTGAACATGACGCCCTCGACCGATCCGCCAGATTGCTTGACGTGGCTCAGGATCGTGCCCTCGACGTTCAGTTTCCCCACTTGGACTGAGGTGTCGCCAGCATATTGGTTCACCGGAGCGCCGAGGGTGAGGACGTTCGCTCCGCGCTTGATAATGCCGGCGGTGCCTATGATTGGCACATTTACGCGTGCATCGACGATCGTCCGGAACGTGATGCCAGTCGTGCCCGTGTTCAGCTGTGCCGTGTCAAACGGCTGCAAGACATAACCGAGTCCATCAAAACGGATCTCCGCGGCGCTGACCGTACCCTGGACGGTGATCGCACCACCCGCTCCTGCAAACCGGGCGGAGAGATTGCGTGTGTTGTCCCAGCGGACGTAGGCGTGGGTCCGTGGATCGACCCAGAGCGCATCCCCGCTGGCCGCCCACGTTCCCGGGCCGCCGAGTCCCGCTCCCGTGCCGAAGTCGTTGTTGAAAGCATTCTTGTCCGGATCCCAATACAGCGTCGACGCCTGGTCAGCCGGTTCGATGGCCGGCGTCGTTGCCGAGACCGGGAGCGAGTCAGCGGACCGGTACCGATTGTCCCACCACCACGACGGGCTGTTGTTGAAGCTGCGCACCCGGAAGAACGTGGTTGCCCCTGCCGGGAGGTTTCCTACGGTAGCCCAAGAAACGCTTGCCGATGACCCGGGGCTCCCCGTTGTTGTCTGCAAGAGAACGGTCGCGGGACGCCAGTCTGTGATGCCATCGAGCGAGTACTCGACTTCAAAACCGGCGGGTGTGTCAGAGTTGGTCCAGGCGATTTGAGCCGTGTACGAAGAGGTGCTTGTCGCGGCGACGAGCGATGGCGTGGACGGCGGCGGCGCTAGATCGTACGTCCCATCGTCGAACAGGTTGGTGCCGAGCACTTCGGCATAGTCCATGGAATCGAAGACGCCATCGTAGTTGAAATCTCCGGTCGCCCACGTCGCGCTGGAGCCGATACCGTCGGGGTTTCCGCCGAAGATGAGGGCATAGTCGTTTGTGTCCACCAATCCGTCGAGGTTTGCGTCGCCCGCGGCGGCAAACCCGATCGTGTAGGACGTTCGGCCATCGGCCGAAGTTGCCAGCCATCCGAGCGTTCGCGGAGCGCCACTCTGGGTCAGCGACTGAGCAACGCTGGATCCGATCCCAGACTCCCCGTCCCAGGCCGCGCGAACATCAGCGATCAGCTCCGCTGCGCTGAAGTCGTTGAGGATCTGGAGCTTGCCTGCTGCCACATCGATCATGCCGCCGGGCGCCAGCGCAAGACGTGCTGCGACCACCGGCTCTCGCCCAGTATCGAGCACGATCTTCGCGCCAGGACGCACCTCCACGAGCCCTGTGCCCAACGCGGCAGGGTTTCTCACCACCAACGTGCCTTCCGCGACGACGACGCCGCCGGTATGAGTGTTGGCGGCAGAGAGCACGAGCGTTCCAACTCCGAGCTTCACCAGTCGTTCGTTACCGTCGTGAACGCTTGAGTCGATTTGGGTGCCGCCAAGTGCCACGCTCACGTCAAAGTCGGACGTCAGCACTTGCCGCTTTTCGAGATGCTCAAAACTTGCTGGAGGGGCGAGCGCTGGGCGGGAGGTGGAGAAACTCCGGTTTCGGGACGAGCGACCGCTGAACCGCCTTGGGCGAGAGCGTGCCATGACTACCCCTCTGTTGGTTGAACCCCGACCCCGAACACCCCTCAGCCGCGGAGTATATCGTGCCCCCTCAAAAGTGAAAGCTGGTAACTTGGCAGTGGCCCAGCGGGCAGGGGGTGTTCGGCGAACCTCACTGCGGCGACGCCGGGGCGGCCCGGCTTTGCTCCGGCAGAACGAGAAGCCATGCCTGCCGGCGAAATCATGGCGACTCGGCTGATTAGCGTGCCAAGAACCCTTTCCGGCTAGGCTCTTGCCCGCAGCGATTCACAACCCGAGCGTGATCAGGACACCGCAGCCGAGGATCGCAGCGCCGGCGAGCGCATGGGCGTAGGGCTGCAGGCCGCGCGCCGGCAGGCACGACGCGCCGTTTCGTAGCACCACTACGGCAGCCGACATCGTCAGGAGCGTTGCCGCCATGAACACCGCGGCGACCGCGGCGACCGCCCACCAGCTCGCTCTGGCCGCCGGAACCATCAAGAGCGGAATCAGCGGCTCGCACGGCCCGAAGGCGAACACGAGAAACAACAGCCATGGCGACCAGACCGGCACCGCCGCCACGGCCGCCGCACTCGCCCCGTGCACGTGGTCATGCGGACGATGCGACCGTGCCGCCCGCACCAGCCCCCAGGTCATGGAGGCCAGGCCGAAGCCGATCATCAGCCACGCGGCCACGTCGCCGCGGAACGACTCCACCGTCTCCAGCCGCATCACCGCCATCCCAAGCAGGATGCCGACGAGCCCGATCGCCACCGAACCGGCCACATGCGCCAGCCCGCATCCCGCCGTCACCCGCAGCGTCTTGCCGAGCGACCAGCGGCCGGCCTGCGACATCGCCACGAAGGGCACGTAGTGGTCGGGACCCAGGATCGTGTGCACGACGCCGACCGTGGCCGCCGTGAGGCAGAGGGCGAGGCCTTCGGAGAGTGGAGCGGAGTGGAGCATCGCTGACAGAAGATCGAGAATCTGCATCCCGCTCGAGCGACAAGGACCGACTTCAGGCATCATACCGATTCGGTGCAGCCGATCGCCGCATGGACACGGTATCCTGCCAGCCCGCAGCGTCTGCGCAGCCTCCGATGCCCAAGCGTGGCCACGATGAACACGACCGCTGATCGCGTGCTGCTCTTCCACCGCGATTACCAAGGGCTCACCGGCGGCCACCTCAAGGTCTGGCATTACTTCCTGCACGCCGGACACTCGCGGCGGTTTCAGCCGCGGATCTACCTCACGCCGCAGTCGCTTCAGGGGGCCGGCAACCTGTGGCACGGCATCTCCCCGCCACCACTCGCCGACTGGCGTCCGCAGGACGCGGCCGTGCTCTTCGTCGCCGGCCTCGACTGGGAGGCGGTGCCCGATCCGGCCCCCGCCCCGGTCATCAACCTGATCCAGGGCGTCCGGCATGGCGACGCTGGCGATCCACGCCGACACTTCCTTGCCCGGCCGGCGATCCGTATCTGCGTAAGCGACGAAGTTGCTGCGGCGATTGTCTCCACGGGCCTCGTCAACGGGCCCGTGCACGTGATCCCCAACGGCATCGACCTCGGTGACCTGCCCCCGATCACGCGCCCCCGTGACATTCCCGTATTGATCGCGGGCATGAAGAACCCGGCCTTCGCGCGAACCGTCGAGGATCGTCTCCACCGCGCCGGGATCGAGGCGGAGTGCCTTGTCGAACCCTTGCCCCGCGCGGCGTTTCTCGACCGGCTGGCGCGGTCGGTGGTCGCGATCACGCTCCCGGTCGAGCGGGAGGGCTTCTTCCTGCCGGCCCTCGAGGCGATGGCCGTCGGGGCCGTCGTCGTCTGCCCCGACTGCGTGGGCAACCGGGGCTTCTGCCGCGACCGCGACACCGCCTTCCGGCCCTCCTACACGCTCGACGACGTCGTGGCGGCGGCCATCGAGGCGCTGCGACAGCCTCCACACGTGGCGGAGGCCATGCGGGCCGCCGCCGCCCGAGAAGTGCGACACCACGGCCTGGAGGCGGAGCGATTGGCGTTCCTCCGCATCCTCGACGCCGTGTAGGCTCCCGCCCGACGCCCTGCCGGCCGCGTGGTCGCGGAGGGGGCGTGGCCCTGGAGGTCCCGGCTTGGACATCATCCTCACGGGCATCGCCCGATCCGGCACGACGCTGTCGTGCTCCCTGCTCAACAAGCTGCCGCGCTGCGTGGCGCTGCACGAGCCGATGAACCCGGCCGAACTCGTCGGCCTCCCATTCCCCGACGGCTACATGGCCGCAGTCGCCGCCTTCTTCGCCGCCCAGCGGGCGAGCCTGCTCGGCTCCGGCACGGCGGTGAGCAAGGCACGCGACGGCCGCGTGCCAGACAATCCCTTCGAATCGGCCCCCGCCGGCGCCGGCCTGCGACCCTCCACGGTCGCCAACGAGGAAGTGCACTTCGGCAAGACGTTGCCGCCCGACTTTCGGCTCGTGGTCAAACACCCCAACTTCTTCACCGCCACGCTCGTAACGCTCCTCACCCGCTACCCCTGCTACGCGATCGTCCGTAATCCGCTGGCCGCCTTGCTCTCTTGGCACTCGATCCAGGCGCCGGTCAACGACGGTCACCTGCCGTTCGGCGAAGCCTTCGATCCCGCCCTCGCGGCCGACCTGGCCGCGGAACCCGACCGCCTGGCCCGGCAACTGATCATTCTCCGTTGGTACTTCTCGCACTACGACTCGCTCCTGCCACGCGAGCACGTGATTCGCTACGAAGACCTGGTCGCGAGCGGTGGCCGGACGCTGGCCGTCATCGATCCCGACGCCGCAGCCCTCACGGAACCGCTGGAGAGCCGTAACACGAGCAAGCTCTACGACGCCGGCCTCGTGCATCGGCTCGCGGACAGCCTGCTCGCCGACGACTCCATCTACGGCACCTTCTACACCCGCGCCGACGTCGAGCGACTGCGAGACTCCTGGACGGGTCGCGGGCCACGGCACACCCCGCCAGGAAGCCCAATCGCGTAAGCGATGGGGATCGCCTCCAGGAAGCCCAATCGCGTAAGCGATGGGGACGGTTGTACGCCGCCGCTCGGGACTGCCCACGCCCGTCGCCGGACGCTCACTCCGGGCATCCTGCCCTCCGTTCGCTCGGTGGGTTCTCCGCTTCGCCTTCCAGGCTACGCGGAGAAACCAAACGCCGGCTCCCGGGCACGGGCAGCCCCGAGCTCGCCCTCTCGTGCCCCAAAGTGGCACAGGTTTTCAACCTGTGTG
>JBBAVS010000030.1:0-36364 GCA_040397585.1 Pirellulales bacterium
GGCCGGCGGCCACTGTGTCCGAAGTGGGTGCAGGTTTTCAACCTGCACAGGCAGCGCTCCCGACCCCGCGTTCCGCAGGTCGAAAACCTGCGGCCACTTCAAGGCCTGCGGCCACGTGTCCGGCTTTATACTGTCCGTATGAGTCGCCCTTCCTGGGTCGTCGCGGTGCTCCTGCTGCTTCTCGCTGCACGGCCGACACCGTGCCGCGGTGAGCCGTTCCCCCCGCCGTTCAACAGCGAGACCGACCGCAACTCGGCGCCGCTCGCCGCCGCCGAGGCCGCGGCGACGATGGACGCCCCCGCAGGGTTGCAGGTCGGCGTGTTCGCGGCCGAGCCGGACGTGCAGAACCCGATCGCGATGGCCTGGGATGCCCGCGGCCGCCTCTGGATCGCGGAGAACCATACCTATGCCGAGCGACCGCTGCGGATGGACACCCGGCTCCGCGACCGGGTGCTGATCCTCGCCGACCGCGACGCCGACGGCCGGGCCGACGAGCGGAAGGTGTTTCTCGACGACCTGCAGCAGGTCACGAGCATCGAGGTGGGGCTCGGGGGCGTGTGGGTGCTCTGCCCGCCGCGGCTCTTGTTCGTGCCTGACCGGGATGGTGACGACGTCCCCGACGCCCCGCCCCGGGTGGTCCTCGACGGTTTCGACGTCGCCACCGAGAACTACCACAACTTCGCCAACGGCCTGCGGTTCGGTCCCGATGGGTGGCTCTACGGCCGCTGCGGCGCCTCCTGCCCCGGGCTCGTCGGCCCGCCCGGCACCGCGGCGGACCGGCGGGTGCGGCTCGAGGGGGGCATCTGGCGGTATGCGGCTCATGCGGGCAGGTTCGAGGCGCTCTGCCACGGCACGACGAACCCGTGGGGGCACGACTGGAACGCGTGGGGCGACGGCTTCTTCATCAACACGGTCAACGGCCACCTCTGGCAGATCATCCCCGGGGCTCACTACCAGCGGCCCCACACGGTCGATCCCCATCCGCATGCCTACGAGCTGCTCGAGATGCACGCCGATCACTGGCACTTCGACACCGGAGCCGGCTGGCAGAAGTCTCGCGATGGCTCGGCGAGCGACCTCGGCGGCGGCCACGCCCACTCCGGGATGATGATCTACCTCGGCGACGATTGGCCCGACGAGTTTCGGGGCCGGCTCTTCACCTGGAACTTTCACGGCCGGCGCGCCAACCAGGAACGGCTCGAACGGGCAGGCAGCGGCTACGTCGGCCGCCACGCGGCCGACCTGTTGCAGTCGCGCGATCCGTTCTTTCGCGGCATCGACCTCGCCGCCGGCCCGGATGGCGCGGTGCTGGCGATCGACTGGAGCGACACCGGCGAATGCCACGAGGCCACCGGCGTGCATCGCACGAGCGGCCGCGTCTTTCGGATCAGCCATGCCGCCCGGCCCCGGAGGCCTGCGGACGACCTGGCGACGCTCTCCAGCCCGGCGCTCGCGGACCTCGCCCGTCATCCCAATGAGTGGCACGTCCGCCAGGCGCGGCTCATCCTCGCCGATCGCGCCGGCCGCGATCCACGGGGCTCGGCCCCGGCGGCCGCGGCCGATCTGCCCGAGGCCCATGCCAGGCTGAGGGAGCTCGCGGGGGATGATGATCCGCTCGTCGCCTGCCGCAGCCTGCTCACGCTCCATGCCAGTGGCGGCACCGATGCCACCCTGCTCCGCGGCTTCCTGGAGCACGACGACGAACACCTCCGGGCCTGGGGCGTGCGGCTGCTCGGCGACACGTGGCCCCTCGACGGCGTTCTCGGACCGACCGCGGTGGCGGAGGAGGAAGCCGTCCGCGTCGGCGTCGAGCACGACGCCGTGGCCGCAGACTTTCTCCGACTCGCGGCCCGTGATCCCAGCGGCCTCGTGCGGCTCGCCCTGGCGTCAGCACTGCAGCGGCTTCCGGTGGACCGGCGGCTACCGCTGGCGACAGCGCTAATGGCCCGCACGGAAGACGCCGCCGATCACAATCTGCCGCTGCTCGTGTGGTACGGCCTCATTCCCGCCGTCGCAGCCAACCCGGTGCGGGCGGCCGATGCCGCCGTCGCGTCGCGCTGGCCCACCACGCGGCGGCTGATCGCCCGCCGGCTCGCGAGCCTCATCGAGCAGCAACCCTCGGGCGTGGACCGGCTTGTCGCGCTGCTGGTGGAGACCGACGACGCCGACGTCCGCCAGGACCTGCTCGCCGGACTCGCCGCCGGCCTCTCGGGCTGGCGGCGGACGACGAAGCCCGCGGGCTGGGATGCCCTGGCCACGTCGCTGCTTGCGGTGCCTGCCCCCTGGCATGCCACCGTCCGCGACCTGTCGGCGGTGTTCGGCGACGGACGGGCGGTCGATGAAATCCGCCGCGTCGTGCTCGACGAGACGGCCGACGCGGGGCTGCGGCGGTCGGCGCTCGAAACGCTCGTGCACCAGGGAGGCGACGGCGTGCGCGACATCTGCCTCGCCCTGCTCGGCGACCAGCGGCTCAACGTCACGGCGGCCCAGGGCCTGGCGGCCAGCGACGATCCCGACGCCGCCCGGGCGCTGATCCGTAGTTACAAGCGGTTCCGCAGCCCGCAGCGGCCCACGGTGATCGGCATCCTCGCCTCGCGGCGGAGTTTCGCGGCAGCGCTCCGCGATGCCGTGGCCGACGGCACGATTCCCCGCGACGCCCTCACGCCCTACGACCTGCGGCAGATCCGCTCGCTCGGCGATCCCGACCTCGATGCCTGGCTCGAGCGCGAGTGGGGCGCGGTGAACGAGACCGATGCCGACGTCCGCCGCCGGATCGCGACGCTCAAGGACACCCTCACGCCCGAGGTGCTCGCCCGGGCCGACCTCTCCCACGGCCGCGTGATCTACGACCAGGCCTGCGGCCGCTGCCATCGGCTGTTCGGCGCGGGCGCGGCGCTCGGCCCCGACCTGACCGGAGGCCAGCGGACGAACCTCGACTACCTCCTGGAGAACATCGTCGATCCCGGCAGCGTGGTGAGCCGCGACATGCGGATGTCGGTCGTGACGCTCGCCGACGGCAGGGTGCTCAATGGCCTCGTCACGACGCGTGACGAGCACGTGCTCACGCTCGTCACGCCGACCGACCGTCACGTGCTCCCGCTCACGAACGTGGCCGACGTGACGGTCACGCAGCACTCGCCGATGCCGGCGGGGCTGCTCGACCCGCTCCCCGCCGACGCCATCCGGGACCTGATCGGCTACCTGATGCAGCCCGCGCAGGTGCCGCTGCCGTAGCCCCCGGTCGCGGCCCCTGTGGCCTCCACGGGCCTCGCGGTAGGATTGCGAGGTTTTCGGGCCGGCAACGCCCCTCGACCCTCCGTTTCGCTCCCTCGGCAGCCCCCCATGTTCGACCCCGTCCGCGGCCAGCCCGACTTTCCCGCCCTCGAAGCGTCGATCGCCGCCTGGTGGCGGGAGCGCGGCACCTATCAGCAGTCACTCGACCGCCGCCGGGGCGCGGCCCGCTTCGTGTTCTTCGAGGGGCCACCGACCGCCAACGGGATGCCGCATCCGGGCCACTGCCTGACGCGCACCATCAAGGATCTCTACCCTCGCTATCGCACGATGCGCGGGCAGTTCTGCGAACGGAAGGCCGGCTGGGACACCCACGGCCTGCCCGTCGAGGTCGAGGTCTGCAAGGAACTCGGCATCCACTCCAAAGCCGAGATCGAGGCCTACGGCATCGAGCCCTTCATCCACAAGTGCCAGGCGAGCGTGTGGCGCTACATGAAGGAGTGGGAGACGCTCACCGAGCGGATCGGCTTCTGGATCGACCTCTCGCAGGCCTACGTCACCTACCACCAGTCGTACGTGGAGAGCGTGTGGTGGGCGCTGGCCGAGCTCTTCGACCAGGGCCTCCTCTACCAGGGCCACAAGATCGTCTGGTGGTGGGCGCAGGGGGGCACCGCGCTGTCGAGCGGCGAGGTGGGCCAAGGCTACAAGGAGGTGGCCGACCCGAGCGTGTACGTGGCGTTTCCGCTCCTCGATGCGGCGGGGCTGCCCGGCAGCCGCAGCCTCGTGGCCTGGACGACCACCCCCTGGACCCTGCCCTCCAACCAGTTCGCCGCGGTGAAGGCCGATCTGGAATACGTCGTCCTCCGCGAGGCGGGGGTCGACGGCGGTCCTGAGTACGTGGTCGCGGAGCCTCTCGCCGCCGGGCTCGGCGAGAAACTCAAAAAGGAGTTCGACGTCGTCGAGCGGTTGCCCGGCTCGGCGCTCGTGGGCCGGTCGTACGTGCCCCCCTTCGACACCTATCGGCCGACCGGCGAACCGATCCTCGGTCCGCTTGTCGACGGCGGTGAGGCGCCGATCGCCTGGCGGGTGGTCGCCGCCGAATTCGTGACCACCGACTCCGGCACGGGCATCGTCCACATCGCCCCGGCCTTCGGCGAGGTGGACTACACCGTGCTCGTCGCCGAGCAGGCCCGGTTCGAGCAGGGCGGCGGTCCGGATCTGATCAACGCCGTCGCTCCCGACGGCACGTTCACCGACGCGTTTGGCATGGGGAGCGGCCGGTTCGTCAAGGACTGCGACCGCGACATCACCCGCGACCTCCGGGCCCGCGGCCTGCTCGTCCACCAGGAGCAATACGTCCACGACTACCCGTTCTGCTGGCGGGCCGATGCCGACCCGCTGATCCAGTATCCGCGGCAGAGTTGGTTCATCCGCACGAGCCAGTTCCGCGCGCCGATGCTCGCCAACAACGCGGCGATCGACTGGCTCCCCGAGCACATCAAGGACGGCCGGTTCGGCAACTTTCTCGAGACGAACGTCGACTGGGCGCTCTCGCGGGAGCGCTACTGGGGCACGCCGCTGCCGATCTGGATCTGCGAGCAGACCGGCAAGGCGGAGGCGGTGCGGTCGTATGCCGATCTCGTGGCGAAGCCCGGCGTGCAGGGGGCCGACGTGTTCGCGAAGGCCAAGGCGGCCAACCCCGACCTCTCCGACGACCTCAAGGTCCACAAGCCCTACATCGACGCCGTCACCTACGACTCCCCGTTCGCGGCCGGAAGCCGGATGCGGCGGGTGACGGAAGTGATCGACTGCTGGTTCGACTCGGGCGCCATGCCGTTCGCCCAGTGGGGCTGGCCGCATCGCGGCCAGGCGGAGTTCGAGGCCCAGTTTCCGGCCGACTTCATCTCCGAGGCGATCGACCAGACCCGCGGCTGGTTCTACAGCCAGCTCGCCATCAGCACGCTCCTGTTCGGCGACCGCTCCGCGGCCCCCCGCCCCGCCCCGCACCCGTTCCGGACGTGCATCGTCCTCGGCCACATGCTCGGCGAGGACGGACAGAAGATGAGCAAGAGCAAGCGGAACTACCGCGAGCCGGCGGAGATCTTCGACAAGTACGGCGCCGACGCGCTGCGCTGGTTCTTCCTCGCCGGCCAGGCTCCGTGGACGAGCATCCGCTACAGCGAGCGGGCCATCAAGGAGAGCATCCCGGAGTTTCTCCTCCGGCTCTGGAACGTCTATTCGTTCTTCGTGATCTATGCGCGGATCGACGGCTTCGATCCGGGCGCGGCGCTCGCCGAGCCCGGGATGCTCGAGCATGCCGATCTTGCGAAGGCCCGCGGCTGGCGGCCGGTGGCCGAACGGGGCGAGCTCGACCGCTGGATGCTCTCCGAGCTCAACGCCACCGCGGCCGAGATGACGACCCGGCTCGACGCCTACGACCACTTCGGGGCGGCGCAGCGGCTCTCGACGCTCGTCGATGCCGTCAGCAACTGGTTCGTCCGCCGCAGCCGCGACCGATTCTGGGCGGCGGGCCGGGCCGACGGCGGCCCGGAGACCAACCGGGAGAAGCTCGACGCCTACTGGACGCTCTATGAAACGCTCGTCACCGTGGCGAAGCTCGCGGCGCCGTTCGTGCCCTTCACGACGGAGACGGTCTGGCGGAATCTCGTCGGCGGGGCGTTTGGCGGCCGGGCGCCGGAGAGTGTGCATCTCACCGACTATCCCGCCGGCGACGCGACCCTCGTGGACACCGACCTCGTGCGGCGGATGGCGGTGGTCCGCGACATCGCCTCGCTCGGCCGCGCTGCCCGGGCCGCGGAGAAGCTCAAGGTCCGTCAACCGCTGGCGAAGGTCGAGGTGATCCCGGCCGACGCCCGGCCCGACGACGTCGCCTGGCTCGAGGCCCACGCCGACCTCGTCTGCGACGAGCTCAACGTCAAGCAGTTCGAGGTCTGCGGCGAGCCCGACCGCTACATCACCAGGCAGGTGCTCCCCGACCTCAAGAAGCTCGGCCCCAAGCTCGGCAAGGACCTGCCCCGGGCCCGCGACGCGCTCACGAAGGCCGACGCCGCCGCCCTGCTCGCCGCGCTCACTCGCGACGGCCGCGCGGAGGTGGCCCTCGCCGGCGGGGGCACCGCGGTGGTGGACAAGGACGACGTGCTCGTGCGGACGACCGCCAAGCCGGGCTGGGCGGCGGCCGAGAGCCCCCGCGCGGTCGTGGTGATCGCCAAGGAGCTCACCCCCGACCTCGTCGCCGAGGGGCTCGTCCGCGAGGTGGTGCACGTGATCCAGACGGAGCGGAAGGCCCTCGACCTCGACTTCACCGACCGGATCGCCATCGTCGTGGCCACGGAGTCGGCCGAGCTGCGGGCGGCGATCGAGCGGCACCTTCGCTACATCGAGTCGGAGACCCTCGCCGCGTCGATCCACTTCGGCACGCCCCCCGCCGACGCTGCGCCGCACGAGATCGACGGCCATCCGCTGGCGCTGTCGGTCACGAAGGCCGGAGCGACCGCATGACACCGCCGCTTCGCCTGGCCGTCCTGCTCACGGGTTCGGGCCGGACGCTCGACAACCTGCTCGACCGGATCGCCGCCGGGGCGCTCGCCGCGACGGTCGAGGTGGTGGTGTCGAGCCGCGCGGACGTGCGGGGCGTGCGGATCGCCGAGGCCGCGGGCATCCCGGTGAGCGTGGTCTCGCCCCGCGGCCGGCCGGTGGAGGAGTTCAGCCAGGCGATCTTCGACGTCTGCAGGCCATTCGCCGTCGATCTCGTGGTGCTGGCCGGATTCCTGCAGCTGCTCCGCATTCCGGCCGCGCTCGCCGGCCGCGTGATCAACATCCATCCCTCGCTCCTGCCGGCGTTCGGCGGTCAGGGGTTTCACGGCCTGCACGTCCATCGGGCGGTGCTCGCCCGGGGCTGCACGATCTCCGGCTGCACGGTGCACCTCGTGGACGACGAATACGACCACGGCCGGATCCTGCTGCAGAAGGCGGTGCCGGTGCTGCCCGACGACACGGCCGAGTCGCTCGCCGCCCGCGTGTTCGCCGCCGAGTGCGCGGCCCTGCCCGAGGCGATCGCCCGATTCGCCGCCGGCGCGGTAGCCTGACGGCATCCAGGAGGCTTCCCATGCCACGTTCGCTCGGAAATGTCATCGCCGACTCGCTTCAGCTCTCCCTCGGCTACGCCGAGCGACTCCTCCGGGGCGTCGCGGCCGAGCGGGCCGGCCGCTTTGCCGCGCCCGGCGGTGCGGTGGTCGAGTCGAATCATCCCGTCTTCATCTACGGCCACCTCGGTCTCTACGCGCCCAAGATGCTCCGCCTGATCGGCCACCCGGCGCCCCCCGTCCCGGGCGGCTTCGAACTGGTGTTCTCGAAGGACGCGAAGTGCGTGGACGACATCGACGGCACCTTCTACCCGCCGCTCGATCAGGTCGTCGCCTTCTTCCTCGAGGGCCATCGGATGACGACCGGCGCCCTGCGCAGTGCCGCCGAGGCCACGTTCGAGCAGGCCAATCCGGCGGAGGGCCGGATGAAGGAACTGTTTCCCACGATCGGATCGGTCCAGGCCTTCTACTGCGGCGGCCACATGATGATGCACCTCGGGCAGCTGAGCGCCTGGCGGCGGATGGAAGGGCTGGGCGCCGCCTGACCTGAATCAACGCGTGGTCGGGATCTTGCAAATCCCTCAACGCACAACGCGATTGCGGCCCAGGACTGCCCGCTCCTGCCACCGCAGCACGAGGATCGTGATGATCGTCGCCACCACGATCTGCGTGGCAAGCGCGGCGATCGGGATCCAGAGCGCCGGGTCGTAGTCGCCGAGATTCTGCCAAAAGTCCGGAACCCCGGGCCCCTCGCTTCGGCAGCCGCGATGGGCCCAGTAGAGCGGCGAAAAGAGCATGGCGAGGATTTTTAGCAGCCCGCCCTTGATCGGCAGGATCGTGGCCCCGAGCAGGATCTGGGGCGTGATCAAGAGCGGCACCGCGAGCACACCCTTGTCGGTTGAACGGACACAGGACGAGACGATGAGCCCCATGGTCGCGCAGGCGACAGCGGCGAGCCAGTTGCAGGTGGCGGAGACGAGGGCGCTCCGCCGATAGATCGCGGCGGGCGCATCGCCGCCGACCGCCTCGCGGAGCAGGAACCCCAACTCCGCGGTGGTTGTGAAGATCGCGATCTGCACCGCGAGCACGACGGCGAGTGCCGCGACCTTGGCGATCACGTAGGCAATGAACCGCAGGCCGTGCCGCCGTTCGAGGTCGAGCATCGGCCGCTCCTTGACGATCTCCCGGAATCCGGTCACGAACCCGAGGATGACCATGCAGATGCTCATCAGCGAGAGCCACTTGAACGTGCCGCCCGGATCGATGATTTCATGATCCGGGGCGACGGGGACCGTGTCGGTCAGGGCGTCGCGGACGAGCCTCGCGGTGCTCGGCTCCCGCAGATGGGCGAGCATCTTCGGCTGGCTGTCGAGAAAGACCCGGATCTGACCGGGGATGCTCGCGTCCTGCTCGCCGACGCTCTCGGTGGCGATCGCCTGCGACACCTCACCCCACACGTCTGCCAGCACCGACTTCTCGCCGGGGTCGAGGAACCGCGTCACCATGAGCGGATTGCGGAAACGCGTGGCGGCAAAGCCGGCCAGCACGACCGCCGCCAGCACGAGCGGCAGGAGCATGGCCATGCAGACGCCGACACGGTCGCGGACGACCGTCTCGAGCTCGCGGCAGAAGAACGTGGCGAACTGTTGAGAGAAGCCGGGAATGGAGACTGCCTGGAGAGAGGCCACCCGCTGCGTGGCCGCGCTGCCCGCCTGGTCGCCGTCTGTTCTATCGTTCTGCTGGCCCTCCGCCGTGCGGCGGTCTGCTGCTTCTCGTTCCTGCCAGCGGGCCGACCAGAAGCCGGGCGGCTTGTCCTCGATGGCGACGTAGACGTCGGCGAGCCGATGCACGCCGAAGTGCCCCAGGGCCTCCACGCGGGAGCCAAACCACACCACCTCGCTGTGTCCCAGAATGAGAATCTTGTCGGCCTTGTCGACGTTGTCGAGGTAGTGCGTGACCGCGACCACGGTCGTTCCGGCCCGGGCACGTTCGGCGAGGAGCGTCATGATCCGGGCCTCCGTGGCCGGATCGAGGCTGGAGGTCGCCTCGTCGATCACGAGCAGGCCGGGGGCGGCGAGCATTTCGGCCGCCAGACTCGCCCGCTTCATTTCGCCGCCCGAAAGGTTGCCGATCGTCTCGTGCCGCACCCTGTCGAGCCCCACTTCGGCGACGACCCGATCGATTGCGGCCTGCCGCTCCGTCGCGGACGCTTCGGCCGGAAGTCGCACCTCTGCGGCATAGTGGAGCGCCCGCTCGACCGGCAGGGCTTCTGGATTGACGTCCCGCTGGGGCACGTAGCCGATCGCGCCGCGGAGGGCGTCGGCTTCACCAAACACGTCGTGCCCACCCACGAGCAGCCGGCCGGCGGTGATCTTCCGTTCTCCCAGGATCGTCCGCACGAGCGTGCTCTTGCCCGCCCCGCTGGGGCCGAGCACGCAGACAAAGTCACCGGGATTGATCCGGAAACTCACGTCCTTGAGAAGCGTCTTCCGCTCCCGGCTGTCGCGGACATCGGGTACAGAAATCGTCACATTGGCGGCAACGACCGAGAGGCCTGTCTGTGCGGCGTGCTTCATAGGGAATCGGAGAGAGGGCAGATGCTCGTTGCACCGACCTTGGGAACTGAATTCTAGCGGTGGGCGTCGGCCACGCGGCAAGATACCATCGCTCTCTGTCTGTACTCCAGTGACGACCAACGGCCTGCCTCATGGCACAGCGACGTACCGATCTCGATGCCCTTCGCAGCTTCGCCATGCTGCTGGGGATCGCGCTCCACGCCTCGCTCAGCTTCTTTGCGTTTCCCTGGCCCGTCCACGACACGCAGCGCAGCGATCTGCTGCCGCTCTTCCTGGTGGCGATCCACGGCTTCCGGATGCCGCTGTTCTTCCTGCTCAGCGGCTATTTTACGATGCTCGTGTACCGCCGCCGCGGGCTCAAGAGCCTGCTCGAACAGCGGTTCACACGGATTTTTCTGCCACTGGTGATCGCAACCGCGACGATCATGCCGCTCGACATGGCGATCAGGCGGTTTGCCCATCGCACGATCCGCCCGGAGCCAGCCATCGAGGAGATTCTGACAGGCGACGAGGCCGCCGTGCGCCAAAGGCTCGCCACGCCGGGCACGGTCGCAAGCAAAGATGCCTTCTATGGCCGCACGCCGCTGGCCTGGGCCACGCTGCAGGGCGACCCGGCGATCGTGGCCGCGGTGCTCGATGTCGGCGCCGACGTCAATGAGCGTGACGGCAGTGGGAACACTGCTCTCCACGTCGTCGCCCTCTTCGGCCGGTATGCGGCGGGCCGAGTGCTCATCGAGCGGGGGGCTGACGAGCTCGCAAAGAACGTCGTCGGTCGGCTGCCGGTGGCGGTCATGGCGTTGCCAGCCGACTTTGCCGTCGAGTGCGCGCCGCTCGTCGGCCTCAACACGCTCAGCGTGGACGACGTGCTGCAGGGACGCAAGCGGCTTCGGGACATTCTCCCCTCGGGCCCGAACCCAGAAGGCACGCTTGGCGGCCCACTCGACCGGATCACGCTCGGATGGTCGCGGACTCTGTCATCGGAATGGCTGCGGCTGCGCTTCGGCTCGTGGTCGCTCCACCTCTTCGAGACGAACGTCTTCGACCACCTCTGGTTCCTGTGGTTCCTCTGCTGGCTCGTCGTCATCTTCGCGGTGCTCGCCGTGACAGGCCTCCTGCCGACGGGCCGCCATCGGTGGTGGCTCATGGCCGCCTCGTGTCTGCCACAGGCGGTGATGGGCATGTCGCTGGCGGGGCTCTATGGACCTGACACGTCGCTTGGGCTCCTGCCGAAGCCGCATGTGCTCGGGTATTACGCTTGCTTCTATTTCTATGGGGTCGCCACATTCGCAGCGGAGGGCATCGACACGCGACTGGGCCGGCACTGGAAGGTTCTCCTGCCGGCGGCGGCGGTGCTCTTCGTGGCCGGACTCGCGACGATGAACGATCGGTTCCTCGCCACCATCCTCCAGCCCGCCTATGCCTGGACGATGGCGCTTTCGCTCATCGGCCTGTTCCACCGTCTATTCCCGTATCCCCGCCCAGCGATGTCGTGGCTGGCCGATGCGTCGTATTGGTTGTATCTCGTCCACGTGCCGCTGGTGATGGCAGCCCAGCTGGTCGTCCGGCAGTGGCCGCTGCTCGCGGAAGTGAAGTTCATCGTGATCCTGGCGATGGTGACGCTGCTCCTGCTTGCGAGCTACCGCTGGTGCGTGCGATACACTCCGATCGGCAGCCTACTCAACGGGCCGCGAGCGTTCCCCGTGGACAGCCCAGTTCATCAGGGTCGGCCGGCCCGTTAGTACCGATGGTCGTCGGGATCGTAGTCGGGCGACAGAACGACATTTCCCTTTGGATCAGCGACGTACTTGAAGCGGTGGTCCACCAGCCGCCGGAGAAACCGCGACTGCACGATCGTGAAGTAGAACTTCTTGAACGACTCGCCTTTGGCGTCGAGCGGCTGCTCGGAGGCGAACGTGAACATCGGCAGCAGCATCTCGTCGTTGATCGTCTCGTTGTGCCACACGTTCTGCGGCGGATCGAACGGGTTTCGCGGATTGGCCGCGGAGTTGTCGTAGGAAACTTCCGCCTCAAACCGGGTGCCGGCCGGAAACCGGCGCGGTTTCTCGAGGTCGTACGGCGACTGCCAGTTGTAGTCCCACTGCGGCACCCGCAGGACCAGCAGCGGCTGCTTCTCGCCCGGCAGGTGGGCCTTGATCTCGACCCACCGGGCGAGCTGGTGCGCGTGTGGCACGACGCCCACGAAATCCGCATCCCGGGGGAGCGTGTAGCTGCCGCGGACGCGGAAGTCGGTGACGCCCGGGGGCACCACCGCGAACTCGCCACTGAGATAAATAATGTTCATCACCTTGCGTGGCGGCTGCCTGGCGAGCCAGATGCCGACGCGGCTCGAATCAGTTTCCAGCTTCCCGGTGCGGACATAATGCACCTGAACCGCGATGTCGCAGCCCGCCGGAATCACCAACGCCGCATCGGCCGGGGCGACCGTCGCCCGGACGCCCGGCACGAAGCCGCCCACGAACGCGGCCCGCGGTTGCCCGTCGTCGCGAACGGGCGGCACCCGAAACCCGATGCCATGGGAATCCTGGAAGCCACCGGCCCGGTCGTCGGGATGGCTGAAGCCGTCGCGGCCGCCGTGGTCCCGCAGGGCCTCTTCGGCCGTCTCCCGCGGCAGGTGGCCGTTCAGCGCGTGGTGCACGACATTGCGATTGCCTGGCAAAAATTGGATCGCGCGGAGCCTCAAGTCCTCGTCGCGATCGAGCGGAAACACGATGTGGCGGTAGACGTCGTTGCCGTGGGCGCCGAGTTGCGTCGGCTGCGCCTGATCGAGGACGATGTCGGGTGGCCCGAGATCCTCCTGGAAGACCGAGTAGTCGGGCAGCGGTGCGAGCTTCGGCGTGTCGGCGGGATTCCCCTCGGGCTTGCCGGCTGCCAACCACTCCCGCAGCATCGCCAGCTGCGCGGCGGTCGGCGGCTTCGTCCACTTGTATTCGAGATCGCTTTCGATCTGGGCCGGCGGCATCCGCCGGGCCTCGATTTCCTCGATGGCAAGCTCCGCCCACTCGACGGCGTCGTCGTAGGTGATCAGGTCGAACGGGCCGGCCTGGTTCGGGCTGTGGCACTTCTGGCACTGGGCATGGAGGAACGGCAGGACGTCCTTAAAGAACGTCGACCCGTGCGGGGCCGCGGCAGCCGCCTGGGCGATAGGACGTTCCGGCCGATCGAGCGGGCAGCCGGCGGCCTTGGTCCGCGGCTCGCGGATCTCGCGGCCGGCGAGCAGGTCTTGGATGGCGTTCGCGAGTTCCGGCTCGGCATCGCCGGGAGTCATCACGCCGCGGATCTTGTAGCGGTCGTCGATCCGGCCGGCGTAACGGATCCGCCGGTCGCTGTCGACGAGCACCACCTCGGGCGTGACGGTCGCGTCGAGGGCCTCGGCAAGACGGAAGTCGGTGTCGAGATGGATCGGGAATGTGACGCCGTATTCCCTGCGGTATGCCTCGACCTCCGCGGGGTCGTCACAGTCGCAGACCATGCCCACGAACCGGATGCTCTCGCTGCCGAAATCGGCCGCCAAGTGCTCGAGCACGGGGGCATATTCCTGCGCGAGTGGGCAACCGGGATGGAGAAACGCGAAGCAGACGGCCCGGCCGTCGGGTCCGATGAGGTCAGCAAAGGGAATGGTGCCGCCATGGGCCGTGCGCACCGCGAGACTGTCCGCCGGCAAGGGCGTCTCGGCCGCCACAGTCACGCTCGTGACGAGGCACGCCAAAAGCCACGGCAAGGCACGTATCCGCATCATGCGGAATAGCATACCGGTTGGAGGGCGATCAAGACGCCTGCCACTCGCCGATCAGCTCGTCCTTCTGCTACCGAGAGAGTTTCTGAATTGGGCCTGGTGGTCGTCGACCAAATCCGGACCGCGATCGATCGCGAGGCACCAAAGAAGCCGCCAGGCGGCCTGACTCGGAGGGAGTCTGAGCCGACGCGAGAAGAACGCCACTCCAGGGGGCAAGGCAGGCGTTTCGGGATCGGCTGCTTCGGGCCCGAAAACCGGGAACACGCGATTTGCGAGCCGCTCGTCAGCCCGGAGACCGTTGCGGAACTGCCAGTGAGCGGGCTATCGGCTACAATCCAGGAAACAGTTCCGGCAACGGCCGGCTGAAGTCTCCGCTCAGCGGAGGTTTTGGCCATCACACGTCGTTTCGTCACACGTCATGAACACCGACAACACGCTGCTGGGACTGCTGGGCAGGGTCGCCGGCGTGCTGGCGATGCTCATCATTCTCTCCGCAGTTTTCTTCGTCATCGAGCGTTTGGTCGGACGGGGCCGCAATCGCGAGCAGCCGATCATCCGACGGGGCTGGCTGACGGACGTCGTCTATTGGTTCACGACCATCTTGCTGACGAAGCCGGTCGTACGGCTCATGCTGATGCTGCCTTTCAGCCTGCTGATCGTCGCCGGAGTCACCTCCGTGGACGCGCTGAACGGAGGCGGCTATGCCGGGTTCGGCCCTCTGAGCCGGCAGCCTGAGTGGCTCCAGATGATCCAGGTCTTGCTGATCCTCGACTTCTTCGGCTACTGGGCGCACCGCGTCTTCCACCGTGGCAGGTGGTGGCCGTTTCATGCCGTGCACCACAGTTCGACCGATCTCGACTGGCTGAGCGGCGTGCGGGTGCATCCCTTCAACGATCTCGTGAACAACCTCGCCCAGGCGACGCCGGTGTTGCTACTCGGCTACAACCCATTCGTCACCCTCAGCGCGGCGCCCGTGCTCACGTTCTTCGTCATGTTCACCCACGCGAACGTGAACTGGGATTTCGGGCCGCTGCGGTCCGTCCTCGTCTCCCCTGTGTTCCACCGGTGGCACCATTCGCGAGAGCGCGAGGCGTGGGACAAGAACTTCGCCAACCTGTTTCCGGTGTGGGACATCCTCTTCGGCACCTATTACATGCCGCGGGGACGCTATCCGGACAACTTCGGGATCAATGAGCCGATGCCGGACGAGTGGATCGGTCAGTTGTTCGAGCCCTTTGCGCGACTGCTGAAGCCGAGAAAGAAGGTCGACCCGCCACCGATCGAAGTCGCGTCATGACCGGCGCGGGACGTCGATGTGGAAGTGCTGCTCGCCGAGGCGGAGGAGTTGCCGGTCGGTGATGTCGTCGATATCGGCCCGGACATTGGCGACGATCTTCGCGGCCACGTCGCGATGGTGCTTCTCGAGGAAGCTCTCGAACTGGTGGCTGAAGTTTGCCTTCCCCTTGCCATGCCCCACGAGCAACACGCCACGGGCCGGGGCGAGGGCATGGGCGAGGGCCTTGAAGTAGGCGGTCGTCTCCGGGCCGTCGACGTCGAAGGCGCCGCTGGGATTGCCGTGGCGGTGGAAGATGTTGTGGTTGACGTGCGACGGATCGGGGGCCTTGATCGTCTCCGGCGCGGTGGCTGCTTCCCGATCCACGCAATAGATGCGTGCGTGGCCGGCATCGACCGCCACGACGGCGAGCTTGCCGGCGATGTCGACCAACGCCCCGCCATTGCTGCCGACGGGATGGACGGTCGTCGTCGGGGCATGGCGGTTGTGGGAGTCGCTGGTCATGGGATGGTCCTCTGGGGTGTGCCTGGGGGTGTGAAGAAACGAAGAACTCCCCCCGTGGCGTCACGTTACCAGTTTACGGCCGTCGAGACAGCAGCGGGCGGCATCCGGCCAGCTCCACCGCAGGCTTTGACCAAGGCTTGGCGACGCCGGCAGCCGAGCGGTAGATTTCCGCTGCACACCCTGAAAAAAGGATTCGCTCCATGTGCCGCGGTCGCACGCTCCTGGTGCTCTCCCTCGTTCTCCTCCCCCTGCTCGCCCCGGCTCCGGATGCCCGCGCTCAACCGGCCGATGCGATCTACACGGGCGGGCCGATCCTCACGATGCAGGGCGCGAGCCCTGAATATGCCGAGGCGCTCGCCGTCAAGGATGGCACGATCCTCGCCGTGGGGCGGAAGGCCGATGTTGCGCGGCACTCTGGCCCCACGACGCGGCAGGTCGATCTCGCCGGCCACACCCTCCTGCCGGGATTCATCGACACCCACGGCCACATGGTCTATTTCGGGAAGAACCTCGTCGATGCCGACCTGTTCGGCTCGAGGGACATCCCCGAACTTGTTGGCCGAATGATGGCCCAGGCGGACAAGGTTCCGGCGGGGGGATGGATCGTCGGTTTCGGTTATCAGGCGAAGCTGATGACCGAGAAGCGGACGCCGTCGCGGGCGGAGCTCGACGAGATCTCGACCGACATCCCGGTGATGATCGTCGACAGCTCCGGCCACGCCGGGGCGGGCAATTCGAAGCTCTTCGAGGTGGCCGGGATCGATGCCGAGTCGCCTGATCCCGCTGGGGGACTGTTCGCCCGCGGCCCCGGCGGCAAGACGCTCCTCGGGCCGATGGAAGAGACGGCTCTCAATGCCGTCCGCAGCCAGCGCCCGCCGTTCACCGGAAAGCTCGCCGCCGACGCGATCACCGGCGCTGCGAAGCGCTGGGCAAGCTACGGACAGACAACCGCGATGGAGGCGGGGCTCGGCCTGGGGAGCGACGACGTCGGCATCGTCCTCCAGACGATTCAAGAGAACCTCCTTCCGATCGACCTCTACATCGCCGCGAAGGATTCGACGGTCGACGACGCCCTGGCAGCTGCCTACCGGGTTGGGCAAGCGGTGAAGGCCGCCGACGGCACCGGCAACGTGACCAAGCGGCTCCTCGCGGCCCGGCCCGATCTCGACCGGCGCTACGTCAACCGGGTTCGCCTGGGCGGGGTGAAGTTCTGGCTCGACGGCAGCCTCGACACCGCCTGGATGAACGAGCCCTACGCCGCCAATCCCCCAGGCAAGACAGGTGAATACCGGGCCTACCGGCAGATCCCCGACGAGGTCCTCGAGGCGGCCTTCGATCGCTTCTGGCCGACCGACTTCCAGATCCACATGCACATGAACGGCGACGCCGCGGCCGATCAGGCGCTCGAGGCGATCGAGAAGGCGGTCGCCAAGCACGGCATGCATGACCATCGTCCGGTGTTCGTCCACGCGTCGTTCTTACGCGACGATCAGATCGCGAAGATGAAAAAGTATGGCGCCGTTCCCAGCTTCCTCACCTCCGGGCTCCTCCCCGGCGGCGACGCCGTGGTGCGGATGTGGGGGGAGGATCGGGCCGGACACTCGATGGCCGCGCGGACGATGCTCGAAGAGGGGATCCCCTTCACCTTCTCGCACGACGCGCCGGTGAGCCCGGAGCCGTGGATCCTCACCCTCGTGAGTTGCGGCGTGAATCGGCAGACGCCGTCGGGGCGGGTGATCGGCCCCGATCAGCGCATCCCCCCCTACGCCGCGCTCCGCGCCGTGACGGCGATGGCGGCGTACGAGATCAAGGAAGAGAAAACGAAAGGCACCCTCGAACCGGGGAAGCTCGCGGATCTCGTGATCCTCGACAAGAACCCTCTCGACGTTCCTGCCGACACGATCGGCGAGATCGCCGTCCTCGAGACGATCAAGGAAGGGAAAACGATCTGGCTCCGCGGAGAGGAGCGGCCCTGAAGCAGGCCTACCGGAGCAACGGCAGGCCTGCGGCTTACGGCGGGGAGAGCGGCGGCGGCAACGCGACTCGAACGGCCCGATCTCGCTGCTCGCGAACCGTCCGCCAGCCGGAAGATCGATACCGCAGTGCCATGGACCGGGCTAGCCTCGAGTGCCATCGACCGGGTTATCCTTCTCGGTACTGGTTCGGCCCTGCACCCCCGGAGAATCCCTCGATGGACCTCGCCCCTCACCACGGCCCGATTTCGCAGCTCAAGACGAAGCTCGTCTGGCTGGGCCTGGCCCTCGCGCTGCTCGGGATCCTCGCCATCGCCGTGCCCTGGGGGGCCGCGACGTTCGTCGATTTCATGGTCGCCGGCTCGCTGCTCGCGGCAGGCGTGACCCAACTCGGCGCGGCGGCTGGCACCTATTCCTGGCGGGGGTTCTGGCTGACGGTGCTCTGCGGCGGCCTCTCGCTCGTCGCGGGAACCGCCATGCTGGCGATCCCTGCCGAGGGGGTGCACGCCATGACCACGTTCCTCGGCCTCGTGCTCCTCTTCGAGGCGGCCGCCAAGCTCACCGCGGCGTTCTCGCTGTCGGGGGGCTTTGCCTGGGGCTGGGTGCTCGCCGACGGCCTGATCACGGCGGTGCTCGGCGGGATGCTGCTCTTGAGCCCCACGCCGCAGTCCGGCGTGTTCCTCGGCACGCTGATCGGGATCAACCTGCTCGCCAGCGGCGCGGCGTTCCTCGGCTCGGGCCTCTGGCTTCAGGAACGCCTGGGCTGACGCCGGGCCGCCCCCGGTCAGCCGGCTGCCTGCGTCCGTGCCACGATGGCCTCCCAGAACGCCCGCGCGGTGGCCCACGTGGTCAGCGTTTCCACGCTGACGCAGACCGCTCCGGCGGCGGCGGCCGTCGCGATCGCGTGGCGGACGAGCCCTGCCCCGATGCCGCGCCGGCGGGCGAGCGGGTCGACCACGAGCCATGGGATCGAGAACCGCCGATCGCCGGCCACGGTCGCCTCGGCCAGTGCGATCACGCCCGCGGCGGAACCCTCGGGACGGACGGCAGCCCAAGCCCGCACGGTTCTGTCCTCGCGGCCCCGGACATCGGCGGCGAGTCCCGACGCCGCCAACGGGGGAACCCCGCCCGGGCCGCTGGCCGCGGCCGCGAGCAGCCGAGCGATGTCCCCTGAGGCGAGGTCCCGGGCCGCCATTTCGACCACCGGCCAGCGGCAGGCGGGCAGAGCCACGAAGGCGGCGGCCGGGATCCGGAGCACGGTGACGGGCATGGTGCCGCGGAGTGTGACGACTATGCGGGCGAGGGCAAGGCATTTCTGGTTCCTCTGCCTGCCTGGATTCCGCCATGGTTGCTCGCTCGGAACTAGGATTCACCGTCCGCAGAGTTCCCGCGACCCGCATGGATTCTCACACTTCCGGAATCCATGCACGAGAGTGCGTGGTACCAGTCACGTTATTGCTCGTTCAACGACCGGTTCCACTGAGTTTGTTATTGCTAACAGGCTCGAGAATAGCTAGAATCTGGTCGTAATGACTAAACACGCTCAGAATCACGAGCGGCGAGGACGGCTCCTCGACCTTATTCGGGTGCGCGGCTTCGCCGCACTCGAGGAGCTCGTGCGGGAACTGGGCGTCTCGGAATCGACCATTCGCCGCGATCTCGACGCCCTCGAAGAGCAGGGTTCGGCAAAGCGGACGCACGGCGGCGTGCTCTACGCCGGCGGGATGCCGCGGCTGGCCGAGTTCGACGAACGGCAGCCCGCCAACTGGGCCGCGAAGCGGGCGATCGCCAGCCAGGCCGCCGACCGGATCGGCGACGGCGAGACCGTGCTGCTCGATGGCGGCACCACCACCTACGAAGTCGCCCGCCTGCTCGTGGGCCGTTCGCTCCAGGTCGTCACCAACAGCCTGCCGGTCGCGAATCTGTTCGCCTCCGAGTCGCGGAGCGATCTCGTCCTCCTGGGCGGCTACGTGTCGCCCCGCACGGGGGTCTGCCTGGGCCCCTATGCCAACGAACTCCTCGGCCGGCTCCACGTGACCACGACGGTGCTCTCAGCCGCCGGGGTCGCCGAGGAGGGCCTGTTCAACGCCCATCTCCTCCTCGCCGAGACGGAGCAGGCGATGCTGCGGGCGGCGGGCCGCGTGATGGTCGTTGCCGACAGCTCGAAGTTCGGCCGCAAGAGCCTCACACTCGTCGCCCCGCTCTCGGACATCGACGTCGTCGTCTCCGACGACGGCCTCTCCGCGGAATGGCAGGCGCGGATCGCCGCCGCCGGGCCCGATCTCGTGGTCGCCGTCGTGCCGCCGGACGAGGCCGACTCCCCCGACGTCCGCTCCTCACCTCGTCGCCGCCACGCCTGAGTGATCGCCATGGCCATCGCCACTCCTCACCGAAACGGCAGCCCCGCGGGCCTCGATCGCACCTCGGTGGAACGGATCGTCCGCGAGATCGTGCTCGCCTCACGGGGCCTGCCCCCGTCGCAGGCAACGAGTGCCCCGCGGGCCGAACCGAAGCTCGTGGTGAGCATCTCGGCCCGCCACTGCCACCTCACCGACGAGCATGTCGAGAAGCTGTTCGGCCCCGGCAGCAGGCTCACGCCCATGAAGAACCTCTACCAGGACGGCTTCTATGCCGCCGAGCAGACCGTGATGCTCGTGGGCCCGAAGCGGAAGATGCTGCCGACCGTCCGCGTGCTCGGCCCCACCCGCAAGGCCTCGCAGGTGGAGCTCGCCTTCACCGACGGCATCTCGCTGGGCATCGACCTGCCGGTCCGGCCCAGCGGCAAGATCGCGGGCACCCCGGGCTGCGTGCTCGTGGGCCCGGCCGGGGCGATCGAGCTGGCCGAGGGAGTGATCCGAGCCGAGCGGCACGTGCACATGAGCTTCGCCGACGCCGACTTCTTCGGCGTCAAGGATGGCGACCGGATGAGCCTCGCGATCAAGGGCAGCTGCGGCGCCGTGTTCCGCGACCTGCTCGTGCGGGCCGACGCCACCAGCAAGCTCGAGGTCCACATCGACACCGACGAGGGCAATGCCGCCGACCTCGACCACGCGACGGGCGTGGAGCTGGTCAGGCAGACCTGAGCCCATGGCGAAGAAGAAGGCGGCGAAACCCGCGAAACGAAACACGACCGTGAGACCGGCGCGTGCCGGTGCGGTCCGCGGGGACGGCCCCGCGAAGGCTGGTTGGTTGTTCGACACGGCAACGGAGCGACAGATGGCAAAGCATGCGGATGCCCTCGGCATGATCGAGGTAAAGGGTTTCACGACCCTCGTGGAAGCGGTGGACGCGATGATGAAGGCGGCGAACGTCACCTTCCTCGGCTGGGACAAAATCGGCAGCGGGCTGGTGACGGCGTTCGTCACGGGCGACGTGGCCGCGGTCAAGGCGGCGACCGACGCGGGTGCGGCGGCCGGCGGCCGGATCGGCGAGGTGGTGAGCGTGCAGGTGATCGCACGCCCCCACGAAGACCTGCAGATCGTGCTGCCCTCGGGCGGCTGATCGACCCTGGAAGCAAACCGAACCCTTTTCTCAACCCTTACCGAAGGACATCAGATGAACACGGCGATTGGAATCCTGGAAACCAAGGGACTCGTGGGCCTCGTCGAGGCCACCGACGCGATGGCCAAGGCGGCCAACGTGAAGATCCTCAAGCGGGTCAGCATCGGAAACGCCTTCGTGGCGACCATCGTGCAGGGTGACGTGGGCAGCGTGCGGGCGGCCGTCGAGGCCGGTGCGAACGCAGCCCAGCAGGTCGGCGAGCTCGTCGCCAGCCACGTCATCCCGCGTCCGGCCGAGAGCCTCGTGGCGGCCTTCCTCGCCTGAGTTCACTCCCGCATGGCCAACCCTGGCCCATGCGGGAGTGGCGGCCCCCGCGAAACCCACCCCATGAAAATCCTCGTCGCCAACCTGGGCTCCACGAGCTTCAAGTACCGGCTCTTCGACCTGCCTTCGCGGGCCGGCGAAGCCGGTGCGGAGCGGGAGCTCGCCCGTGGCGGCGTGGAGCGGATCGGAGCTGCCGAGAGCCGCGTTTACGCGACGATCGGCGGCCGGGCCATCGAGACGCAGGCCCCGGTGCCGGATCACGCCGTCGCCCTGCAGGCGGCGGTCGAGCAGCTCACGGCCGACGGCGGCCCGCTGACGAGCATCGACGAGGTGGCGGCGGTGGGGTTCAAGGCGGTGCATGGCGGCCGCGTGAGCGGCGTGGTGCGGGTGGCCCCCGACGTGCTCGCGGCGATGGAGGAGATGGCAGCGGTCGCCCCGGCGCATAATCCGCCCTACGTGCGGGCCATGCGGCTGCTCGGTGAGCGGCTGCCGGGCGTGCCGCTCGTGGCGGCGTTTGAAACCGGGTTCCATGCCACGATCCCGCCTCGGAACGCGCTCTACGCGGTGCCAACGGAGTGGGTCGAGCGGCACCTCGTGCGACGCTGGGGCTTCCATGGGGCGAGCCATCGCTTCGTGGCGGGCCGGCTCGCGGAGCTCGTGCCGGCCGGGCCGAAGGGCCTGCGGGCGATCTCCTGCCATCTCGGCGGGTCGAGCAGCGTCTGCTGGATCCGGGACGGCGCGAGCGTCGGCACGTCGATGGGCATGAGCCCGCAGTCGGGCCTGCCGCAGAACAACCGCGCGGGCGACTTCGATCCCTTCGCGCTGTTGCACGTGGCGAGGCAGACGGGCCGCTCGTTCGAGGACCTGCTCGGCGAGCTCTCGGGACAGGCGGGCCTGGCCGGCATGTCGGGCACGTCGGGCGACATGCGGGATCTCGAGGAGGCAGCCGCGGCGGGGAACGCCCGGGCCCAGACCGCGATCGACGTCTACGTGGCGTCGATCCGCCACTGGCTCGGCGGGGGCATCGTGGAGCTCGGCGGCCTCGACGCCATCGGCTTCGCGGGGGGCATCGGCGAGAACTCGCCACTCACCCGGGCGGCCGTGGTGGCCGGCCTCGAAGACCTCGGGATCGTGATCGATCCCGCCAAGAACGAGGCCCGGGCCTCCGGAGAACGGGCGATCCACGCCGCCTCGTCGCGGGTCGCGATCTGGGTGATTCCCACCAACGAGGAACTGATCGTCGCCCGGCAGGCGCGTGACCTGCTGGCGGCGGATCGCGAACCCGAACACGAAAAGGGGGCCTGATGTTCGTCGCCCTGGTGACCGGATCGGTCGTGGCCACGCAGAAGACGGAGGCCATGACCGGCCACAAGCTTCTCGTCGTGGAACCCTACCGGCTCGACGAGAAGACCCGTTCCACGCTCGTCTCGACGGGCCGCACGTTCATCGCCGTCGACACGCTCGGCGCGGGCGAGGGCCAGTTCGTCCTCGTCACGCAGGGCTCGAGCGCCCGCCTGACTCCCGAAACCAAGTCCCTGCCCATCGATGCCGTGGTGATCGGCCTGGTCGACACCGTCCGCGTCGAGGGCAAGGAAGTCTTCAGCAGGAAGTGAACCCACCCATGTCCACCGCCACCCCCCACGCGCCCGACATCGCCGCCATCGTCCGTCAGGTCCTCGAGCAACTCGGCGCCTCGGGCGCCGTGCCGCCGCGGCCCGCCGTGGCTCCCGCGCCGCATGCGATGGACTCCTTTGCCGGGGCCAACGGCGTCTTTGGATCCGTGGACGAGGCCGTCCGTGCCGCCACGGAGGCCTTCGAGCAGCTGGAGCGGCTCGGCGTGGAAGGCCGCCGCAAGGCGATCGCCCACATCCGCCGGATCGCGATCGACGACGCCGAGGAGCTCGGCCGCATGGAGTTCGCCGAGACGGGGATCGGCCGGCTCGACCACAAGATCGGCAAGCTCAAGGTGCTCGGCGAGAAGGTGCCGGGCGTCGAGTTCCTGCAGAGCGAGGTGTTCAGCGGCGACCACGGCCTGGCGGTGATCGAACACGCCCCGTTCGGCGTCATCGGCGCGATCACGCCGGTCACCCACTCGCTCCCCACGATCGCCTGTAACGCCATCAACATGATCGCGGGGGGCAACACCGTGGTCGTGAATCCGCACCCCAGCGGCCGGAAGGTGGCCGCCGAGGGCGTGCGGCGGTTCAACGCCGCCATTCACCGCGACATCGGCATCGACAACCTCGTGTCGCTCGTGGCCGAGCCCTCGCTGGAGTCGGCGGGGCAGCTCTTCGGCCATCGTGGCGTGAAACTGATCTGCGTGACCGGCGGGCCGGCGGTGGCGAAGGCCGCCCTCCAGTCGAGCAAGCGGGCGATCGTGGCCGGCCCCGGCAATCCGCCGGTGGTGGTGGACGAGACCGCCGATCTCGACAACGCCGCCCGGTCGATCATCGCGGGCGCCGCCTACGACAACAACCTGCTCTGCATCGGCGAGAAGCAGGTGTTCGTGGTGGCGAGCGTGTTTGACCGGATGCTGGCGGCGATGGAGCGGGCCGGCGGGCTGCGGCTCTCTGGCTCGCAGGTCGACGCCCTCACGAACCGGGCCCTGGTGATGACCGGCGAGGGGGAGCACCGCCACCTCGTGCCCTGCAAGGACTTCATCGGCAAGGACGCCGCCGTACTGGCCCAGGCCGCGGCCGTGGCGTGCCCCGCCGGGGTCGAGCTCTTGTTCGGCGAGACCGACAACTCGAACCCATTCGTGCCCGTCGAGCAGATGATGCCGTTCGTGCCCTTCGTCCGCTGCCGCGACGCCGACGAGGCGATCCGGCTGGCGCACGAAAGCGAGCACGGCTTCCGCCACACCGCGATCATCCACTCCAACGACGTCCGCACCATGACGCGGATGGGACGGCTCCTCGACACCACGCTGTTCGTCAAAAACGGCCCCAGCGTGGCCGGCCTCGGCCTCGGCGGCGAGGGCTACCTGTCGTTCTCGATCGCCACGCCGACCGGCGAGGGCGTGACCACTCCCCTGACCTTCACCCGGCAGCGGCGCTGCACGCTGGTCGACGATCTGCGGATCCTCGGCAGCGCGTCGGCCGTTCGCTCGTGATCGCCCCCTGACCATAACCTCCAGACCGACACGCCCATGCAACTGGCCCGGATCATCGGCACCATGACCGCGACGGTGAAACACCCGTCGCTGGCCGGTGCACGGCTGCTCGTCGTGCAGCCCCTGATGGCCGACCGCCGGTCGCCGGACGGCGACCCCCAGATCGCCGTCGATACGGTGGCGGCGCGAGTCGGTGACGTGGTGGTGATCACGAGCGACGGCCGGCTGCTCCGGGAGATTCTCCGGAGCGAGACCACGCCCGCCCGCTGGAGCACGATCGGCCTCGTGGACACCCCATGAACACGCCCCCGACGCTCGATGCCGCCGCGATCCAGGCCCTCGTCGCCGAGGTGGTGCGGCGGATTCAGGCCGCGCACGCCATGCAGGCCACGCCGGCCACCCCGGCGCGGCCGGCGTCCGTCGCGGCATCGGCCCCGGCTGCCACCCTGGCCCCCGCGGCCATCTCGATTCCCGACCGGGTCGTCACCCTGGCCCACCTCGAGCGGCTGCCTGCGGGCATCCGCGAGGTTGTCGTCGATGCCAAGGCGGTGATCACTCCCTCCGCCCGCGACCATGCCAACGACGCCGGGATCACGCTCGTACGCGGCGGCACCACCGCGACGGCGGCGGCTCCCGCCCGGCCCTTCATCGTCGCCCAGGCCGCCTGCCGCGGTGACGTGTCGGCCCGGACCGCCGCGATCGTCCGCACGCTGCCGGGGAGCCAGCAGCTGCCCGCCTCCGGCCTCGCCGACGTGATCGCCGCGTTTGCCGGGCATGCCTCGAGGGATGCGGCTCGGGGGGTGCTCCTCACGGGCCGGCCGGCCGTCGCCGTGATCCTCGCCAACCGGTCGGCCAGCCTCCGGGCGGTCACGGCCCGCGACGCGGCCACGCTCGTCGCCGCCGCCGCCGACACGGCCGCCAACCTCCTCGTCGTCGATCCCTCCCAGTTCACCGGTGGCAGCCTGGAGCGGCTCTGCGCGGACTTCCACCGCGCGGCCTCCGGGCCGCTGCCGGCCGAACTCGCCGCCGCCCCCGCAGGCTGCGGCTGCAAGAGCCATTCCCACTGAGGCCGCGACCATGCGACTCGGCATCACCATCGGCACCGTCACGCTCGTGCAGCCCCACGCCACGATGCGCGGCGGCGTGCTGCGGCTCGTCGTGCCGCTCGCCGCCGGGGATCTGGCCCGCGGCGCCGGGCCGGCCGAGCCGCTCGTGGCCTGGGACGATCTCGGGGCCGGCGACGGCCAGCTCGTCGCCTTCAGCGAAGGGGGCGAGGCGGCCCAGCCCTTCCGGCCGCTCGACAAGCCCGTAGACGCTTTCATCGCCGCCCTCATCGACCAACTCGACGTGGCCGCAGGATCCACATGACCGCTACGACCGCCAGCCTCGGCGCCGCCGACAGGCGTTCGCCAGCCCGCAATCCGGCCGCAGCCGGCAGCGTGGGCAAGAATCGTTAGGACAGGAACCCCGCAGGAGCATCCCCATGGCAACCATCACTCCGAAGACCACCGACAAGTCCCTCAACCAGCTCAAGGAGGAGATCTGCGACATCGGCCGCCGGATCTACAACAAGGGCTTCGCCGCCGGCAACGACGGCAACATCTCGTTTCGGCTCGGCCCCGATGCCGTGCTCTGCACCCCGACGATGATCTCGAAGGGCTTCATGAAGCCCTCCGATCTCTGCATCGTGGACATGGACGGCAACCAGATCGGCGGCACCCGCAAGCGGTCGAGTGAGATCCTCCTCCACCTCACGATCCTGAAAGATCGGCCCGACATCAACTCGGTCGTCCACTGCCACCCGCCGCACGCCACCGCCTTCGCCGTGGCCCGCGAGCCGATTCCGCAGTGCGTGCTTCCCGAGGTCGAGGTGTTTCTCGGCGACATCCCGATCACCCGCTACGAGACCCCCGGCGGCCAGAAGTTCGCCGACACGGTGAAGCCGTTCGTGAAGCAATCGAACGTCGTGATTCTGGCGAACCATGGCACGGTGAGCTTCGGCGAGACCGTCGAGAAGGCCTACTGGTGGACGGAGATCCTCGACGCCTACTGCCGGATCCTGATGCTCTCGAAGGATCTCGGCCGGGTCACCTACCTGACCAAGCAGGAGACCAAGGAGCTTCTCGACCTCAAGGCCAAGTGGGGCTACACCGACCCGCGGCTCGAGAAGACCATGGAGAACTGCGACATCTGCGCCAACGACGTGTTCCGCTCGAGCTGGGGCACCACCGGCGTCACCCGCAAGGCGTTCGACGCTCCGCCGCCGATGGGGGCGGATCCGGAGAACGCGAGCCGCCCGGTGATGCCCGCCGGCCTCGACACCGAGGCCCTGGTGAAGGTCGTGACGGAGCAGGTGTGCAAGCAGCTCGGCATCGCGGCGGCGTGAGCCCGCGGGCCCTCGGGAAGTTCGGTCGCCCGGCGTGCTCGGGCATCACCACGGAGCAGGAATCGAGATGAAGGTCGGGATCATCGGCGGCGGCGGGATCGTGGGCTCCTCGGCGGGCTTCGCCCTGCAGCTCGGCGGCATCGTGCACGAGATCGTGATCGTCGATGCCAACGCCGACCTGGCCGACGGCCAGGCGCTCGACATGATGCACGGTGCGCCGGCGATCGCCGACCAGGTGATCCGGGCCGGCGGCTACGGCTGCCTGGCCGACGCCGACGTGATCTGCATCACGGCCGGCCTGCGGCGGAAGCCCGATGAGAGCCGGCTGGCGCTCATCAACCGCAACGTGGTTTTGTTCCGATCGATTCTCGGGGAGATCGTGGCGAAGGGTCTGCGGAACGACGCCATCGTGCTCGTGGTCTCGAACCCGGTCGACATCCTCACCTACCTCGCCGAGAAGGAGCTGAAGCTCCCGAAGGGCCGGGTGGTGGGCCTCGGCACGCTCCTCGACACGCTCCGCTTCCGCGCCCTCCTCGCCCTCAACCTCCAGGCCCCGGCCACGCAGGTGCAGGCGCTGATCCTCGGCGAGCACGGCGACAGCATGGTGCCCGTGTGGAGCAGCGCCAGCGTCGCCGGCCTGCCACTCGAAAAATACCCGGGCTTCACGCCCAAGCTCGGGGCCGACGTGTTCCAGCGGGCCAAGACGAGCGGCGCCGAGATGATCAAGAAGAAGACCGGTGCCGGCTTTGCCGTGGGCGTGTCGATCGCCGAAGTGATCCACGCGATCGCCCTCGACGCCAAGCGGGTGCTGCCCGTCTCCACGGTGCAGGCCGGCTGCTACGGGATCCGCGACGTGGCCCTCTCCGTGCCGACGGTGGTGGGCCGCGCCGGAGCGGAGAAGACGCTCGAACTCGACCTCTGGCCCAAGGAGGTGCAGGCCCTCAAGGCCAGCGCCGCCGTCCTCCAGAAGACGCTCGGCGACGTGCTCGCCCCGGCCTGACCGCCCCCCTCTCGCTGGCCACGGAAAAAGCCCTCCGGGGCAATCCTGTGCGGCGCGGCGATTGCCGCAGGTGGAATCCATGTCGCGCGCGGGTCGGGGCAACCACGCTTCGGCATCTTCAGCTCGACGCCGGCCAGCGCGGCCGTCGGCGTGGGCCAGTTCATGGTCCGCATGCGGCCCTGCGAGCCGGTCCCTTGGCCGGGCTACCCTGTTGATGGGGTTCGTTCCACTCATGGGAGCAGCTCGATCATTGTGCTCGCATCCCAGAACTGGTAGAATCCCGGCTGCTCTTCGTATGGGGAATGCAGCGAGTTGATTTCCGGAACACGAGCCGGAGGTCGCTCGGTCTGTGATTCACTGGGTCGAACGTGATCCAGGGTGCATCGCGGCCCGTCGGTCGTGATGAGGGGTTGTCGGCCACACCGGCCGACAGGTCCGTAGGCGAGTGGCTGAGGCCGGCCCCAGGGGCGAGCGGTCCAGCCATCCCACCCGGGATGGTGAGCGATGTCGGCATCCGCGCGGCCGCTGTTCGTCTCGACGTATCCGCCCGAAGCGTGCGGACTGGCGACGTTCACGAAGGACACCGCCGACGCCGTCGATCTGGCCGCCGGTCGCGCCGTGTCCGCGGTGGCGGCCATCGAGCGGATCGCCGCGATCCCGCCCAGCGATCCGCGGGTGACCCACGTCATCGACAACGTTCGTCCCGACGCCTACCGCTTCGCCGCCGTCGTGGCCAACGAAGGCCCCTGCGACGTCGTGAGCCTGCAGCATGAGTTCGGCCTCTATCCCGGCCACTGGGGCTGCCGCGTCCTCGATTTCGTCGCGGGCTGCACGAAGCCGATCGTGACCACGTTCCACACGCTCCTGCCCGCGCCCGAGTCGGCGCCACGGACCCTGGTGCGGCAGCTGGCGGCCCGCAGCCGCCGCGTCGTCGTGATGACGCGGATCGCCGCACGGCTTCTGGTCGACGACTACGGGGTGGAGCCGGACCGCGTGCGGATCATTCCGCACGGCGTGCCACCGGTGCCCTTCGGCCGCGACGAGTCGCCGAAGGTCGCTCTGGGGGTCGCCGGCCGCCGCGTGATCTGCACGTTCGGACTGATCAACCGTGGCAAGGGACTCGAGCACATGATTCGCGGCATGCCGGCCGTGGTCGCCGCCTGTCCCGACGCGCTCTACCTGATCGTCGGCGCGACGCATCCGCAGGTGAAGCTCCACGAGGGGGAAGCCTATCGGGAGAGCCTTGCCGAGCTGGCGCGCACGCTCGGCGTTGGGGACCACTTGCGGTTCGTGAACCGCTACCTGAGCCTGCCCGACCTGCTCGCTCACCTGCGGGCGTGCGACGTGTTCGTCACGCCCTATCCAGGAAAGGATCAGATCGCCAGCGGCACGATGGCCTACGCCATGGCCGTCGTCGGCGCCGTGATCAGCACGCCGTATCTCTACGCCCGGGAGATGCTCGCCGACGGACGGGGCCTCCTCGTGCCCTTCTCCGACAGCGATTGCCTCGCGCGGGCAGCGATCCTGCTGCTCACCGACGAGCGGTTGCGGCACCGGACCCAGCGTCGGGCCTACCGCTATGTGCGGCCCATGTTCTGGCCCAGCGTGGGCCGCCGCTACCACGACCTCTTCGGGCAGGTCGTCGCGGAGGATCGCCAGGGCGTGGTGCCCGGCTCGCGGCCAAAGGTCGTCGCCACCGTCCAGCATGGAGCTGCGCGATGAGTCAAGCTGCGACCGTACCGCTGATCCACCTCGATCGGATGACCGACTCGACCGGCCTGATGCAGCATGCGATCCACGCGATCCCGCGGCGTGAGAGCGGCTACACGACCGACGACAACGCCCGCGCGCTGCGGCTCTGCGCCCGCCTCTGGAGCCACCATCCGGACGACCGCATGCTCTCACGCGTGTCGTGCTACCTGAGCTTCCTCGAATACGCCCGCTGCCCGGGCAGGGGCTTTCACAACTTCCTCAGCTACCAACGGGGCTGGCTCGATGCGGCCGGCGGCGGCGACTGCCAGGGGCAGGCGGTGCTCGCGCTGGCGGAGGTGCTGGGCAGCCGGCTGCCGGAGGGTTACCGGGCCGTGGCCTGGGAGTTGATCAAGGCCGCCCTGCCGACGCTCGCCGAGCTGCGAAGCCTGCGGGCGCAGGCCTACGTGATCATCGCCTGGTCGCAGCTGCGGACGGCCGGAGTTCCGCAGGCCCGGGCGCTGCAGACCGTCGCCTATCGGGCGGCGCTCCGGCTCATCGAGGCCTACGAGCGGTCGCAGCGGCCCGACTGGTCGTGGTTCGAATGGCAGATGACCTACGCCAACGCCGTGCTCCCCCATGCCCTGTTCGCGGCGGCCGATCACTGGCCCGACGCGCCGTTCCTCAGGGTGGCCGAGTCGACGTTCGATTTCCTGGTGCGCGAGACGACGACCGACGGCCTCTTCTGGCCCGTCGGCAACGCGGAGTGGTATGTGCGGGGTGAAGCCAAGTCGCTCTACGACCAGCAGCCCGTCGAGGCTTCGACGACGGCCGAGGCGGCGCTGGCCGCCTTGGCGGTCCGCTCGGACGGCCGTCATCTGATGACGTTCCTGCGGGCGAGCAGCTGGTTCGACGGCCGCAACGGCCTGGGGGTCGCCTTGGCCGATCCGCTCACGGGCGGCTGCTGCGACGGTCTGCAGCGCGGTGGCGTGAACCGCAACCAGGGCGCCGAATCGACGCTGGCGTGTCTGTGGACGAAGTGGCTGGGGATCACGGCCCGCCAGCTCGAATGGTCCGACGCCACACACGTCTCGCGCTCCGCCACGGTCCCGCTCGCCGCTCTCCCCACGAAGGCACCCGCCGATGACCCGCACCGAGAAACCGCAGCATTATCCTGAGCTGTTTCACCGCCACCCGGGAAACCCGATCCTCACGGCGAATGACTGGCCCTACCCGGTCCACACCGTCTTCAACGCCGGTGCGTGCCAGATCGGGTCCACCACGCTCCTCCTCGTCCGCGCCGAGGACCGGCGTGGCCATTCGCACCTCAGCGTGGCCCGCAGTGCCGACGGCGTTTCCAACTGGCGAATCGACTCCCGCCCCACGTTCGCGGCCGATCCCGTGAACTATGCCGAGGAGGCGTGGGGCGTGGAAGATGCCCGCGTGACCTGGGTCGCGGATCGTGCGGAATGGATCATCGCCTACACCGCATTCTCGTCGATCGGTCCGCTCGTCTCGCTGGCCTCCACGGTCGATTTCGAGTCGTTCATCCGCCTGGGGCCGGTGATGCCCCCTGAAGACAAGGATGCCGCGATCTTTCCCCGGCGGTTCGGCGACCGCTACGCCATGATCCACAGGCCGGTGTCGGCGGGCAGTTCCGGGGCCCACATCTGGCTCTCGTGGTCGCCCGACCTGCGGCACTGGGGCGATCATCACGTGCTGCTCCACGCCCGTCGCGGCGCGTGGTGGGATGCCAACAAGATCGGCCTCAGCCCCCCGCCACTCGAGACGCCGGACGGCTGGCTGCTCCTCTACCACGGCGTCCGGCACACGCCCGGCGGCTGCCTCTATCGACTGGGGCTGGCCCTGCTCGACCTCGACCAGCCCTGGCGGGTGCTGCGCCGCAGCGACGAATGGATCTTCGCCCCCGAGATGCCCTACGAGCGTCACGGAGACGTCAACGGCGTCGTCTTCCCCTGCGGCTGGATCCTCGACGAAGCCACCGGGATGGTCCGCCTCTACTATGGCGGCGCCGACTCCTGCCTCGCGCTCGCGACGGCACAACTGTCCGACCTGCTCGACTATCTCCGCCGCTGCCCGGAGCCTCCGCCACGCGCGCGGCCGGGCATGGCCATCTGAACAGCCTGGAAGGCGCGGCGTCGAGAGCGATCATCGCTCCAACGCCTGCATCCGCCGGCGGGCGATCTCGGCCACGCTCACGCCCCAGACGCGGGCCGTGCCGTCCCACGAGCCCGTCACGACCGCTCGGCCATCCGGCGCGAAGGCCACGCCCCAGACCTGGTCCCCGTGGCCGCGGAGCACCGGCATCGCCCGGCCGGTGGCGACGTCCCAGACCTGCGCGGTGCCATCGGCCGACACGCCGGCCACCCGGCAGCCGTCCGGCGAAAACGCCGCCTTCCAGATCTGCCGGGAGGGTCCGGTCATCACCGAGACGAGCCCGCCGTCGGCCACGTTCCAGGCGCGGGCGGCGCCGTCGGAGCAGGCGGTCACGAGCATGGTGCCATCGTTCGAAAAGGCCACCCAGTTCACCGGCCCTTCGTGCTGCGTGAACCGCCGGACTTCGCTCCCGTCGGCCACCCGCCAGAGCCGCGCGGTGCGGTCTTCGCAGGCCGTCGCCAGCAGGCTCCCATCGGGGGAGAACGTCGCCCGGAACACGCGGCTGCCGTGCTTCAGAGGCTCGCCGACCCGCGTGCCGGAGGCGAGGTCGGAGATCCGCGCCGAGCGATCCTCCGCGGCGGTCGCCACGAGCCGGCCGTCGGGGGAGAAGTCGAGGGCATAGATCCGCCGCTCGTGCGGTTTGAACCAGTCGCGTCGCTGCCGCGTGCCCCGGTCCCAGAGCTGCACGGAGCCGTCGTCGCAGCAGCCGGCCACGGTCTCGCCGTCGGGAGAAAACCGCACGTCGTTCACCCGTCCGACCGCCTTGCGGAGCACACCCCGGGGCTGGAGCGTGGCCGCGTCCCAGAGGCAGACCGCCGAGTTCGCCATCGCGGTCGCGATCGTCTGTCCGTCGGCCGCGAAGCACACCGAGAGCACCTTGCCGTCGCCGCGCATCACGGGGGCGATCGTCGCCTCGGCATCCCAGACCCGCACCGTGCCGTCGCCCGAGCCCGTCGCCACCCAGCCGTCGGCCGCGACGGTGGCGATCGACCAGATCGTCGCCGTATGGCCGTGAAACCGACCATGCTCGACGCCGCTGGCCGCGTCCCAGACCCGCAGGATCCCGTCGTGCGACGCCGTCGCGAGGCGGCGACCACCGGCCAGCCACGCCACACCATTGCAGCGGAACGGGTGCCGCATCGTCGGCCCGGTCTCGGCCGATTCGACGTCCCAGACTCGGGCGGTGGCGTCCTCGCCCACCGAGGCGAGGTGGCGGCCATCCGGCGAGAAAGCGACGCCAAACACCCGCCCCTGATGGCCGGTGAAGCACTTCGCCTGCTGCCCGGTAGCCACGTCCCAGACGCGGATCGTGCCGTCTGCCGATGCCGTGGCCAGCAGCCCTCCCGCGGCCGCGAACGACACCGCGTGGACGGTCGATTCGTGGCCGCGAAGTTCTCCCCTCGGCTCCCACGTCGCCGTATCCCAGATCCGGACGACGCGATCGCGGCCGCCGGTGGCGAGGATCCCACCGTCGGGGGCAAAGGCCACCGCATAGGCCGCCGAGCCGTGACCCTCCAGCGTCTTCAGGCACACCCGTCGGGCCACGTCCCAGAGCCGCACCGTGCCGTCGCCTGAGACGGTGGCCAGCACGCCGCCATCGGGCGCGAAGGCCACCGACCAGACCGCGTCGTCGTGGTCTCCGATCGGCACCTCGTTCCACGCCACCGCCTCCCCGGTCCGTGTGCCGAGGCGAACGGCCCCGTCGCTGGCGCCGCTGGCGAGCGTGGTCCCGTCGCGGGACCAGCCCACGGCGGTGACGTTGCCCGCGTGCCCGCCGATCGCCGCCACCGACTCGTCGAGCGACGCGGCGAGGCAGTTCAGCTCGATCGGATTCGCCGTGCCGGCATCGGCGACGAGCCCGCGCGCATCGGCGAGCAGCCGCTTCGCCTCCGACACGTTGTCGCGATCGCGGGCCGCCGCCGCGAGCAAGACATTCGAGATGTAGAGCTGCGCACGGGCCGCCGCGGCCTGGTGCTCGGCTTCTTCCTCGCGGCGGACAGCCACGAGTCGGGCGGCATCGGCCCGCTGCCGATCCTGCTCCGCCCGCACGTAGAAGAACGAGATGCCGGAGATCGCCGCGACCAGCGAGGCGAGGATGGCGACCGCAGCCGCCGTTGCCGCCCGGTGCCGGCGGGCGAACCGCACCAGCGACTCCCCGGGCGTGGGTGGGCGGGCGAGAATCGCCTCGCCGGCAAGCCACCGGCCGAGTTCCGCCTCCACCTCCACGGCCGTGGCATAGCGGTCACCCGGCCGCTTTTCCAGGCAGGTGCCGATGATGGTCGCCAGCGCCCGGGAGTCGAGGGCTCCGCAGCCCGCAGCCCGGGCAACCCGCTCGACCGCCGTCGTGGATGTCGGGCTCGGGTCATCGAGAATCCGCGCCGCCTCCACGAACGACATCCCGCGGAGGTCGTAGGGCAAGCTCCCGGTGAGCACTTCGTGGAGCACGAGCCCGAGAGCGTAGACGTCGCTGCGGGCGTCGACATCGCCGTCTCCCACGCCGAGCTGTTCGGGACTCATGTACCGCAGCGTGCCCACCACATCCCCGGCCCGCGTCATCTGGGTGGGGTCGCCGTGGTCGGGCTCGATCGATCGCGCCACGCCGAAGTCGATCACCTTCGGCTCACCCCCCGCGTCCACGAGGATGTTGCCCGGCTTGAGGTCGCGGTGGATCACCCCCTTCTGATGGCCGTGGGCGACGGCGGCGCAGACGCGGCGAAACACCGTCACGATCTCGCGGACGCCGAGCCCCGCCTCGAGGGCGTGTCGGGTGATCGGTCGGCCGCCGTCGATCATCTCCATCACGAAGAACGGCACCACGCCGTCGCCGTCGTCATACGTGCCAAACGTGAAGATCTGCGCGATGGTGGGATGACGCAGCCGCGCCAGCACGCGGGCCTCATACTCGAACCGGCGCACGAGCGATGCCGAGGCGAACCCGCCGCGGAGCACCTTGACGGCGACGGCCCGCTCCGGCGCCGCCTGCCGCCCTTCGTAGACCCTGCCCATCCCCCCCTCGGCGATCAGACGGATGATCGTCACGCCATCGAGGGACGTGCCCGCCGCGAGCACGCCTCCGCCGCGAGCGGCAGACGGCGTCGAGGTTCCGAAGCCGAAGTGGTCGTCGGCGCGGCTCAAGCCCGTGTGGTCGGTGACCGACGACCCCTCGAGCGGCACGGACGTGTCGTGGCGCGAACCACGGTCGGGCGGGTTGGCACGCATGCCGCCGTTATACCCCGACTGGCACCTCGCTCGCCTGGGCTCCGGCGGCTCCCGCATCAGGACCACTGGTCACACCAAGGGCTTCTCGAAGCAGCACATCGCGAGCCTCGGCGATCTGCCGGATGCGATCACTGGCCAGTCGCGGCTGCCGAGCGCGGGTCGCGCCGGTCCGCCGCCAGCGACGCAGCCGCACCTGCGCCGCGGTGATGATCGTCACGGGGTCGGCACCAGCGGCCGACAGTCCCAGCAGACGCATCAACCGGGCATGCCCCAGTCGTGGCCGCCCCCTATTGATTACTCCGGAGGTCGTGATCGGCGATTGACTGCCCATGGGTGAGCCTCCACCAACTCCGTGCGGGACCAAGCACAACGCTCTACCTTTTAAAGGCGAGAATGGCGGCCCCGACGGGCAAAAAAATCCGCTACCATCGGTTTCGCCGCAGAAACGTCGGGGGAGTCGCGTCATGCCGCCAGTGCCCGAGCCCGATCCCTCGCGACTCACCACGTGCCTCGAGCGGCTGGCGGCCGGCGATCTCACGGCCCGCGGCGAGATCATCGAAGTCTGTGCCGACCGCCTCTGGGTGCTGGCCCATCGGATGCTCTCCCGGTTTCCCAAGGTGCGGCGCTGGAACGACACCGACGACGTGTTCCAGAACGCCGCCATGCGGCTCCACCGGGCGCTCGGGCAGGTGCCGATCGACTCGCCCCGGTCGATCATGGCCCTGGCGGCCACCCAGATTCACCGCGAGCTCATCGACCTGGCCCGCCGATACGCTGGCCCCTCGTCGTTTGCCGCCAACCATGCCACCGGCGCGGGACACCCCGGCCCGCTCTCCGGCAGCGCCGCGCCGCCAGGCATCGCGGACGCCCCCGAACCAGCCGATTCCCTGGAGCGGTGGACGCAGTTCCACGAGGCGATCGCGGCCCTGCCGGCCGAACCCCGCGAAGTCTTCCACCTCGTCTGGTATCTGGACGCCGATCAGAAGACGATCGCCGAGCTGCTCGGCTGCAGCGAGCGGACGGTGAAGACGAGGTGGCGCGAGGCCCGCGAGGCCGTCCGGGCCGCCCTCGAGGGCCAGCCCCCCGAATGACGCCGGACCCACGGTGGGTGCCGGTCATCATCCGGAAAAGTGGGTGCAGGTTTTCAACCTGCACAAAAGTGGGTGCAGGTTTTCAACCTGCACAAAAGTGGGTGCAGGTTTCTAACCTGCACAAAAGTGGGTGCAGGTTTTTAACCTGCACAAAAGTGGGTGCAGGTTTCTAACCTGCACATGCAGCAACGCCGCGGTCGTTCCGCAGGTTGAAAACCTGCGGCCACGCAACGCCTCGGCAGGCCTGCCCAAAACGTGGGTGCAGGTTTTCAACCTGCACATGCAGCAGCGCCGCGGTTGTTCCGCAGGTTGAAAACCTGCGGCCACTTGTTGAAAACCTGCGGCCACTTGTTGAAAACCTGCGGCCACGTGCCGAAAACCTGCGGCCACGCAACGCCTCGGCAGGCCTGCCCAAAACGTGGGTGCAGG
>JBBAVS010000031.1:0-34913 GCA_040397585.1 Pirellulales bacterium
ACACAGGTTGAAAACCTGTGCCACGTGGCGACGGGGCATGGGCAGCCCCGAGCGGGGACGCTGACGCGATCCCCATCGCTTACGCGATTGGGCTTCCTGATGGAGCGAGCGTCCGGCGACGGGGCATGGTCAGCCCCGAGCGGCGCGAACGCGCGGATCATGTGTCTCAGCGGCGCGGCTTGAGCACGACCGTGGCCAGGGGCGGCAGCGTGAGCGACAGCGACCACTCGCGGCCGTGGCTCGGCCGCGGCTCGGCCGCGATCGCCCCGGCGTTGCCGAGATTGCCGCCGCCATACCAGGCCGAGTCGCCGTTGAAGATCTCGTCGTAGATGCCGCCGTGGGGCACGCCCAGCCGATAGTCCGCGCGGGGCACGGGCGTGAAGTTGCAGCACACGATCGTGTGATCGTCCGGGTCGGCCGCCCGACGAACGAAGGCCAGCACGCTGTCCTGCCAGTTGTGGCAGTCGACCCACTCGAAGCCGCGGCCGTCGAAGTCGAGCTCGTGGAGCGACTTCTCGCGGCGCACCAGGCGGTTGAGATCGGCGACGGCCCGCGACAACCCGACGTGCTTCTCCCACTGGCAGAGGTGCCACTGCAGGCTCTCGTCAAAGTTCCACTCGGTCCGCTGCCCGAACTCGCCCCCCATGAACAAGAGCTTCTTTCCGGGGTGGCACCACATGTAGGCGTAGAGCAGGCGGAGGTTCGCGAACTTCTGCCAGTCGTCGCCCGGCATCTGGCCGATCAGCGAGCCCTTGCCGTGGACCACCTCGTCGTGCGAGAGGGGAAGCACGAAGTTCTCGTGAAACGCATAGATCAGGCTGAAGGTGAGCTCGTCGTGGTGGAACTTGCGGTGCACCGGGTCGTGCCGCATGTACTTCAGCGTGTCGTTCATCCAGCCCATGTTCCACTTCAGGCTGAAGCCGAGCCCCCCCACATACGTCGGCCGCGACACGCCGGGCCAGGCGGTCGACTCTTCGGCGATCGTTAGCGTCCCGGGAAACCGCTCGTGGACCTGGATGTTGAAGGTCTTGAGGAGCTCGATCGCCTCGAGATTCTCGCGGCCACCGAAGCAGTTGGGCTCCCACTCGCCGTCCTGACGGCTGTAGTCGAGGTAGAGCATCGAGGCCACGGCATCGACCCGCAGCCCGTCCACGTGGTAGTGCTCGAGCCAGAAGAGGGCGCTCGAGATCAGGTAGTTGGCCACCTCGTGGCGGCCGTAGTTGAAGATCATCGTGCCCCAGTCGGGGTGCTCCCCCTTCCGTGCGTCGTCGTGCTCGTAGAGCGCGGTGCCGTCGAACCGGCGGAGGCCGTGGCCGTCCTTGGGGAAGTGGGCCGGCACCCAGTCGATGATCACGCCGACGCCCGCCCGGTGGAAAGCGTCGATCAGCGACATCAGGGCCTGCGGGGGGCCGAAGCGGCTCGTGGCGGCAAATAGGCCGATCGTCTGATAGCCCCAGCTCGCCGACAGCGGATGCTCGGTGGGCGGGAGGAACTCGACGTGCGTGAAACCCATCTCCACGACGTAGGGGACGAGCTCCCGCTCGAGGTCGGCGTAGGAGAGCCAGCGGTGCGGGTCGTCGCCCGGCCGCCGCCAGCTGCCAAGGTGAACCTCGTACATGGAGAGGGGCGCCGAGAGCGCGTGCCGCGCGGCCCGCGTCGCCATCCAGTCGCCGTCCCGCCACTGGTAGGCGTGAAGGTCGATCACTTGTGAGGCGGTCCGCGGAGGCACTTCGGCTCCGAAGCCGTAGGGATCGCTGCGGTCGGAATGGCCGCCGGCGGCCTGCACGCGGTACTTGTAGATCGTGCCCACCTCGAGGCCGGGCACGAACCGCTCCCAGATCCCGGACGGGATCCGCTTGTGCATCGGGTGGGCGGCCGCATTCCAGCCGTTGAAATCGCCGACGACCGAGACGCCGGCGGCGTTGGGCGCCCAGACGGCGAAGGTCACGCCCCGGACGCCGTCGTGCTCCTCGGGGTGGGCCCCGAGTTTCTCGTAGATCGTCCAGTGCCGCCCCTCGCCGAACAGGTGCAGGTCGTAGTCGGTGAGCATGGGGTGACCTGGCGGCTGGGGGATGGACCGTACAATCGTGACACACGGCAGGGCTTCACGCGGCAGAACATCGGGCAGTTCGCTCGGCTCCCGGTGCCGATCGTGACGGATGCGCCGGCGGAGGATGCCGAGGATGGGCTACGAGCGGTTTGCACCGGTGGAGCGGGTGATCGAGATCGGCGGCGACCGCTACACGTTCTGGCAGCCACCGGATGTCGACGCGCTGATCGACGTCGAGGCATTCGAGCGGGACGAGCGGATCCCCTACTGGGCCAACGTCTGGGAGTCGGCGGTCGTGCTCGCCGAAGACATCGCCGCCCTCGATCCCGGCGGCCGGAGCCTGCTGGAACTCGGCTGCGGGCTGGCGCTGCCGGCGATCGTGGCCTGCCGCCACGGCTTCCGGGCGGTGGCCAGCGACTACGAGGACGACGCCCTCGAGGGGGTGCGCTACAACGCCGACCGCAACGGGGCCGCGGCGCTGGCGACGCTGCTCCTCGACTGGCGGCGGCTGCCCGACGACCTGCCCCCGTACGACCTCGTGGTCGCGGCCGACGTGCTCTACGAGAAGCACCATGCCGAGGCCCTGGCGGCTGTGGTGGCCCGCACGCTCGCCCCGCACGGGACGGCCCTCGTGGCCGACCCTGGCCGCGCCCGTGCGGTGAACTTCGAGCCCGCGATCCGGGCCGCCGGCCTGGGGATCGTGAAGCAGCAACCCCGCCGGCCGCACGGTGTCACCAGCGGGCCGGCGATCGACGTCTACCGCGTCACGCACCCCGGGTGAGTGCGTTGCCCCGAGCGGCGGGGACACCGCAGGTTGAAAACCTGCGGCCACTCCAGAAACGGCGGCCACTCCAGAAACGGCGGCCACTCCAGAAACGGCGGCCACTTCCGGGACGACGAGCGAGGGGCTGCCCGTGCCCGGGAGCCGGCGTTTGGTTCCTCCGTGGAGCCAGGATGGCGAAACGGAGGAACCATCGAGCGAGCGAAGCCCTGGAGGGGCGCAGCGAGTGTCCGGCGACGGGCATGGGCAGCCCCGAGCGGCGGGCCACCTCGCGCTCCGCAGGTTGAAAACCTGCGGCCACTTGGCGACGGGCATGGGCATCCCCGAGCGGCGGGCAACCTCGCGCCCCGCAGGTTGAAAACCTGCGGCCACTTGGCGACGGGCATGGGCAGCCCCGAGCGGCGGGCCACCAGGTCCCCATCGCTCACGCGATTGGGCTTCCTGATTCGGCGCAGCCGGGGACGCCGGATGCTAGCACCGGGCGTGCTAGCACCTGATCTTGTGGTGGCACCCCCGCCGCGACCACAAAATCGCAACGAAAACTTGCGACTGCCCTTGCGGCCGATACGTTCGCCCCCAAGCCCGACATGGATGTCGGGATCACTTTTCACGGAGGATCCTTCAACCATGGCAGCCAAGCCCCTCATCGGCATCAACACCGACTACCGCTCGACCCGCAAGGAGCACGCGGCCCTCTCGTTCGTCGCCGCCGGCTACTACGACGGCATCACGGCCTCCGGTGGCATCCCGGTGATCCTCCCGCCCCTGGCGGACGAGGATGACGTGGTCCGCCTCCTCGACCTGCTCGACGGCGTGGTGATGGTGGGGGGCGCCGACCTCGATCCCCGCCGCGACGGCTACATGCCCCACCCGGCCGTCCGGCCGATGGACGCCCGCCGCGAAGACTTCGACCGCATGCTCGCCAAGCACATCTGTGCCCGCCACATGCCGGTGCTCGCGATCGGCAGCGGCATGCAGCTGATCAACATCACCGAAGGGGGCACGCTCTTCCTCCACATCCCGGAGGATCTGCCGAAGTCGATCCCGCACAAGGATCCGACCGACCTGGCCCACCGCCATGCCCTGCTCGTGGAGCCGGGCTCCGCGATGGAGCGGGTGTACGGCGATGGCGAAATCCGCGTCAACAGCATGCACCACATGGCGATCGACGACGTCGCGACGAGCTTCAAGGTGACCGCCCGGGCGCCGGACGGCGTGATCGAGGCGATCGAGAGCGCCGTCGAGAACTGGACCGCGATCGGCGTGCAGTTCCACCCCGAGGCCGAGACCGCCTCGGCGCTCGACGTGAAGATCTTCGAGGAGTTCATCATCGGCATCACGGGCGAGCAGCCCGCGGTGAAGCTGGTCGCGTAGGGCATCGCCTCCGCTCCACGACCACCGCGTCCGGCCCGCAGCCTCGGGGGCTTCTGCCACCCGGGGCCGCGGGGGATGCGGGATCAGGCGGCGATCCAGGTGGCCGCGGAGAAGCTCCGCAGCCAGGTGAGCTGCCGCTTCGCGAGCTGCCGGGTCCGCTGCTGCGTCCGCTGCACCGCCGCCGCGAGGTCGATGCGGCCCTCGATCAGTTCGATCGCCTCAGCGTAGCCCGCCGCCTGCCGGGCGGTGGGCCCGATGCCGCCGGGGCGGGCGCGGGCCGCGCGGGTCTCCTCCACGATGCCCTCCGCGAACATCCGCTCCACGCGGCGGTCGATCCGCTCGTAGAGCGTGGCCCGCGGCAGATCGACGATCATCAGCCGCGCCTCGAAGAGCGGATTCGGGGCGGGCGCGAAGGCATGCGAGAGCGGCCGGCCGGTCGTCTCCGCCACCTCCAGAGCCCGGATGATCCGCTTGGCGTCGCGGGGATGAATCCGGGCCGCCGCAGGGGGATCGATGACGGCGAGGCGGGCATGGAGGGCCTCGGGGCCGCTGGCTGCCGCTTCCTCCGCCAGCCGCTGCCGCAGGGCGGGGTCGGCCGGCGGCAGCGGGGCCAGGCCGTCGCGGAGGGCCCGCAGGTAGAGCGGTGTGCCGCCGACGAAGAGCACCCCCCGGCCCCGCGACCGGCAGTCGGCCATGGCCCGGGCCGCGTCGTCGAGCCAGCGGGCCACGCTGTAGGCCGCGCCGGCCTCGACCACGTTCACCACGTGGTGGGGCACCGCGGCCTGCTGGCCGGGTGTGGGCTTGGCAGTGCCGATGTCGAGCCCGCGGTAGACCGCCATCGAGTCCACGCTCACGATCTCGGCCCCCAGCCGGCGAGCCAGGGGGATCGCCAGGGCCGACTTGCCCGATGCGGTCGGCCCCGAGAGGAACCAGCAGTCGTCCCCGAGCTGCGGGGCGGGGTGGCCGGGTTCGGCCGCGTGGCATGCTAGAGTTGGAGACCCCGCGGGGGGCGGCCCGGACGTCCCGGCCCCGCCCGTCGGCGGGCTGCCGGGAGCCGTCGTCGACCGTGTCCAATCCGCGTCCATCGACCCGCCGCTGCGGTGAGGTTCTCGAAGCCCTGGAGGGGGTGATCGCCTCCCGCAAGGCCGATCCCTCCGCCCGATCGTACACCACGAAGCTGCTCACGGGCGGGCCGGAAGCCGCCGGCGCGAAGGTCACGGAGGAAGCCGGCGAACTCGTCCGGGCTGCTGCCGCGGAAACCGACGACCGCGTCGTCTCCGAGGCAGCCGATCTCCTGTATCACACGCTCGTGCTGCTCGCCTGCCGCGACGTGCCTCTCGCCCGGGTCGAGGAGGAACTGGCCCGACGGTTCGGTGTCTCGGGGCTCGAGGAGAAGGCGGCGCGGACGGCTGGCAACCAGGGAGGTGCGGGATGAGCGACGATCGTCAGGAGCGGCTGCTCCGCATCGGCGTGCCGAGCAAGGGCCGGCTCGCCGAACTCTCCGCCCAGCTGCTCGGCGATGCCGGGCTCTCGTTCCGTCGCACCGAGCGGAGCCTGTTCGCCCGCTGCAAGGGCATGCCGGTGGAGGTGACGTTCCTCCGCACCGACGACATCCCGGTGCTCACGGCAGAAGGGGCGATCGACCTGGGCATCACCGGCGCCGACCTGGTGGCGGAGAGCGAGGCCGAGGTGATCCACCGGCTCGATCTCGGCGTGGGCAGCTGCCGGCTGGCGCTCTGCGTGCCCGACGACGCCTCGATCGACGATCCGCGCAACCTGGCCGGCCGCCGGGTCGCCACCAGCTTCCCGCGGATCACCCGCCGCTGGCTCGCCGACCGCGGCGTCGAGGCCCACTTCGTGGAGCTCTCGGGGAGTGTGGAGGTGATGATCGCCCTCGGCGTGGCCGATGCGATCGTCGATCTCGTGGAGACGGGCAGCACCCTCGCCGCCAACCGGCTGCACGTGCTCGACGAGATCGGCCGCTACGAGACCGTGCTCATCCAGCGGCCGGGCCTCCACGACGTGGCCCTCGCCGACCGCATCGTCCGCCGGCTCGAGGGGATCGTGATCGCCCGGAGCTGGTCGCTGCTCGAATACAACGTGCCCCGTGCGCGGCTGGCCGAGGCCGAGACGATCACGCCCGGCTTCAACTCGCCCACGGTCATGGCCCTCGAGGATCCGTCGTGGTGCGCCGTGCGGGCGATGGTGAAGCGGGGCGAGGTCCACGCGGTGATGGAGCGGCTGGAGGCGATCGGCGCCTCGGCGATCATCGAGACGCGGTTCGGCAACTGCCGGCTCTGACACCCCTCGACGGCGAGTCGCATCCGCATGCCTGCCCGCCTCATCCGCTGCTGCCTGGTCGCGTGGCTCCTCGTGGGGGGCAGCGGACGGCTTGCCGCGGCCGCCCAGGAGCCGGCGGTCGCCGAGGCCGAGGTCGCCGATCCCGTCGCCGACTACTTCGCCGCGGTCGAGGAGCCCGGCGGCGCGGAGGCGGCCGCCGCGCTCGGCGCGGCGATCCTCCGCGACCATGCCGACGACGCCCTCACGCTCGACTCGCTCGCCTGGGGCATCCTCACCGACGACGCCCTGCCCCGCCGCGACCTGCCGCTCGCCCTTCGCGCCGCCCGCCGGGCCCACGAGCTCACGGTCGGCGACGACGTCGAGGTGCTCGAAACCTGCGCCCGGGCGCTGGTGATGACCGGCAGCCGTGCCGAGGGGATCGCGATGCACCGCCGGGCGATCGAACGCTGCGCCGACGATCCCTCCACGCGGCTCGTGCTTCTCGAGATCCTGGCCGACTACGAGCGGCCACCGGCCGATCCGGGCCCCACCGACGATGAGCGGCTGCGGCGGCTCGAGGAGGGCATCCGCGACCTGGTCGCCTCCGGCCGGGCCGTCCCCGTCGATGAGCTGCTGGCCCGCACGGGCGTGGAGCCGTGCCACGTCGAACTGGGTGCGCCGTTCGACCGCCCGCTGGCCAGCGACGAGCTATTCGCCCGGGTGCGGCCGAGCGTGGTGGTGATGGCAGGCCTCGAGCCGAGCGACACCGAGGCACGGCACGAGCTCTCGCTGGCCACCGGATTCGTGATCCATCCCTCCGGCATCGTGGTCACCAACTATCACGTCGTGGACCTGCCCGGGGCCCCCGTGCTCGCGGCCCAAACGCCCGACGGCACGATCCACCCCGTGACGGAGATCCTGGCGGTCAGCCCGTTCGCCGACATCGCCATCTGCAGGCTCGGCGGCGCCTCCGGCCTGACACCCCTGCCCCTCGTCGCCGACGCGAAGCCCGGCCAGCGGCTCCATGCCCTCAGCCACCCCGACGGCGCGCTCTATTCGTTCACGGAGGGAATCCTCTCCCGCACCTTCGTGCACCGCGCCGATGGCCAGGCCAAGACGATGTTCACGACCACGGTCGATTTCGCGGTGGGCTCGAGTGGCGGCCCGCTGGTGGACGACCGCGGCAACGTGGTGGGCATGGTGTCGAGCACGCTGGCCGTCTACGCGCCCGACGAAGCCCCGCACGGGGAACGCCGCGACGAGGCGGCCCCGCCGGGCGACTTCCAGATGGGGCTCAACATGTGCGTCCCCGCTGCCGACATCCTCCGGCTCGTGGGCGCGGCGCCTTGATCGTGCCCGCAGGAAGCCCAATCGCGTCAGCGATGGGGATCTGCCCGTCGCCGGTGGCATAGGTTTTCAACCTGTGCGCCCCGCCGCTCGGGGCTGGCCCATGCCCGTCGCCGGACGCTCGCTGCGCCCCTCCAGGGCTTCGCTCGCTCGGTGGTTCCTCCGCTTCGCCATCGTGGCTCCGCGGAGGAACCAAACGCCGGCTCTCGGGCACGGGCAGCCCCTCGCTGATCCACGCGGCCGCAGGCCAGAAGGTGGCCTCGGTTCCGAAAGTTGCCTCGGTTCCGAAAGTTGCCGCAGGTCCGAAAGTGGCCGCAGGTTTTCAACCTGCGGAACTCGGCTCTGCTCAGGCCTTATCCCTCCGCCCCGCGTCGTTCCGCGCCGCCGAGGCCCTCGAGCGAGCCTGCGATCACGCGGCCGGCGCGAAGCGTGGCGGTGAGCCGCGTGGCGGGATTGAGGATCGCTTCGTAGGGATCGGTGGCGGTGGTCGAGGGCCCAAGGATCGCGAGGTCGGCAGGACGGCCGGGAGCGAGCGTGCCGCACGACCGCTCGAAGCCGAGGGCCCAGGCCGCGTCCACCGTGGCCATGCGGACGACCTCCGCGGGGGCGACGAGGCCCGCCTCGACCAGCACGCGGCACTCGGCGAGCACCGACAGATCGGGCGTCGAGGCCCGGCTGTCGGTGCCGATCGCCACGCGGATGCCCGCCGCGCGAAACAGGGCCACAGGCGGGAGCCGCTGCGATAGCGCCAGGGTCGTGCGGGGGCAGACGGCCACGGCAAGGCGGTCGCGGTGCCGGGCGAGCCGGGCGCAGGCCTCGGGGTCGTCGCCGAGGTGTGTGCCGTGAACGACGAGCCCGCGTGGCCCCCTGGCCAGCCGCGTGATCCACTCGGCCGCCGGCAGGAGCGCCGGCCCCGCGGGCTCTGGCCACACGCCGAGGCGGTCGAACAGCTCGCGAAAGGATCCCGTGCCCGCGCGGAGGAGCTCCGCTTCCGCCTCACTCTCCGCGACGTGCATCGCCAGCGGCATGCAGAGGCGGCGGGCCGCGGCGGTCAGGCGGCCCGCCACCGCACCGGCCACGGAGTAGGGCGCGTGGGGCGACAGGCCCGCGGCGGTGCCCGCGGCACGGAGCCGCTCCGCGTCGCGGACGGCCCCGTCCACGGCGGCTGCCGCGGCCTCCCGCGACAGGCCGAGCGTCTCCCGAAACACCCGCAGCCGCGGCCCCACCGCCGGATAGCCGCCGCGGGGAAGCCCCGTGGCGATCTCGCCGACCGCCGTCACCCCGTGCGCCGCCGACTCCTCGAGCCCCCGGCGGATCGCCGCGGCCACCCGCTCCGCGCCGACGGCGCCGCCCTCTCGTCCGCGGCGCATCGCGACCACGCGGCCGATCCAGCCGGGGAGGCCGCCCGCCGCCTCGAGCGGCGCCTGCACGTCGGAAAACTCGAGGTGCGTATGGGCGTTCACGAGCCCGGGGATCACGATCGCGTCGGCGGCGTCGATGACTGCCGCGTTCACCGGGTGCGGTGCCACATCGCGGCCGAGAGCGACGATCCGGCCCCTCGCGATCCGCACCCAGCCGCCTGCGAGCGGCGGACCCAGCATGGGCACCACCCACCGCGCCCGGATCACGAGTTCGGGCCGCGGCGGCCGGCTCACGGCACCGCGGTCGCCACGGGGAGCATCACCGCCCACGACGGCGCGGCGGGGACCGCAGCCACCGGCTCCTCCTCGAACAGCTCGTAAAACACGTTCCGCCGCCGCGGAATCCAGCCGAGCTGGGCGATCGATGCCCTCATCTCGTCGAGCGTGAGGTGGTGCACCGTGCCAGCCGCGCTCACCACGTTCTCCTCGATCATCAGGCTGCCCATGTCGTTGGCACCGAAGAGGAGCGCGAGCTGGCCGATCTCACGGCCCTGCGTCACCCAGCTCGATTGGATGTTGGCGAAGTTGTCGAGGTACAGCCGCGCCACCGCCTGGGTCTTGAGATACTCGAAGGCGCCGGCCGGCGGAATGTCGTCCATCTGCGTGTTGTCGGGCTGGAACGACCAGCAGATGAAGGCGGTGAAGCCGCCGGTCTCGTCCTGCAGCTGCCGCAGGCGGTCGAGATGCTCCACCCGCTCCGCGAGCGTCTCCACGTGGCCATACATCATCGTGGCGGTGCTGCGGCCGCCGAGCAGATGCCACTGCCGGCTCACCTCGAGCCAGTCGTCGGTCATCACCTTGCCCCGCGTGATCGCCGCGCGGACGCGATCGACGAGAATCTCGCCGCCGCCGCCGGGCAGCGATCCGAGCCCGGCGCGGGCGAGCCGCTCGAGCACCTCGCGGAGCGGCCGCTTCGACACCTTCGTGAACGCGTGGATCTCGGGGGGCGAGAACCCGTGCACGTTCACCTGCGGGTAGTGGGCCTTGATGTCGCGGAGGAGATCCTCATACCACTCCAGGGGCAGCGTCGGATGCATGCCTCCCTGCATCAGGATCTGGTCGCCGCCGAGGGCGACCGTCTCCTCGATCTTCTTGAGGATCACGTCGCGGTCGAGCACGTAGCCTTCCGGGCTCTTGGGACCGCGGTAGAAGGCGCAGAAGTCGCAGACCGCCGAGCAGATGTTCGTGTAGTTGATGTTGCGGTCGATGTTGTAGGTCCGATACGGCTCCGGATGGAGCCGGCGGGTCACGGCATCGGCCGCCCGCCCGATGGCGGCGAGATCGTGCGACTCCAGCAGCCTCACGGCACCGGCGGCGGTGAGCCGCCTGCCGGCGACCACGTCGTCGAGGATGGGGCGAATGTCGGTCGCGGTCATCGCAGGGCACTCCCCGGAAGGGGCGACTCACCGGCCAGAGGCTGCCGGCGCACGACCGCCTCCGTCGATGCGAGGCCGTGGGTGGCCGCGTAGCGGCGGAAGAGCGCGAGCGCTTCCCGCTCCTGTGGCCCGAGATCATAGTGCAGGTTGTCCCGCAGGTAGCTGAGGCACTGCGGCACCGTCAGACCGTGGGACGCCGCCTCGGCGGCGGCGATCGCGGCCAGGTTGGCCCTGCCCGAGTCGCGGGCCGCGGAGAGCCGCTCGCTGAGCGTCCCGACGTCGATCCCGTCGCGGGCGGCCCAGACGGCGAACACGAACGGCAGCCCCGTCCAGCGGCACCATTCGTCACCGAGATCCCACATCGACTGAAACGCACACGCCTTGAGGCCGCCGTGCCCACTGCCGACCGCCCGATCGCCGATCGCTCGGTCCCCGATCAGAAGGACGGCATCGGCCCGCGTGTCGGCGAGACCAGCGCCGATCGCCAGCGGCTCGACCTGCGGACGCACGCCATGCCGCTCGGCCAGCAGGATTCGCGCCAGGGCGGCGCTCGTGCGGGAACCCTCGTCCACCGCGAGCGTCGCCACCCGCGAGGGGAGGGTGCGAAAGAAGAGCTTCACGCTCATCACCGGACCGCGACAGCCGATGCACGCGTCGGAGACGATGCGATGGCCGCCGCGAAACAGCTCGATCGACGGGATCAGGGCCACGTCGAGGCGGCGGGTGGCGAGGCGGTCGGCCAGGCGGCTGGGAAGGTCGTACACCACCTCCACCCCGGCGGCCGCGAGCCCGTGGACCAGCGGCCTGGTGTTGAGATACTGCACCGCCCCGACCCGAAGGGCCGAACCGCCGGGGCGGGCGTGACGATCGCGGGGCTGGGCGGGATGGTGGATCATGACCGGAGGGAGGCCGGATTGTCGTCTTCAAGGCTCCTTCCAGACAACCGCAACTCCGCGGCCGCGATAACCGCGGCTCAGGCCTCCAGGCGGCGGAAGGCCCGCAGGCCGAGCCCCAGGGGCACGAACGTGGCGACGAGCCCCAGGGCGACGACCGCCACCGCGCCGGCCATGGCCCCCCACGGCCCCCCCGCCCAGGCCAGGAGCCCGTGCGGGGAGATCACGCCGGGGCCGAGGGTGTGGGAGAGCAGGAACAGGTGGGTCGGCACGGCCGCCAGCATCACGGTGGCCATGATGAACAGCGAACTGACCACGAGGCTGAGCGTCCCGCCGAAGCCGGCCGAGATCTTCGATGGCGACGACTCCCGCAGGTCGGGCATCCGCGCGCCGAACCCGACGGCGATGCCGGAGAGGCCCATGCAGAGCATCAGGCAGCAGAGTTCGTGCTGGGCGATCAGCGGCCAGGGAATGCCGAGCATGCAGTCGCTGAGCAGCACGAGGCAGCAGCACGGGATGATGCTGCCGCAGAACGAAAACAGGAACTTCGACCAGACGATCTGATCGCGGTGCACCGGCAGGAGCCCGAGGATCCAGAACCTCCGCCCCTCGAGGCTGATCATCGGATAGACGAACCGCGTCGTGAACGTGGAGAGGATGAGCCCCACGACCGCGAGGTTCAGATAGCCGATCATCGAGGCGTAGGCGTTGTGGTAGTTGAAGGCGCGGAGGTTGAGGAAATACAGTCCGAGCAGCCCGAAGAAGATCGCGAACTGTGACCACTGGGAGATGTCGCGGCGAAACAGCCGGAGATCCTTCACGAGCAGAAGCCGCAGCGGCCGCCCCGCGGCGAAGCCGGCATGGCCGAGCGTGCGGTCGAACCAGCGCAGCGGCCGGCGGCGGCGGGCCGGAACCTCCCCGACGAGCTGGCTGTATCCACGGCGGTAGGCGACCCGCGCGACCCAGGCCGCCAGGTGCTGGAGGGCGAGGGCGTGGGCCACGAGCAGGGCGAGGAACTTCAGCGACTCGAACAGCCCTGCCGCCAGCAGGCTGCCGTCCCGCTCCGTGCGGGCGGCCTCGATGAGCCCCATCGAGAGCCACCAGCTCGGAAACAGCTTCTGCTCGGTGACCGCCAGCCGGGCGAACGTCCGTTCGAACCAGGCCGCCGACATCGCGTCCACCCGCGACTGGGAGAACATCGACCAGCCGAGCCCCAGCGCCGCGACGCAGGCCACGGTCACGCCGATCGTGAGGGCGTGCAGCCGCAGCCGCGGCATCCAGGCCACGAGCAGCGTGCAGATGATGCTGCCGACCGACGCCGGAATGAACACGAACGAGATCATCAGCGGCAGCATCAGCACGTAGTAGGGCCAGGCCGCATGCCGCACCACGCCGTAGGCCGCCAGCATCGGGCTGCCAAGGAGCACGAAGCCCCAGCTCGAGAACCACATCGCCTCACGGAACTTGTGCGTGTGGATGGTCTCGGACCGCACCGGGAGCGTGAGCAGGAGCCGGGCCTCCGGGGAGCAATACATCCCGGTGTAGACGAGGATGCCGGTCGAGAACACGAGCATCACCATCAGTGACGCGAAGAAGGCGTTGAACAACAGCGAGATCACCTCGGCGTGCAGCGCGTCGAGAAAGCCGAAGCCCTCGAGAAACAGCCCGTAGAGGGCCGCCCAGAACAGCCCGCTGAGCAGCACGACGAGGCTCAGGCGGAGCCGGGCGTCGGCGAGCATCGAGCGGATCGTCTCCCAGGCGAGCGTGGCCCGGAGCCGCATGAACAGCCGGGCCTCGTCCTCGAAGGAGAGCAGCCGCACGGCATCGGGCGGCGGCGGCCGGCGGCTCACGGTGCGGTCCTCCGGGCCGAGGTCACTTCGAGATAGAGCTGCTCGAGCGTGGTCGATTCCAGGGCCATCTGCTCGCGGAGCTCGGCGATGGTGCCCAGGAACCGCAGCTGCCCGCGGACCATGATCCCCACCCGGTCGGCCATCTCCTCCGCCATCGCCAGCGTGTGCGTCGACATGAACACCGTCATCCCCTCGCGGGTCCGGGCGGCGAGGAGGTCCTTCACGATCCGCACGCTCCGCGGATCGAGCCCCACCATCGGCTCGTCGAGCACCAGCACGTCGGGATCGTGGAGCAGCGAGGCGGCGAACACGAGCCGCTGCTTCATGCCGAGCGAATAGCTCTCGGCGAGGTCATCGGCGAACTCGCCGAGTTCGAAGTGCTCGATCTCCCGATCGATGCGCGTGGTGGCGAGCCGCTGCGGCATGCCGAACATGTCGGCGATGAACCAGAGAAACTCGCGGCCGGTGAGCTTGTCGTAGAGCGTGGGCTCGTCGGGCACGTAGCCGAGGTGCAGGTGCGCGGAACGCGGATCCTTCACGAGGTCGTGCCCGCAGACGCGGACGGCCCCCCGCGACGGCCGCAGCAGGCCGACGAGCATCCGGATCGTGGTCGTCTTTCCCGCGCCGTTGGGCCCCAGGAGGGCGAAGAGCTCGCCCCGGGGGATCGCCAGCGTGAGATCGGAAACGGCGGTCTTCACTCCGTAGGTCCGCGTGACGTGATCGAACTCGATCATGGTGAGGGGGACTCCATCGCGGCGTCACGGGCATTCTCGGCGACCAGCCATTCCGCCGCCTCGTCGGTGCGGCGCAGAAACGTCATCCGGGTGCCGAAGAGCACCGCCTCCTGCTTGAGCACCCGGCCCGAGCGATCGACCCAGAGACGGCACCTCGGCTCCCGGTGGCTGGAGGGGTCCTCGCGCAAGGCCACCACGTGCACCCGCACGAGGCCCTCCTCCCAGTAGAGCGCCTCCTCGGGGCCCACCTCGGCGTGCAGGATCTCGAGCGGCGAATGGCCGGGACGGAGCGGGCTGTAGACGGGGGTGGTCCAGCGGCGGCCCTCGTACAGCCCCGGGAGGCTCGCCTGCGGCGAGAGCTCGTCGCCGATCATCACGTGCGTCGGCAGGTGCCGGGTCGTCTCGTAGGTCATCCCCCCCGCCTCGATCGTGACGTCGACCTCGCCGTCATCGACCTGCCCGAGGAGCAGCACGTCGTCGACCGCCCCGGGCAGCGCGACCCGCGAGGTGAAGGCCCGGAGTTGGCCCACCGCGTCGATCTCCAGCCGGCCGCGGGCCGAGAAACTCACGGGCGCCGTGTCGTGGACGACGCGGCGGACGAGCAGGCCCGCCCAGCCGGGCAGCATCTCGTCGAGCGGCAGCTTGTCGAACTGCAGACGGCTGTCCACCACGAGGCCGCCGTCGGTCTGCCGCGTGGCGGTGGCGAGCGCCCAGCCGACGGGCTGCTCGTTCCACTGCACCGACCAGGCCACCGGGATCGGGCGATGCCCCGACGTGTAGAGCGCCTGCTGTCCGGGAGGCGATCCGGGGCTCAGCGACGGCAGGATCTTCGTGACCACGAGCCAGCCGCTCGTCACGAGCCAGAAACCGACCACGATCGGCGTGAGCAGCGGGCGTTGGAGCATGGGACGACTGCCGGTGCTGCGGCGGCCTTGCGGACCACCGACTTTGACAAGTGTAGCGGTGTCAGACGCCCTGGAAAACGACCCTGGCCACGGGGCTCGGTCCCGTGGCAGGCTGGAGTTGGCCCGTCACCCGGGGACGCGTATACTCTGCTCATCGATTTGGAGCGGGGGCAGCGAGAACCATGGCGTCACACGATCACCACGACCGGCCTGATGCATCCGCGTCGCGGGCCACGAAGGTGTTTTTCCAGCAGGGGTGCCCGGTCTGCGGGCGACGGCTGGAGATCGATGTCAACCTGCTCGGCCGGCGGGTCTATTGCCAGCATTGCGGCGGCGGATTCGTGGCCATGGATTCGTCCCTGCTCTCCGCCGAGGCCCGCGTGGATTCGCTGCTCGAGCAGGCCGCGCTCGTGCTCGAGCAGGCGTCCGCCGACGCCGCGACGGACTGATAGTCGCCTTCATGGGATCAGCGCGGGTCGTCGGGGCCCCGCAGCTGGCCGGAGGCATGCTCGGCGCCGGCGGCAATGAGGTCTCCGACCCACCTGCGGTGTGTGAGTTCACGGCTCGGTCGGAATGTCGGTGTCCAGCGTCCACAAGTGTCACCGGCTTCTGCGCGTGCCTCCGGCCAGCTGCTCCCCTGTGCGAAATCGGTAGGGCACGATTGTGAAGCGAGGGGCTGCCCGTGCCCCGTCGCCGGACGCTCGCTGCGCCAGGAAGCCCAATCGCGTAAGCGATGGGGACTGCGGCTCGCCGTGCCGCTCGGGGCTACCCACGCCCTCTCGCCGGACGTTCGTCTCGGCCCTCCAGGCCTCGACTCACTGCATGTCCGCTGCGCTTCGCCATCCTGGCTGCGCTTGCTCCCATAGCCCGCTCGAGGGCATGGGCAGCCCCTCGCTGAGTTCTCGCCCGTGTAGATCAGGATCAGCATGCAGACGATCATGGCGCAGGAGGCTTGGATCTCCACACCGTTGTGCTTGTCAGAGAATAGGTGCTTGCAGCCGAGAAGTTGCTTGAACGTCCGGAAGAACATCTCGATGACCCACCGCAGCCGATCGATCTCGGCGATACGTTCAGCCGGGAGATCGAGCCGATTCGTAACCAATCGGAGCACCCCGTCGCACGTCGGCCCACGCATGCCCCGGCAGCCCGTGTGCGGTTTGACGGCCACGCGAATGAGCCGCATCGGATGGTCGGGGAGTGTGCGGTGCCGGGCCTTCCAGCCGAGGTCGACGATCTCGTCGCTGATTACGCTGGCAGCACGATCGGCTTCCGTCAGTTCGTTGGTATGCGTGACCGTGGCCGAGGTCCTGTCTGACGCCCTGCAGACGGGTCGCGAAGGCTCTCGATCGCCGGGCTGAACAGCGACATCATGATCAGGGCGCAGTACTGATCCATGAACAGCCGGCGATTGCCGGCTCTATCGCGTTCCGTGCCCACCTTCCGCAGCCGCGAAAGCAGAGGACGGATCTTCCGCAGGCACTTCAGCCCCTGCACATCCTGATCACGAATCTCGCGCTTCCTGCTCGTAGCCATGACGGGCACGATACCGTCGCCAGGGCGAGGGCGCAACTCGCCCCAGCCTGCCCGAATTGCCGGCCTTCTGGTGCGCAAATCTCGTGCCGAACAGGATTGGCAGGATGCCCGCAGCGAGCGTCCGGCGACGGGGCATGGGCAGCCCTGAGTGGCGCGGCCACCTCGCGCTCCGCAGGTTGAAAACCTGCGGCCACGAGGATCATGCGGGAACCGTACGACTCTCTCGGCCGTCAGGCGTCGGCCCAGCCGGCGGGAAAGCCCGCGAGTTCGCCGAGGCTCGACCAGTATCCGGGAAACGTCTTGCCGACGCAGCCAGGATCGCGGATCGCTACCCCGGGCACCTTGAGGCCGGCGAGCGCCAGGCTCATCGCCATCCGGTGATCATCGTAGGTCTTCACCGCCCCGCCGTGGAGCGGCACCGGCGTGATCGTCATGCCGTCGGGATGCTCCGCGACGGAGCCGCCGAGCCCGCGGAGCTCGCGGACGAGGTCGCCGATCCGGTCGGTCTCCTTGTCGCGGATGTGGGCCACGTTGCGGATCGTGGTCGGACCGTCGGCGAACAGGGCCACGACCGCCAGCGTCGGCACGGTGTCGCTGATCGCGTTCATGTCGATGTCGATGCCGCGGGCCGCCCGGCCGGACACGGTGATCGCGTTGCCGCGGCCGTCCGCGTCGCCCTCGTGCCACTCGACGTCGCAGCCCATCCGCTCGAGCGCATCGCAGAAGGCCACGTCGCCCTGCATGCTCCGCCGCGAGAGCCCGTCCACGCGAACCCGGCCGCCGGTGATTGCCGCGGCCGCGAAGAAGTAGCTCGCCGCGGAGGCATCGGGCTCGATCTCGTAGTCGCAGGCCGCATAGCCGCCCGGATGGATCCGCCAGGTGCGGTCATCGACCACGTCGCAGCGACCCCCGAAGGCGGCCATCACCCGCCGCGTCATCTCCAGGTAGGGCAGCGACACGAGCGTGCCGGAGAAGGCGAGGTCCATGCCCAGCGGCATGCAGGGCGCGGCGAGGGCGAGGCCGCTGGCGAACTGGCTCGACGTGCCGCCAGCCACCGTGGCGGCGCCGCCCCGGAACCCGGTCGATCGGATCACCACCGGCGGACATTCGCCCGGGCTCTCGGCCTGCGCGTCCACGCCGAGGCTGCGGAGGGCCGCGAGCAGGTCGCCGATCGGCCGCTGCCGCATCCGGGCGGTGCCATCGAGCCGATAGGTGCCGTGGCCCAGCCCGCAGAGAGCCGCGAGAAACCGCATGGTCGTGCCGCTGGCGGCGCAGTCGAGCGTCGCGTCGGCGGCCGGCAGCCTGCCCCCGGCGCCGGCGACCGTGGCGCTGCCCGCCGGCCAATCGACCGTCACGCCGATGCCGAGCGCCGCGAGTCCCGCCGCCATCACCCGGGTGTCTTGGCTGTCGAGCACGCCGCCGAGCCGGCTCGTGCCGCGGGCCAGCGCCGCGCACACCAGCGCCCGGTTGGTGATGCTCTTCGAGCCGGGCGGCCGGATGCGGCCCGCGAGCGGGCCGGGATGCCCGGGAATCGGTAGCGGGTCGGTCATGTGGTCTCGGCGTGGCTGCGGTTGCGGGACGCCGCGGGGCAGGGGAAAACAAGCGGCGAGCCGGCAAGCCTAGGACAGGTCGCGCCGGCGGTCCATGCCCGCCCCGTTTCACGACTCCCCGATGCCGGACGCCCCCATGCCCGACTTCCCAACTGCCGGCGGCCTGCGCTACGACTTCCTCGCCCCCTCGGCCGTGCATTTCGGCAGCGGACGATTCGCCGAACTTGGGGAGGTCGCCGCCCGATTCGGCCGCGAAGCCTGGCTCGTGACTGGCACGCGGAGCCTGGAGGCCTGTGGCGGTGCGGCGACCGTGATCGACGCGCTCCGGTCCGCCGGGCTCGACGTCGTCTGCGTGGGCACGGCGCGGGGCGAGCCGACCGTGAGCGACGTGGCCGAGATCGTCCGCCGCCTGCCGTCGGCCGCGGATCGGAGCCCGGTGGTGGTGGCGATCGGCGGCGGCGCCACGATCGATCTCGCCAAAGCCGTCGCGGCCCTCGCCACGAACCTCGCGACCCCGCAGGCCTGCGACGACGACGCGGTGACGGATCACCTCGAGGGCGTGGGCCGCGGGCTGCCGATCGCCCGGCCGCCGCTGCCGCTCGTCGCCGTGCCGACGACGGCGGGCACCGGCGCCGAGGCCACCCGCAATGCCGTGATCTCGTGCCCCCACCGACGGTTCAAGAAGAGCATGCGGAGTCCGCTGCTCGTGCCGAGGGCGGCGGTCGTCGATCCGGCGGTCACGGTGCCCTGCCCCCGCGACGTGACCGCGGCCTCGGGGCTCGACGCGATCACGCAGCTCATCGAGTCGTTCGTCTGCCGGTTTCGGGCTCCGCTGCCGCGGGCGCTGGCGCTCGACGCGCTGCCCCGCGCGGTGGCGGCGCTGCCGCGAGTGCTGGCCGCACCGGGCGACCTCGAGGCCCGCGCGGCCATGAGCCATGCGGCCCTGCTCTCGGGCATGGCGCTGACCAACTCCGGCCTCGGCATGGCGCACGGCGTGGCGGCGGCACTGGGCATCGAATGTGGAACACCGCACGGCATCGCCTGCGCGGTGATGCTGCCCATCGCGATCGCCGTGAATCGCTCCGCCTGCGAGGCCGACTTCGCCGTTCTCGAGCGGGCGATCGACCCCGACGCGCCGCACGCACCGGAGGCTGCGGCCGACGCCTTCACGCGGCGGATCGACGCCCTCTGCATCGCCGCCGGCACCCCGCGCCGGCTCGCGGACGTGGGGCTCGACCGCGGGCGGCTCGCGTGGCTGGCGGAAAACTCCGGGGGGGCGAGCATGCGGGGCAACCCCGTGACGCTCGATCCGCAGGCGCTCCTGCCGATCCTGGAGCGGGCCTGGTAGGCGACTCCCAGGCGATCAGCGGTCCGCCACGATCGCGGGATCGTCGAGCAGCGGGAGAATCGACCCGGCGGCGGCATCTCCCGCGGCGGCCTCCTCCCAGGACGCCCGCACGCGATCGAGATCGGGTTCGTCGTCGAGAAGCCGGTGGAGGCCCACGAAGATCGCGTTCGCCGGCCGGGGATCGCCGTCGAACCAAGCCGCCAGGATCGCCCGCTCCACCACCCGCGGCAGTTCCGCCCGCGGGCCGCGGGTCACCTTGCCCCGCTCTTTGAAAGCGAAGGTCTCGGGGCGGAGTTCGATGATCGAGATCGTCCGCTCGCCGATCGTGTATTCACGTCCCTGGTTGGCCGATGCCACCGCCCGTTCGAGATGCCCGTCGAGCTCCCCGGCATAGGCCACGAGCAGCCGCCAGCGGTTCACGCGGGTCTCCAGGTCCGGATCGCCGGCGGCCACATCACCCGCCACCTCGAGGGCCTGCTCGGCGGCGGGATGGTCGTGGCGGCGCAGGGCCGCGGCGGCGGCGGCGATCCCGCGGTCCACCGCCCCGGCAGCCTGTGCGGCATCCTTGTCGTTGTGTTTGTCAGGCGCACGCTCGCGTTCGCCCTCGCGCATGCCGGCGCTGGCATCGTCCCCCACGGCGACGGGCGGCGGCGACGGCACTGGTGGCGTCGGAGCCGGTGGCTGCGGCTCGGGCGACGGCACCGGCGGCGGAACCGGCGCGGTCGCGGCGGGCCGCTCTGGCTTCTCGGTTCGCTCAGCCACTGCGGGCGCGGCAGCGGCGGCTCGCGGTGCCTCCGGCCGAGCCGCGGCGCTGGCCACCGCCCGCTTCTTGGTTGGCCGGTTCGCCTGCCGCAGGGCCGGCTGGATGAACGGCCAGGCGACAACCCCCGCCACGAGCGCCGCCGCGGAAAGCACGAGCGCCGCCGCGACGCCGGCCCCGCCGCTCTTGCGCCGCCGCTTGATGGGCCGCGTGCCGCTCACGATCACGACCGGCCCGGGGTCGGGCTCACGGCGTGGCGCGGGCGGAACCGGCGGAGGTGTTGGACGCTGCATCGGACGACGATGAACGCTGAGCGACGCCCCCGAATCCACCGCGGGAGCCCGGCCGACAAGGCTAGCAGATCAGCCGCCGATCCGCCGCCAGACCGTCATCTCCGCGAGGGTGTGCTGGTGCTTCCGGGCGGTCTCGCGGATCACGAACGGCACGTCCTGCCGGTGGAGCAGTTCGAATCGGCCCGCGAACGTCCGCGACAGGCCGGCGAACGTCGTCAGGGGCTCGCCCGCCTCGCGGCGGCCGCCCACCCACTTGGCCTTCTGCGTGTATTCCTCGAGCCAGGTGTAGGGCGACGTGATCACGAGCACGCCTTCCGGCCGGAGGCGGCCCGCGATCGTGTCCAGGAACAGCGCCGGGTCGTAGAGCCGGTCGATCAGGTTGCCCGCGAACACGAGGTCGTAGTCGGTGAACAGCTCCTTGAGGTTGCAGGCGTCGCCCTGCATGAAGTTCACGCGGCGGCCCACGTCGGCGAGGCCGATGCGGTCGAGCGAAATCGCCCGCCCGACGGTCAGCTCCCCCTCGGTGGGAATCTCGTAGAGCACCTCGTCGCCCTGCTGGAGCCTCACGCCCGACTGGATGAACCGGGCCGAGAAGTCGATCGCGTCCACGTGGCTGAAGAAGCGGGCGAACTCGAGGGCGGACCGCCCCACCGAGCAGCCGACGTCGAGGCAACGCTCGCGGCGCTGCGGCGGCATGTGCCGCATCGTGGCCTCGACGCAAGCCTTGGGAAAGTTGGGCACGCCCAACGGGTCGGCCACGTCGCCCGACGCCGCGTCGTAGTAGTGGAAATCCAGATACTGCGTCACCAGCTGGTCGGTCTCGTAGAGCCGCGAGCCGGCCGTCACCGCCTCGTTGCCCGGCTCCTCGATGATCGTGCGGAAGCCGGCGTGCTGGAAGAAGTGGCGGCGGAAGGCATACCGGGCGCTCGCCAGCGCCTCGTTGCCCGTCGAGATCCACGAACCGCCCTTCATCAGGTTGTGGCGGCCGTCGAACGTGGGCACCGAGAAGTCGTCGTACAGCGGATGCACCTCGAAGCCCTTGAAGGGCATGATCGGCGTCCGCGTCCACTGCCAGACGTTGCCGACGATGTCGCAGAACTCACCCTGCGGGAAGGCGTCGACGGGGGAGCTGGAGGCATGGTGCTCGAGGTTGATGTTGCCCGGAGCCCGCTCCCACGTGGGCTGATCCCACATGGGCTGATCATGGCGGATCGTGTCGCGGAGCGCCTGCCAGTGGGCCTCGGTCGGCAGGAGGACGTTTTCGCCGGTCTTGGCCGCGAGCCAGGCACAGTAGGCCTGGGCCTCGAGGCAGTTCACCTCGACGGGCCAGTTGAGCGGCAGGGGAATCTCGTCGAGCAGATTCCGCTGCAGGAAGGAGTCGCCCTGGCGGACCCAGAACTTCGGATGCTCGGCCCGCGTGTAACTCAGCCAGCCGCGGCCCTCGTCGGTCCACCAGGCCTCGTTGCGGTAGCCGCCGTCGGCCACGAACTCCATGAACTCCGCGTTCGACACCAGCCGCCGGCCGGCACGGAACGGGGGCAGGTCGGCCTCCTCGACGCCGTATTCGTTGTCCCAGCCGTAGGTGCGATCCGTCTTGGGCTTGCCGAGCCGCACGTGCGTGGCGGCGACGGGCAGCCATTCGTTGGCGGGCGCCGCACCACCCGCCGGACAGGCCGCCCACAGCCGCCGCTCCTCCGCGGTGAGCTCCGCGCCGTGCCGGAGTTCGTCGAGCGGCATCTGCCGCATGATCACGCTCGACGTCTCGAGGTGGATCCGCTCGTGCTCGATGCCCATCAGGATCAGCCAGGCCGGCGAGTTCCAGCGGATCGGCAGCTCCAGCGGCATCGTCTGGATGAAGTCGTCCACCAGCTTCCGCATCGCGGCCCGATACCGCTTCACCGTCGCGACCGCCGGCCAGTCGTAGTGGGCGGTGTTGAGGTCGTCCCACGACATCTCGTCCACCCCCACGGCCATCATCGCCTCGAGGGCGGGATCGAGCCGCGCGGGGATGTACCGGCCCGCCGTCAGCTTGTTGAGGTAGAAGACGGCCGGATGGGCGTAGTAGAAGATCAGCGGATGGCGGAGGGGCTCGTGCCGCTCGTAGTACGACGACTCGTCGCGGATCAGCGCGAAGAGACGTTCGTAGATCTCGCAGGTCTGGTGGAAGTAGCGGCGGAGTTCCGCCCGCTTGGCGGCAACCGGGTCGGCCGCGGTGGGATCGGCGTCGAGGAGCGTGGTCCGGGTGGGCGTGAAGGGGGTCGAGAGGGCGGCGAACACGGCCGAATCAGCGGTTTCGAGGGGAAGCGAGGCGGACGACGACGACATGTTTCCCCCGGGGACGAGTGGTGACCTACGACCCGATAACTTTAGCACCTGAGGCAAGGCCCGCGAGGAACTCGGCCGGAATCGGGGCCGTGGCCCCGAGGAGCCCGCCGACCACCCCGCCGCGGTGGCAGTTGTCGCCCCCGCAGGCGGCATTGCCGCACACCCCGCCGGCGAAGTCCCCGGCGTGCCGCCAGGCGAGGGCCAGGGCCGCGGGAAACGCCTCCTCGATGTAGCAGGCACTCGAGAGGGTGCCCCCCACGAGCTGCCGGTCGGAGAGCCCCTCCCAGCCGCGGAGCTTCGCGGCCGAGATCCAGTCGCGGCCGTGTTCGAGGATCGACTCCCGGAGGGCGGTGGCGGCCTCGGCCACCGTCCGCGGGGCGGCATCCGGCCGAGGCAGCGCGTCGATGAGCATCCGCGCGAAGGCGTCGGCGGCGGCGAGCACCTCGTCGTCCTTGTGGGTGAGCCCCACGTGGAGTCGCACGATCCGCCGCAGCTCGGGATGCCGTGGGCCGAGGGCGGCGACGATCGCGGGCACCGGCACGAGCCCGCCGATGTGGATGTCGCGGACGCCGCAGTTGATCGGCTTGCGGCCCCCGCCGAGGTTCGTGAAGAAGTGGCGGTGATATTCCTCCACGTAGGTGTCGCGGTGCCAGCCGGGCTCGAGCATCACCGCGACGTAGCGGTCGAGCCAGCGCTCGGGGTCGTAGTCGTGATGGCGGCGGAGAAACTCGAAGAGCTCGACCGCGAGGCGGGAGTTGAGCGTGTTCTCGCCGGCGGCGAGGAACTGGTGGTAGTGCACGCCCCGCTTGCCCCAGTGCGCCGCCTGCTCGCGGAGGATATCGAACTTCGCGTCGGGGGGCGTCCACTGCGACCGCCAGAGGATGCTGTCGGGATGCGGGCTTTTCGGGGCGGCGTAGCCCGTGATCGCGCCGTAGTCGCGGTCGAGGGCCCGCTGGTCGTAGTACCAGTGCACCGGCATCGCCACCGCATCGGCGACGAGCGCGCCGAGCAGGGCGAGTCGGGGAGCGTCGTCGGGGCCTGGAGCGAAGGTGGTCATGCCCGCCTCGTGCGTTCGAGGAACGACACCACCCGCGGCTCCCGACAGCCGCCGAAAAACTCGGCGGGCGGCTCCAGGGCCGGGCACTCGCCGTCGGCGATGAAGGCGATCTCGTCGGCCACGCGGCGGGCGAAGCCCATCTCGTGGGTGACGAGCACGAACTGGGTGCCCGCCTGCTTCAACTCGCCGATCATGTCGAGCACCTCGCCGGTCATCTCCGGGTCGAGGGCGGAGGTGGGCTCGTCGAGAAACAGCCGCCGGGGCTGCACGACGAGCGCCCGCAGGATCGCCACCCGCTGCTTCTGCCCGCCGGAGAGCTCGGCCGGCCGCTTGTGAGCGTGCGCCGCGAGGCCGAACCGTTCGAGCGGCTCACGCACGCGGTCACGGGCCGCGGCCTCGGTGAGGCCGTGCACCTGCACGAGTGGGAGAAGGAGGTTTTGCATCGCGGTGAGGTGGGGAAACAGATTGTATGCCTGGAAAACCGTGCCCACGGTGCGGCGATAACCGCGGAGGCCCGCCTCGTCGCGCGGCAGCGGCTCGCCGTCGAAGGCCACGGTGCCCGCGATCGGCACGTCGAGCCCGGCGAGGATCCGCAGGAGCGTAGACTTGCCGCCCCCTGACGGCCCGACGAGCACGAGCGCCTGGATGTCGCCGGTGACGAGGTCGAGCCCGTCGAGCACGGTGGCCTGGGCTCCCGATCGCTGGTCGGTGAACCGCTGCACGAGGCCGCGGATGGCGAGGTTCATGCGGCCTCGTAGCGGAACCGCCGCTCCAGCCAGCGGGAGAGGGCCGAGAGGGGGAGCGTGAGCGCCAGGTAGCCGGCGGCGAGCGGCAGGTAGCTCTCCAGCGTCGAGTAGGTGGCGGAGTTGACGTTGCGGGCCGCAAACGTGAACTCGCCGATCGAGATCACCGAGAGCAGCGACGAATCCTTGATCAGCGACACCAGCTGACCGGCAACGGCGGGCAGCACGATCCGCACCGCCTGCGGCAGGACGACGAGGCGGAGCGTCTGCCACGGCGTGAGGCCGATCGCGCGGGCACTGTCGATCTGGGCCCGCGGGATCGCGTCAAGGCCGCCGCGGATGATCTCCGCCATGTAGGCGCCGCTGAACAGCGAGAGCACGACCACGCCGACCACGTCCCGGGCGCTCGTGCCCACCCGCATCGCTGCGGCGACCACGTACCAGCCGACGAGCAGTTGCACCAGCAGCGGCGTTCCGCGAATGAGCTCCACGTAGACCCGCCCCGCGGCCTCGAGCAGCGTGAACCGCGACCGCAGCATGAGGGCGGTGACGAGGCCGATGGCCAGGCTCCCGAGGAGCGCGGCCAGGGCGATGCCGACGGTGGTCCACCAGCCCTTCCAGAAGGCCTCGCGATACTCCCAGACCACGCCCCAGTTCCAGGTCATGTCGAGGCTGGCGATCGCCCAGCCGCCCGCCGCAGCGACCAGGGCGAGGACGATGAGATGGGCGAGCCAGCGAGGCATGCCAGCAGTGTAGCCGGCCCGGCCAAGTGGCCGCAGGTTTTCAAAAGTGGCCGCAGGTTTTGAACCTGCGGTGCATCACATCCGGCCAAGTGGCCGCAGGTTTTCAACCTGCGGTGCATCACGTCCGGCGTGGCAATTGTGCAGGTTGAAAACCTGCACCCACTTCCGAAAACCTGCACCCACTTCCGAAAACCTGCACCCACTTCCGAAAACCTGCACCCACTTCCGAAAACCGGCACCCACTTCCGAAAACCGGCACCCACTAGGGAAAACCGGCACCCACTCTCGAGCCGCCCGCGTCGGGGCCCTAGAAGTAGAAGGGGATCGCGTGCTCGCGGAAGTACTGCTTCTGCTCGGCGAGGAACTCGTCACCGAGCTTCTCGAAGCCGCCGCCGGCGCGAAACGCCTCCAGAAATTCGTTCACCTGCCGCCGCAGGGCGTCGTCTCCCTGCCGCAGGCCGATGGCCCACGCCTCCTCGCGAAACGGCACGAGCGCCGCCCGGGTCTTCGTCGGCTGCTTCTTGTGATTGGTGTAGATCGACATCGAGTCATACACGAAGGCATCGGCCCGCCCCTGGATCACCTCCAGCACGGCGGCCGATTCGGTGTCGAGGACGAGCAGCCGGGCCTGCTTCAGCGACGAGGCGGCCCACTGCTGGCCCGTCGTTCCCTGCTTCACGGCCACGACCCTGCCCGGCGCGTCGAGGTCGGCCACCGACTGCACTGGCGATCGCGCGGCGATCAGCAGCGCGAGGCCGGTCTTGAGGTAGGGGTCGGAGAAGGCGATCGACTTCGCCCGTTCCGGCGTGGCCGTCATCGACGAGATCACGCAGTCGATGTGGCCGGCCTTGAGCGCCGGGATGAGGCCGTCGAAGGCCATGCTCTCGATGGTGACGGGCCGGCCCAGATGCCGGCCGAGCGCCTCGGCGAGCCTCACGCTCACGCCGGCCGGCCGGCCCTGCGGGTCGGTCATCTCGAAAGGGGGATAGGAGAGCTCCATGCCCACCCGGAGCGGCTCGGCGGCCAGGGCCGCCAGACTCCAGGCCGCTGCGAGCAGGCACCACGCCGGCACGCTCGAACGTCCGAACCAAGCCATGCCCTGCGCGCTCCTGTGATGCCTGCGAATCCGGTCAGCCGCCCCGACGCCCGCCCGTTGGCAGCCCGAGTTGCGTCCGCCGCTCTTCCATGGCGCGGCGATACTCCGTCTGCTGGGCCCGCTGCTCGGGCGTGGACTGGTCGATCCGCCGCTTGCTGCGATCGTTGCGGGCTTCCTCGGTGCCGCCCCCGCGTCCGCCGCCACCCGGCCCGCGGCCGCCAGGACCGCCGCCACCGCCCGGCCCGCCGCCCCCGGGGCCGCCACCGCCCGGCCCACCCGGGCCGCCGCGATCACCGCCATTCCCGTTGCTGGCCTGCTGGCCGTTCGCCGTCCGCTGCTGATCGCGTTTCTCCCGCTCGGCCTGCCAGACCTTACGGCGTTCCTCGTCGGCCTTGATGCGGCGGTCGAGTTCGGCCCGCCGCTTCTCCGGCGGCAGCGCGAAATACGAGGCCATTTCGGCGCGTTCGCGGGCAGCCCAGAGCCGGCCCATCTGCGGCCCGATCTGGTCGCGAGCCTCGCGGGGCATGTCCCGCATCTTCTCGAACACGGCGCCCGCGCTCGCACTCCCGAACGGCACCTCGCCGCGGGCCACCCGGTCGTATTCGGCCACCTGCTGATCGACGAGCTGCTTGATCTCGGCGACGGCCTTCGGCCCGGAGAAAAAACCGGCCGCCCAGAGGATCGGCGTGCCGATCAGGAACAGGAGAAGCAAGGCCAAGCCCGCGCGCTTCAGGAACCGGCCCGTCGACCCCTGCTGGTCGCGATCGGCCGCCAGGGCCGCCACGGCTCGCCGCTTGTCCGCTGAACTCGCCATGGCTGACATGATCGGCCTCCACTGCACTCAGGATAGCGTCGGCGCAGGACGCCGCCACGCGGTTTCAACGGCCCAGCGGCCCAGAGGTTTCGCGGGCCGAGCCTCCCGGCTGCCCGCCGGGCCGCCCCGAAAACGCCTCACACGCCCCGGAATGCCGCGTCCAGAACCTCGAGCATGAAGTCGGCGTCGGCCGCGGTCAGGCACATCGGCGGCTTGATCCGCAGAACGTTGCCATGAAGCCCCCCCTTGCCGATCAGGAGGCCGAGCTCGCGGCACCGCTCGAAAACCCGCAGGCACTCTTCCTTCGCCGGGGCCTTGCCCGCCCGGTCCTTCACCAGCTCGATCCCAAGCATCAGACCCAGGCCGCGAACGTCGCCGATCAGGTCATGCCGGAGGGCGAGATCCTCGAAGCCCGCCTTGAGCCGCCCGCCGAGCGCGGCGGCGTTGGCCTGGATGCCGTCTTCGTCGATCACCTGGAGCACCGCCCGCCCCTGCGTGCAGGCCACCGGGTTGCCGCCGAAGGTGTTGAAGTGGATTCGAGAGGTAAGCGCCTGGGCGATCGCGGGCGTGGTCACCACCGCCGCGAGCGCCGCGCCGTTGCCGATTCCCTTGGCCATGGTGACGATGTCGGGAATCACGCCCTGCGTCTCGAAACCCCAGAAGTGGGAGCCGGTGCGGGCGAAGCCCGACTGCACCTCGTCGGCGATGCAGAGGCCGCCGGCCGTGCGGACGTGCTCGTAGGCCGCCTTCAGATAGCCGTCGGGAAACACCACCGCTCCGCCCACGCCCTGGATGCTCTCGGCGATGAACGCGGCTACCTTCCCGGGCGTGCCGAACTCGATGAGGTTCTGCAGGTCGGCGGCGTACTTCGGCCCGGCGGCGGGGTCGTCGTAGCCCCACGGGCCGCGGAGGCGGTCGGGGAACACCGCGTGGTGCACCCCGAACGAATGCGGCACGTTGAACTTCCAGGTGTGGTGGCTCGTCAGCCCCATCGTCTGCATGCTGCCGCCGTGGTAGCAGTTGCGGAGCGCGAGCACGTCGAAGTTGCCCGTGTAGGCCCGGGCCATGAGGATCGCCAGGTCGTTGGCCTCCGAGCCCGAGTTGGTGAAGTAACACACCTTCAAGTCGCCCGGCATCCGGGCCGCCAGGTCGCGGGCATACTCCGCGATGCAGGGATTGAGATAGATCGTGGTCGTGTGCTGGAGGATCTCGTTCTGGCGGTTCACCGCCGCCACGATCTTCGGGTGGCAGTGGCCCACGCTCACGGTGACGATCCCGCCGAAGCCGTCGAGGTAGCGGCGGCCCGTCTCGTCATAGAGGTATTGCATCTGCCCCTCGACGATCATCAGGGGCTCCTTGTAGTACGTGAAGATCGCCGGATTCACGTACTGCTTCCGCAGCGCGAGCACCTCCTGCTTCGACGGGCCGGCGTAGCGCCGCGGGCGGTGGTCGCACGGGGGCAGCGCGGGGGCGGACTGGGCGACGGCCATGGCGGGCCTCCTACGAGCGGGGAAAGAGCGGCCGGAGCAGCGAGTAGAGCACGAAGCCGAGGGCAAAGCCCGTGAACCAGGCGTAGTGGTACCCCGCCACGAGCCAGCCCGGGAATGCCGATTCCGGCGCCGCTCCGATCCGCACCAGGAAGCCGGGCAGGTTGGGCAGCACCGCGGCGGCGAGGCAGGCGAAGGCCACGATGCTGAAGCCGCCGGTGTAGCGGTACTCGCCCGTGGAGCGGTAGAGGTCCCGCACGAGCAGCCGGCACCGCCGCCAGAGGAAATAGTCGGCGATCATGATCCCGGCGATCGGCCCGAGGAGGGCGCTGTAGCCGATCAGCCAGGTGAAGATGTAGCCGCTGGGATCCTGGTAGAGCTTCCAGGGAAACATCAGCACACCGATCGCGGCGGTGATCAGACCGCCGGTGCGGAAGCTCACCAGCCGCGGCGCGAGGGCCGCGAAGTCGTTGGCGGGCGAGACGACGTTGGCCGCGATGTTGGTGGAGAGCGTCGCCACCACGAGCGTGACCAGCGCCAGTGCCGAGAGCCAGGGGTTGCCGAACCGGGCGATCACCTGCACGGGATCCCAAATCGCCTCGCCGAAGATCACCACCGTGGCGCTCGTGACCACGATCCCGATGAACGAGTAGAAGGTCATCGTGGTGGGCAGGCCCACGGCCTGGCCGATCATCTGGTCACGCTGCGACCGGGCGAATCGCGAGAAGTCGGGGATGTTGAGCGAGAGCGTGGCCCAGTAGCCGACCATCGCGGTCAGGCCCGAGCCGAACACAGGCCAGAACTCGGCCGCCGACGCGAACTTCGACGGCTGGGAGAAGATCGGCCCGAACCCGTGCGCCGCCTCCCAAGCCCAGGCCACGAGCGCCAGGCCGACGAGCAGCAGGAACGGGGCGCTGGCCGCCTCCATCCACTTGATCGACTCCATGCCGCGGACGATGAACCAGACGTTCACGGCCCAAAAGATCATGAAGCAGAGGAACTCACCGGCGGAAATGCCGAGCACCGGCAGCGGCTGCCGGGCGGCGGGGTCGAAGCCGAGGATCACGGCCGCCGTGGCGTAGATCGCCGCCCCTCCCACCCAGGTCTGAATGCCGAACCAGCCGCAGGCCACGAGCCCCCTCATCAGCGCCGGGACGTTCGCCCCGAGCGTCCCGAACGAGGCCCGCAGCAACACCGGAAACGGGATTCCGTAGAGCGTGCCGGGGTGCGCATTGAGCGTCATCGGCACGAGCACGATCAGGTTGCCCAGCAGGATCGTGAGCGTGGCCTGCCACCAGTTCATCCCCTGTTCGATCAGGCTGGCCGCGAGCGTGTAGGTGGTGATGCAGACCGCCATCCCGATCCAGAGGGCGGCCACGTTCCACCACGTCCACGTCCGCTTCGCCTGCGGCACGGGCGCGAGATCCTCGTTCCAGAGCCGGGGATCGGGCGTGTCGCGCGTGGTCATGTAAAAAAAGGTGTCAGGTACAAAAGGGTGTAAAAAAGGTGTCAGGAACCTTTTCCGGGTGTAAAAAAGGTGTCAGGAACCTTTTCCGATCTTCCTCGGTCGGCCGCGAGACCGGACCGTTGTTTCCAGACCCAGACGCTTGACGACTCGCGCGGTCCACCGTTCGTCGCCATACGGGGTTCCCCGCGCGACCGAATGCCGAATGGCCGCCAGTTCGGCCTCTGTCTGCGCGGCGTTCACGTGCTCCAGCCAACCCGCGTGGCGTCGGACGGGCCACGGTGCCAGGACTGATTTCTCACGAGCATCCCCATGGTGCCAGCGCCAGAGACTGCCCCACCGCCAATCCTCCGCACGGCGAACCAGGTTCGCTCGCAAGGCGTTCCGCTCGACATAGCGGCAAACGGTGAGGAAATGGTCTTCCTCTTGAATCACGAATGACTTGAATCGCCCCTGATAAACGTGGCCAGCACCACGACTGTGCCGATGGGCGTGCCACCGCTGCGTGTGCGTGAGGGTAAGCCATCCGACAAACCGAGACAATTCACCGTCGGCGTGTGGCCTCACCACGAGGTGCCAATGATTCGGCATCAGGCACCAGGCAAGGAGGTCGGTACCGTAGCGTTCAACTGCCTGCTCGAGAACCCGCTCCATCGCCTCGTAATCGGCGTCGGACTCAAAAATGGACATGCGTGCATTACCACGATTGAGAACGTGATACACCATGCCTCCGTCCGCTGCTCGTTCTGGTCTTCCCATCGCAACATTCGAATCCACCATCCGTACACCCGTCAAGAAAAAGGTTCCTGACACCTTTTTATTGTTTTTATTGCCCGTCAAGAAAAAGGTTCCTGACACCTTTTTATTGCGTCGGCCGGCGTTCGAGAAATCGGCCGCGGCCCACCGTGCCGCAGAACCGCCCGTCGCGCACGGCCACCTCGCCGCGGACCGTGACCACCGCCGGCCGTCCCTCGATCGGCCAGCCCTCGAAGGCGTTGTAGTCCACCGCCTGCGTCTGGGTTTTCGCCGAGAGCGTGCCGCGATAGGCCGGGTCGTAGATCACGAGGTCGGCATCGGCGCCCGGCTGGATCACCCCCTTGCGGGGCCAGAGGCCGAAGATCTTGGCCGCGTTGGTGCTCGCCACCGCCACGAACTGCTGGAGCGAGAGCCGGCCCCGCTTCACGCCGTGGGTCCAGAGGAGGTTGATGCGGTCTTCGATCGACGGAATGCCGTTGGGGATCTTGGTGAAGTCGTCCCGGCCCATCGGCTTTTGTGACGCGAAGTCGAAGGGGGCGTGGTCGGTGCCGACCGTCTGCACGAGGCCGCTGGCGAGGCCGTTCCAGAGGACGGCCTGATTGGCGACGTCGCGGAGCGGCGGAGACATCACGTACTTCGCCCCCTCGAAGCCCGGCTTCTCGGCCCAGGTCTTGTCGAGCACGAGGTATTGAATCAGCGTCTCGACCGCCACGTTCACGCCCCGCTCGCGGGCGGCGATCGCGGCATCGAGGGCCTCCTGGCAGGAGAGGTGCACGATGTAGACACGGGCGCCGGTGAGCTCGGCGAAGGTCATCAGATGGTGCACGCCCTCCGCTTCCACCCGCGGCGGCCGGCTGTCGTGGTGGGCGTCGGGGCCGGTGCGGCCGGCGGCGAGCAGCTGCTGCTGGAGCTGGGCGACGAGCGTCTCGTTCTCGCAGTGGGCCGTGACGACCACGCCCAGCTCCTTGGCGAGGGCGAGCGTGTGCCAGAGCTCGGCGTCGTCCACGCCGAAGGCCCCCTTGTAGGCAAGAAACACCTTGAAGCTGCCGACGCCCGCCTTCACGATCTCGCGGAGCTGGGCGGCCGCGTCGGCGTCGAACCGGGTCACCCCCATGTGGAAGGTGTAGTCGCAGCAGGCCTTGCCCTCGGCCTGCTGCCGCCAGAGGGCGAAGCCGTCTGCAGCCGACATGCTCCGCGCCGGGCAGACCATCTCGAAGATCGTGGTCGTGCCGCCCACGAGGGCGGCCTTCGTGCCGGTCTCGTAGTCGTCGCGCGAGAAGGTGCCCATGAAGGGCAGGTAGATGTGGGTGTGGGGATCGATGAAGCCCGGGAAGACGTGCTTGCCGGTGGCGTCGATCACCTCGGCGCCCGGCGGCGGCGGGATGCCCCGGTCGATCCGCACGATCGAGTCGCCCTCGCAGAGGATGTCGGCGGTGTAGCGGCTGTCGGCGTTGACGATGTCGGCGTTTTTGACGAGCAGTGCCATCAGTCGTCCTCCCGGCTCACTTCGCGGCCCAGATCGTCCCTTCCCCGTCGGCGAACCAGCGGGTGGTCGTCACCTTCTGCTGCGTGAAGAAGGCCACGCTCTCCCGCCCCTGGAGGTGGAGGTCGCCGAAGAACGACGCATGCCAGCCGCTGAACGGGAAGAAGGCCATCGGGGCCGGCACGCCGATGTTGATGCCCACCATGCCGGCCTGCACGCGGTGGCGAAACTCGCGGGCCGCCTTGCCGCTGCGGGTGAAGATGGCAGCGCCGTTGCCGTAGGGGGACGAGTTGGCCAGTTCGATCGCCGCGTCGAGGTCGTCCATGCGGACCACGTTCAGCACGGGGCCGAACACTTCCTCCTTCATCGTCACCATCTCGGGGCGGACGTGGTCGAGCACCGTGGGCCCCACGAAGAAGCCGTGCGGCGCCGCGGCAACCTTCGTCGTCCGGCCGTCGGTGAGCGGCTGCGCCCCCTGGCCGGCGGCCTCCGAGATCAGCTCGCAGACGCGGTCGGCGTGCTGCCGGGTGATGACCGCCCCCATCTGGGCCTCGGCGTCGCGGTCGGTAGGGCCCACCTTGATCTTCGAGACCACGTCCACGAGCCGGGGGAGCACGGTGTCGGCCGCCTTGCCGATCGCGATCGCGGTGGAGCCCGCCATGCACCGTTCGCCCGCGCAGCCGAAGGCGGCCTCCAGGATGCCGGTCGAGGAGTTGGCCACGTCGGCGTCGGGCATCACGAGCACGAAGTTCTTGGCGCCGCCGGCCGCCTGCACCCGCTTGCCGTTGGCCGTGCCGATCCGGTGGATCTCCCGGGCCACGGGCGTGGAGCCCACGAACGACACCGCCTTGATCGTCGGATGGGCGAGGATCGCATCCACCGCCTCACGGCCGCCGTGCACCACGTTGAGCACGCCGGCGGGGAGCCCGGCCTGCTGCGCGAGCTGGGCGATCCTGATCGTGGTCAGCGGCACCTTCTCGCTGGGCTTGAGCACGAAGGTGTTGCCGCAGGCGATCGCGATCGGCCACATCCAGAGCGGCACCATCGCGGGAAAGTTGAAGGGCGTGATGCCCGCCACCACGCCGAGCGGCTGGCGGATCGAGTCGCAGTCGATGCCGCGGGCCACGTTCTCGGCCGACTCGCCCATCAGCAGGCTCGGGGCCCCGCAGGCGAACTCGATGTTTTCGAGGCCCCGGCGGACGTCGCCGCGGGCTTCGGCGAGCGTCTTGCCGTGCTCGGTGGTCACGCTGCGGGCGAGCTCGTCGAAGTGGTCCTCGAGCAGCACCTTGAGCCGGAAGAGGATCCGCGCCCGCTCAACCGGGGGCGTCTCCATCCAGCCGGGAAACGCCTTGGCCGCCGCCTGCACCGCCTGATCGACGACGTCGGCCCCGCAGAGCGGCGCTTCGGCGATCACCTCGCCGACCGACGGGTTGTGGACGGGCGTGGTGGCCACGCCCGACACGGTGATCCACTCACCGCCGATGAACAGCGGACAGGGAAGCAGTTTCGACATGGCTGGTGGCTCCAGGGACGGGGCCGCCAGTGTAGCCGATCAGGTGCCGTCGGCGCCGTCGGCGGGAGCGGTCGGGTCGTTGCCGTCCCCGATCGAGCAGTACCACCGCAGCACGGTCAGGTCGATGTCGTTCTCGATCGGCTCCACGTGGCCGTCGAGAAACACGAACGACGTCACGCCCGGGTGCAGACTGCCGAACTTGCGGTTGTTCATGTCGTCGGTCCCGCTGGCGAGGCCTCGGGCCGGGTCGCGAAAGCAGACGTAGGGATCGTCGGAGGCAAAGAACGCCGTGTCCCCCTGGGCACGGTGCACCATGTTGCTCGCGACCGTCGAATCGACGCGGGGCACGTGCTTCTCGCCGGCGGCGAACGTCTTCGAGAGGCCGTCGCTCACCTGGGCGGCCCGGACCTTGGAGAACGTGTGCATCGGGCCGGCTTGCCGGGGATCGAGCGGAGCCGCGGTCCCGGAGTAGTAGTTGAAGTAGGTGCCGGCGTTGGCGGCGTAGTCGCCACCGGCCCCCACCCCCTCCTTCACGGGCGGCTGGTCATTGTTGTCGAAGTTGCGATCGGCAGTGGGTACGCGGCGCGTCGGGCAGAAGAAGGTCGGCACCGGGGTCCGCATGGCGACCGCGTTGCGGTCGTCCCACATGGGCGTGCTCGATCCGGAAACGAGCGCGCCATAGATCGACGCCTGCTCGAGCAGCGGGAGGATCCGGAACGACCACGACTGGCCGAACTGGTCGCGGGTGTCGCGGCCCATGGGGTAGACCCGCTTCTGGTCATGCGCCTGGACGACGGCGAGACCGACCTGCTTCATCTGATTGGCGCACTGGATGCGTCGAGCCGCCTCGCGGACCGACTGCACGGCCGGCAGCAGAAGGCCGATCAGCGTGGCGATGATCGCGATCACGACGAGAAGTTCGACCAGGGTGAAACC
>JBBAVS010000032.1:0-34143 GCA_040397585.1 Pirellulales bacterium
GGCTCTTCTCCAGGTTCACCACCAGGCGAAGCACCTTCGTGAGGTAACGATTCACCCCGTTGAACACCCGCTCCGCCGCACGCCGTGTCTTCGTGAAGATCACGAAGTCATCGGCGGAGCGAGCGAACGGCAGGCCAACCCCTTCGACCATCACGCCCGCCCGCAGGTAGCGGCGGATCGCCTACGTCTACTCGAAGGCTTGCCGCTCCTTGGGGAGTCTACGGAGGCTGATCGGCTTACCGACCTGCTGCTCGCGAGGCACCTCCTGCCGTCAAAAGCCGCGGCGGATGCTCAGCACGTCGCCTTGGCCGCCACGGCTGGCGTAGACTACCTGTTGACTTGGAACTGCAAGCACATCGCAAATGCGGATTTGCTTCCCGCACTGTAATGAGACACTCAGGGCCGAAGGCTTCCCGCCGCCCCTAATCGTCACGCCTGAGGAGTTTTCCGATGCCGGTTGAATCCCTTTACGCCGATCCCGTGGTAGCTGAAATCCACGAAGGACGCCGTCGCCTGCTGGAGGCCAGTGGCGGCGATGTCGCAAAGTTCCGGCAGAGGTTGCGTGAGAGGCAGAGCGCATCAGGGCGCCGGATTGTGTCAGGTTCTGTGAAGGAGCACACGGAACCAAGCGATGGAGCAGAATCGCGGGCAGCGTCCTGAGTGATGGCTCATTCAGTGGCCGCGAGCCGCTGATCGCCACCGTTCCACAAGCCTTGACTCGCGACTATTGAGCGGTCATACTTTTGGTATGAAAATCGCTGTCTCGATTCCTGATGACGTCTTCGAAGACGCTGAGCGTCTTGCGTCGCGGCTGCAAACTTCCCGCAGCAAACTCTACGCGCGGGCACTGGCCGAGTTTGTCGCCCGCCATGACGACGACCGGGTCACTGCGCTCATGGATCAAGCTGTGCGAGAAGCAGGCGGTGAGGCCGACTCGTTTCTCCAAGCGGCCGCCCAGCAGGTAGTTCAGCGTGCCGAATGGTAGTCGCCCAGTGCGAGGTTTGGTGGGCTGATCTGGCCGATCCCATTGGCTCAGCCCCGGGTTATCGTCGGCCGGTTGTGGTTGTTCAGTCCGACCCGCTCAATCGAAGCCAACTCGCAACGGTCGTCTGCGTTTTTCTTACGAGTAATCTTCGTTGGTCGATCGCCCCCGGCAACGTGCTTCTTCATGCCCGGCAAACTGGCCTCGATCGAGATTCTGTCGCGAATGTGTCACAGATCGTGACCATCGATAAACGGCAACTGACTGAGCGAGCTGGGAGAGTCCCAAAGCGGCAGATGGAAGCCATCTTTTCTGGCATCGATTTGATCATGGGTCGATAGGGGGCGATGTGAAACTCAATTCTTTCGGCGGCAGGAGGGAAAAACCGTGCCAGAGATTGTCGCATCGACGTTTGTGCTGGCCGTGCATGATGCGTCTGCCTCGGCACGCTTCTACGTGGACAAACTCGGATTCGCGGAGGACTTCCGCGTGGATGGATGGGTGTTCCTCAGCCGCGGGGCGTGCCGGCTGCGGATCGGCCACTGCCCGGACGCGGTCCCGATGACGCGGGTGCCGGATCACTCGTGGTTCGCCTACCTGCACGTCCGGGAGGCCGCCGAGTTGTATCGGGAGTGTGTGGCCGCCGGGGTCGAACTGTGGCACCCGCTGGCGGACAAGCCGTGGGGCATGCGGGAGTTTGCCATCGTCACCCCGGACGGTCACCGGATCGTGTTCGGGGAAGTGCTGGCGGACGCCACGCCAGGCCCCTGAGCAGACCCCGCCTCATCGCTTCTGTCGTGTGTTCCGCTGCCCGTGGCGTGGCGGTGCGGCCGTCCGTGAGTCCTGCTCACTTCGTCTGCCAGCGATCGTCCTCCTCCAGCACACCCGCCGGGCCGTCGCCGTCGAGCCAGGCCCGGGCCGCCTCGTCGTCTCGCAGCGTGGCATCAAAGAAGGCCGTGCTGAGGGCGAGGATGGCCCGATGATGCGCAGGGTTGCGGGGCTCCCGATCCCCCGGCAGCGGCCGGTCGGAAAACACCGAGTGTTCCGCGTCGTGCAGCACGAGCTCGTACTTGCCGCCCGGCGGCAGGGCGGGAAACACGGCGAGCCGCGACTCCACCGACTGGCTGCCGATCAGGGACGTGTCCTTCGTGCCCGTCATCAGTAGCCAGGGGATCGTCACGTCGGCGAACGCGCCCCGGGGGTCAAGGCGGCCCTGGGGGCTGCCCGGACTCATGATCACCGCCGCCTTGATCCGGTCGTCGGTGAGCCGGCGGTCGATCAAGGGAAACGACTGGCCGGAGACGGCCTGCGTGGTCTGGGCACCGAAGGAGTGGCCCGACATGCCGACATGCCGGAGGTCGAGCCTGCCGGCGAGCGGATGGCCGGCCTTGCGGTTCCAGGCCTCGAGCTGGTCGAGCACCTGCGGCACGTCCCGCACGCGAAGCTGGAAGTTCTCCAGCGACGCCGCCTCCCGCATCGCCGCCATCCGGCGGGCGAGCGGTTCGTCCCGCCACACCGCCGTGTCGCTGCCCGGGTGTTGAAGGAACACGGCCACATAGCCCCGCGCCGCCCAATGCTCGGCGAGGAATCGTGGTCCCTCGCGGGAACCGCCCAGGCCGTGGCTGAAGAGCACGACGGGGAGAGGCTCGGCCACGTCGGAAGAGTCGGCCGGCGGCGTCGGCAGATGGACGCGGATCGGGATCGTGCGGTCACGATCCGCATCCACGACGTCGAGATCGATGACGCGGAAGGACGGCCCGGCGACGTGGTCGGGCACGGCCAGCGGGTCGTAATGGGTCGCGGTCTCGGCCCCGGAAGACGTGGACGGCATCGCCGCGACCGCTGCCGTGATCGCGATCAAGACCGCGGCAGCCCGGCACAGGAATGTGTTCATCGCGTCATTCTCCGTTCGACACCGATTCAACGCCCGTGCAGGCCGTAGGTTTCGAGCCGGGGGCGAAATCGGGGCGGTCGCCGGCGAACGCGGCCTAGCCGTGGGCCTCGAGCCAGGCGACCACCGCCGCCATGAACTCGGGCAGGTCGGACGGCCGGCGGCTGCTCACCGACTGCCGATCCACCACCACCGCCGCGTCTTCCCAGATCGCCCCGGCGTTGACGAGATCGTCTTTGATGCCGGGGCTGCCGGTCACCCGCACGCCGCGATACACACCCGCCGAGATCGGGATCCAGCCGCCGTGGCAGATCGCCGCGACGAGTTTTCCCGCCGTCCAGAAGTCGCGGACGAGCCCGAGCACCGCGGGGTCGCGGCGGAGCTTGTCGGGCATCCAGCCGCCGGGCACCACGAGGGCGTGGAAGTCGGCCGCCTCCATGTCGGCGATCGCGGCGTCGCTGCGGGCTGGGTAGCCGTGCTTGCCAGCGTAGGCGGCGGCCGACCGCTCGCCCGCGAGCGTCACGTGGCACCCCGCCTCCTCCAGCCGCAGCTTCGGATACCAGAGTTCGAGGTCCTCGTAGTCGTCGCCCACGAGCACGAGCACGCGGCGGCCCTCGAGCGGACGGCGATGGCTGGGGCTGCTGGCACTCATGAGATCCTGACTCCGCGGCCGCTCGTAACGCCCGACAACGTGACCTGTCGCCGACTCTGTCGCGGGCATTCTAGTGAATCGGAATCCCGCTTCGCATCGCGGAACGACGTCCCCGGCCGTTCCGCCCGGGAATCACTCGACACGTGCCGTGGGTCGGATCAGAAGCTCACCAGCGCCCTCACGCCCGCGATCACCGCCGGCTCCGCCGACCGCAGCGACGGCACGACGTACTGCAGGTCGGGCGTGATGCGGACGGCAGGCGTGACTGCGTAGTTGTAGAAGCACTCGATCCCCTGGCCGTCGCCGACCGGGCCGAACTGCGACGTGATCAGCGTGCCGATGAGCGGGCTCGACGACGCGAGATACCAGCCGAGGCCAAACGTGTCGTGCGGCCGCGTCCGTCCCCAGGCGTTGCCCCCCACGCCAACGCTCAGAAACGCGTCGATCGGGCTCGTGTTCGGATCCGCGATGCCGGCGCGGCCAAACACCCCCCAGCCCCGCGTGTCGTCGGCCGGATCGACCACGAGAAACTGATCGCAGTTCCAATACACGCACCACGAGCCGCGGGTCGTGGGGATCGCCACGTCGGGATAGGGGATGTAGGCCTCGGCGATCGACGTGTAGAGCCGGCTGTTCCAGGTGCCACCCAGCAGCTGGTGGCCCGGACGGTCGAACAGGTTCGTCGGCACCCGCACGGCCGCCGACAAGAGCAGGCCGTCGTTGAACAGCGTGTCGAAGCCGCTGGTGGCCGTCGTGTCGTTCGAGTTGAGCACGGTGAACATCACCAACGGCCCGTTCTCGGGATGAAGGACGAACCCGGCTCCCAGCGTGGAGTAGGGCACGGTCGCCCCCACGATCGGATTGAACACGAAGCCCATGTTCGAGAACTGCGTCTTGCCGCGGCCGTGGGCGAGGGCGTTCATGTCGCCATCGAGCGTGTCCATCTTGCCGGCAAACACGGAGAACGCGTCGGTCACCTCCTGCGTGAGCAGGACGTTGGTGAGATACACCTCCTCGCTGCCGTAGATCGGCAGGTCGGCGATCAGCGTCGGCGAGATGAAGCAGCCCACGTTGCCGACGATCGTCTCGCCGTAGCGATGCTCGGCGCGGAGCTTGAGATGGAGTCCGTCCATCACCCCGAGCTTGCCGCCGTCGGCGAGCACGCAGTAGTCGCCGTGCCCCGCGTAGTCGAAGGCCTGATCGAAGCCACCGCTGGCGTTGCCGATGTAGAAGCCCGTGTTGTCGGCGAGGATCGACACCCCGGCGGCGGCCAGCCGCTCGCGGAAACCATCCGCCGTGCCCAGCAGATGCGGGGCCTTCTCATACGTCGGCTCTTCGACGTAGGGCTGCGGCGGATCGATCGCCGCGGCCGGGCCGCCAAGGCACCACCACAGCCCGGCGACCAGGCCGATCGTCGCCGGGCCGGTCATCCAGGGCCGCCATCGCAGGTTGCAGGCCCCGTGGGTCGATCGCATGAGAGCCGCCAAAGTCGCCGAACGCCGTGTCATCGATACCATCGGCACGACTGGGGGGACGGGTTTGGCGAACCTGGGGGCGTGGCCGGCCGCGCGGTGAAGTGGCGAAGCCGGGCAAGCCCTGCGGCCTGCCGGCGTGCGTTGGCTCGAGCCGGGCCGAGGCCCGCCGGTACACTCGGGGGCATGAACCCCATGCTGATTCGTGCCCTCCGGCTTCGCTGCCCGCGCTGCGGTGAGGGGTGGCTGTTCCGCGGCCTGTTCCGCATGCACGACGCCTGCTCCGCCTGCGGGGTGAGCTTCGCCCGCGAGCAGGGCTTCTACCTCGGATCGATCTACATCAACTATGGGTTCACGGTGATCGGCACCGGCGCCCTCTACGCCCTGCTCGTGCTCGGGCTCGGCTGGTCGCATGCCGCGGCGCTGGGCGTGTGCCTGGGGGCGGCGGTCGTGTTTCCCATCTGGTTCTTCCGCTGGGCGCGGAGCCTGCTGCTCGCCCTCGACGGCGCGGTGAACCAGCAGCAGGCCGCCGGGGCCGACCCGGCCGGCGGCGCGCATGCGCTCGCCGGCGACGACGCCCGGGCGGGCTGCGCCATGGGCGTCGCTCTCGCGCTGATCCTGCTGTTCGGGATCGGGATGGCGGTGGTCACGATCCTGTTCGCGGCGAACGCCTCGGCGGCGGAGGTGCTGCCGACCGTGGGCGGGATCGAACGGCTCGATCCGCGGTTCGACGAACTCGTGCCCCATAACGCGGTGATCGAGGTCTTGGCGATGGGGTTCGACTGGGCGGAGGGCCCGGTCTGGATGCCGGCCTCCGGCGACCGCGAAGCGTGCCTCTTGTTCTCCGACGTGCCGCGAAACCGGATCCACCGCTGGCGGCCCGGCAAGGGCGTGGACGTGTTTCTCGAACCCTCGGGTTTTTCCGGGCCCGGTCGGTATGGCCCCGAGCCGGGCTCGAACGGCCTCGCCCTCGACCGCGAGGGTCGGCTCATCCTCTGCGAGCACGGCGACCGCCGCGTGTCGCGGCTGGAGCGGGATGGCGGCCGGAAGACGCTCGCCGACTCCTTCGAGGGCAAGCGATTCAACAGCCCCAACGACGCGGTCGTGCACTCGTCGGGCGCGATCTACTTCACCGATCCCCCCTACGGCCTTCCGGAGCAGTGGGACGACCCGCGGCGCGAGCTCGACTGCTGCGGCGTCTACCGGATCGGGGTCGATGGCGGCGTCGCGCTCCTCTGCCGGACGCTGTTGCGGCCCAACGGCATCTGCCTGTCCCCCGACGAGCAGACGCTCTACGTGGCCCAGTCCGATTCCCGGGCGCCGATCATCAAGGCCTTCCGAGTGAACGGCGACGGCACGCTCGACGACGGGCGGACGTTCTTCGACGCCACGCCGCTCGCCAAGAACCGCCTCGGCGTGCCCGACGGCCTGTCGGTGGACGCCCGGGGCAACGTGTTTGCCACCGGCCCTGGCGGCGTGCTCGTGCTGGCCCCCGACGGCACGCACCTCGGCACGCTGCTCACAGGTCAGGCCACGGCCAACTGCTGCTTTGGCGCCGACGGCACCACGCTGTTCATCACGGCCGATGCGCTCCTCTGCCGGGTGCGGCTCGCGCCGGGGGAGACGCGGAGTGCCACCGAGCGGGAACCCGCAGGTTGAAAACCTGCGGCCACTTTCCGGCGTGGGTGCAGGTTTTCAACCTGCACAAGCAACACAGCCAGCGCCGGGCATCCGCAGGTTAAAAACCTGCGGCCACGTAAAAACCTGCGGCCACTTTGTCGACGTCAGACGATGCCGCGGGACTCGAGCAGCGCGAGCACCGCGTCCACGCACTTCGCCACCGGCCATTCGTGCGTGGGCAGCACGAGATCGGGGTCCGCCGGCGGCTCGTAGGCCGCCGAGACGCCGGGGAAGTTGGCGATCTCGCCCCGGTCGGCCTGCGCGTAGTGGCCGTCGGTGTCGCGACGGCGGCAGACCTCGACGGGTGCCGCGAGGTGCACCACCAGGAACCGGTCCTTGCCGATCCGCTCGGCGGCCTTGCGGCGGACGTCGTCGTCGGGCGCGACGAACGCCGCCAGACAGATGATTCCGGCGTCGTTGAAGAGGTGGGCCACCTCGACCGAGCGGCGGAGGTTCTCGCTCCGCTCCCGGGCCGAGAAGCCCAGGTCGCGGCTGATCCCGTGCCGCATCGCCGTGCCGTCGAGCACCACGACCGAGCGGCCGGCATCGAAGAGCCGTCGCTCGACCGCCCGGGCGATCGTGGTCTTCCCGGAGCCGGTGAGCCCCGTGAGCAGCACCGTGGCCGGCTTCTGGCCGAAGCGGGCCTCCCGCTCCGCCGCGGTCACCATGCTCGTGCGGTCGGCCGCCGTCTCCGCGCCGCCCCACTCCACGTCTCCCTGCTCCTCCGCCTCGCGATCGAGGATCATGCCGGCCGCCACGGTGGCGTTGGTCAGCCGGTCGATCATGATGAACGAGCCGGTGGCGCGATTCTTACGGTAGGCGTCGTAGGCGATGGGGCTCGTCAGCGTGATCCCGCAGCGGCCGATCTCGTTGAGGGCGAGCGTGGGCGCCGGCTGCCGGTGGAGCGTGTTGACGTCCACGCGGTAGCGGAGGCTCGCCACGGCTCCCGGCACCACCTTGCTCGTCTGCTTGAAGAGATACTGCTTGCCGGGAACCAGCGGCTCCTCGCTCATCCACACCACCATCGCCTCGAACCGGTGATCGACCTTGGGCACGTTCCCCGGCCGGACGAGCATGTCGCCCCGGCTGGAGTCGATCTCGTCCTCGAGGGTGAGCGTGACCGACTGCGGGGCGAAGGCCTCGGCGAGTTCGCCGTCAAACGTGACGATGCTCTTCACGCGGCTCTTCTTCCGCGATGGCAGCGAGACGACCTCGTCGCCGGTGCGAACGATGCCCGAGGCGATCGTGCCGGCAAAGCCCCGGAAGTCGAGGTTCGGTCGGAGCACGAGCTGCACCGGAAAGCGGAAGTCCTCGAGGTTGCGGTCGGAGCCGATGTAGACGGTTTCCAAGAGCGGCATCAGGGGGGAGCCCGTGTACCACGGCATGTTCGGGCTGGAGACCACCACGTTGTCTCCCTTGAGCGCCGAGATCGGCATGAAGTGCACGTCGGGCAGCTCGAGCCGCGAGGCGAAGTCGATGTAGTCGGCCTTGATCCTCTCGAACACCGCCTGGTCGTAGCCCACGATGTCCATCTTGTTGACGGCCACCACGATGTGCTTGATCCCCAGGAGCGAGACGATGAACGAATGCCGCTTGGTCTGCGTGAGCACCCCGTGCCGGGCATCGATCAGGATGATCGCCAGGTCGGCCGTCGAGGCCCCGGTGGCCATGTTCCGCGTGTACTGCTCGTGGCCGGGCGTGTCGGCGATGATGAACTTCCGCTTGTCGGTCGAGAAGTAGCGGTAGGCGACGTCGATCGTGATCCCCTGCTGCCGCTCGTCCTCGAGGCCGTCGGTGAACAGCGCGAGATCCACCTCCTCGCCGGTCGTGCCATACCGCGACGAGTCCTTCTTGATCGCCGCGAGCTGGTCCTCGTAGATCATCTTCGACTCATAGAAGAGTCGGCCGATGAGCGTGCTCTTCCCATCGTCCACGCTCCCGCAGGTGATGAAGCGGAGCAGTTCCTTCCGCTCGTGCTGGGCGAGGTATTCGTCGATGTTCGAGGCGATCAGGGATGATTGGTGTGACATGCTTTAGGCCTTCGTGGTGTGGGCTCGGGGCTGCCCGTGCCGTCTCGCCGGACGCTCGCTGCGGGCATCCTGCCCTCCGCTCGCTCGGAGGAAACCTCGCTGCGCCATCCTGGCTCCGCTCGGTTTCCTACGCCGCTCGATCGGCACGGGCAGCCCCTCGCGGCGCTCTCGGTGGTCAGGGGGAATCATCTTGGGCTCTTCCTTCACGTCAACGCCATCTGCACTTCTGCCGCAAGCAGCGTTCAGCGGCCGACGGCTTCGCCGCGGTCCGCTGCAACGCGGGAGTGGGCGTTGCCTCAGAAATAACCCTCTTTCTTCTTCTTCTCCATCGAGCCCGCCTCGTCGGAGTCGATCAGCCGGCCCTGCCGTTCGGAGAACGTCGTGAGCAGCATCTCCTGGATGATCTCGGGGAGCGTCGTGGCGGCGGAGTCGACGGCGCCCGAGAGCGGGTAGCAGCCGAGCGTGCGGAACCGCACCCGGCGCATCTCGGGCACCTCGCCCGGCTTCAGCGGCAGCCGGTCGTCGTCCACCATGATCATCACGCCGTCCCGCCAGACGATCGGCCGCTCGGCGGCGAAGTAGAGCGGCACGAGCGGGATGTTCTCGAGGTGGATGTACTGCCAGACGTCGAGCTCGGTCCAGTTGGAGAGGGGAAACACGCGGATGCTCTCCCCCTTGCGGACCTTCGTGTTGTAGAGATTCCAGAGCTCCGGCCGCTGGTTCTTCGGGTCCCAGCGATGAAACTCGTCGCGGAACGAGAACACCCGCTCCTTGGCCCGGCTCTTCTCCTCGTCGCGCCGGGCGCCGCCGAAGGCGGCGTCGAATCGATACTTGTCGAGCGCCTGCCGCAGGGCCTGCGTCTTCATCACGTCGGTGTGGACCTTGCTGCCGTGCGTGATCGGGTTGATCCCCTGCGCCCGGCCCTCCTCGTTGACGTGCACGATCAGCTTGAAGCCGAGCTGCGTGGCGACGTAGTCATCGCGGAGCCGGTACATCTCCCGGAACTTCCACGTGGTGTCGATGTGCATCAACGGGAACGGCGGCTTCGCGGGGGCGAAGGCCTTCTCGGCAAGGCGGACCATCACCGCCGAGTCCTTGCCGATCGAGTAGAGCATCACGGGGTTTTCGAACTCGGCCGCCACTTCACGAATGATGTGGATGCTCTCGGCCTCAAGCTGGCGAAGATGGGTAAGGTTGTACGAGGTCATCGACGTGCCAAAAAGTTGCGGGAAAGGCCTCACTCTAGGCACAATGATCGACCTTCGACAATGCGAACTGGACCGTCGCGGCCCGCCCCGCCACCCCGCCGAGAAACCCGCCCATGAACGCTCCCGCCCGGCTCTGCACCGCACTCGCCCTCACGACCCTGCTGACGCTCGCCGCGGGTGTCGCGTCGGCCGCGGCACCCCCGGCGACCCCGCGGGCCGAGCGACTGGCGGCGCGGGCCATGGAGCGAGCCGCCGCCCGGGAGTCGATCGCTGCCGCCCGAGCGGCCCGGGCCGAGGCCCGGCTCGCCGCGATCGCGCCGACGGCGGCGGTGCCGCCGCCCCGGCCCGCCACGGTCCGCCGCATGCTCCGCGCCGGCGTGCCGCTCAACCCGCCCCTGCCGCCCGCCGTGGTCATGGCGCCCCCCGCTCCGTCGCGGGCGGTGGTCGAGTCGGCACCGGCGCGCCCGGCGGCGGTCGCCGCGGCAGCGCCCGCCGCGACGCGGGCACCGCAGCCGCAGGTGGTCACGCGAAGCGTCCCGCCGACCGCGACGGCCAGCGACGACGTTGCCGCCGACGGCACGCGGAGTGTGTTGGCTACCGCCGAAGAGCCCGCCGCGACGGCCGCCCCGCGCGAGCCCGCCGGGCCCGCCGTCACCCATCCGCCGATCGAACTCTTGCCGACGCCGGCCCCGCAGTGATCGCCCGGGCGTGAGTCCGCCGCGGCCCACGACATCCGCCCGAGTGTGTCAGGATCTTTCGGATCGGCCCTGGTTCGGTGATGAACGCGATCAGCCGGATGTCGCCACCGCAGTTGGGCACTCGAGCGGAAACGCCGCGCCCACCGTGAACCTGCCCGCTGCCGCGCAGACCCCAGAACCATGTTTCGTGCCACCTGCGTCGCTCGGCACATGCGTCGCTCGGCACCCAGGGGCCCATGCGGTGAATACAGGCATTATTCAACGCACACTGTGCGGTGAATAACTTGACGTGCGGCGAATGGACGCCATAATCTCCGCAAGAAGTGCGGCGATTATGACCTACATCCACGACCTGCATGGCTGGCCCAAGCTCACCTGGAACGGCGACGCCCTCTTGCGCCCGCTCGCGGATGTCCGTCACAAACAAGGCAAGCTCCTTGGGCGGATGGAGGCCTTGGGTTTCGCCTCGCGCCAAGAGGCCAGCCTCGATGTTCTTACCAGCGACGTCGTCAAGTCGTCGGCGATCGAGGGCGAGACGCTCAGTCCTGAAGAGGTTCGGTCGTCGATCGCCCGGCGCCTCGGCCTCGACGTGGCCGGGGTCTCCAAGAGTGCCCGCAACGTCGAGGGCATCGTCGAGATGATGCTCGATGCGACGGGCAATTTCGACGAGCCGTTGACCGAGAGTCGTCTGTTCGCCTGGCACGCCGCGCTCTTCCCTACCGGACGCAGCGGCATGGCCAGTATCGCCGTCGGCATGTGGCGTCCGGAAGAAGCCGGCGACATGAAGGTCGTGTCTGGCCGTATCGGTCGTGAACGGGTTCACTTCGAGGCCCCGGTGACCGAACGTCTTGGCACCGAGATGCGGGCCTTTCTCGAATGGTTCAACGGACCTTCGGCAGTTGACCCGGTGTTGCAGGCAGGCGTTGCCCACCTGTGGTTTCTCACGATCCACCCCTTCGAAGACGGCAACGGCCGCATCGCACGGGCGATCGCCGACATGGCTCTCGCCCGCGCCGATCGAACGAAGGATCGCTTCTACAGCATGTCCTCACAGATCGCCGCCGACCGCAAGAACTACTACCGAGAGCTGGAGCTTGCCCAGCGCGGCGACCTCGACATCACTCGCTGGCTGACGTGGTTCCTTCACTGTCTGGATCGGGCGATCGACAATGCGGGCGAGTTGCTCGGTGGTGTGATCCGAAAGACGAAGCTCTGGAGTCGGATCAATCTCGATCCGGCGAATGATCGGCAGCGCCTCGTCATCAATCGAATGCTCGATGGCTTTCAAGGATTTCTCACGACGTCCAAGTACGCCACGCTCGCCAAGTGTTCCGGCGACACAGCGCTTCGAGACATCCGCGACCTTCTGGCCCGTAACATCCTCGAGCGCAACGAGCACGGCGGGCGAAGCACGAGCTACCGGCTTGCCGAGCCCGAATAGCAGTCGGGATGGATGCGTCTCGCGAGGCTCGGGATAGAGCAAAAAAGGTGTCAGGAACCTTTTTTGCCGGCGAGTTTCCTCGGTCGGCCGCGAGGCCGGAGCGCGGCTTCCAGGCCCAGACGCTTGACGACTCTGGTGGCCCGCCGCTCGTCGCCACCCGGGAGCGACTTTCAGGTGCCGATGACTCGGCATCAGGCTAGAGGCCACAAGGCCGGTTGTGTAGCGATCGACGGCCTGCTCGAGGACTCGCCCCAGCGCCCCGTAATCCGCGCGGATCTGCACATCAGCACGCGTGCATTGCCACGGTTGAGCGTGTGATCCACCACGCCTTCGACGAATCAACCATCCGCACTCACGCCGAGAAAAAGGTTCCTGACACCTTTATCTCTCCGACATCGCGGGGCGGGCCTGCCAAACCACAGAGCAGTCGCTCAGTCTCGGTGAGAAAGATCCTCGTGAGAGCCGTGATGTCCTGAGGGCGGGCGGCGAGGAATCCCCGCAGTCGCTTCGGCACGGGGATCGCCCGCAAGGCGATCGCGATCTTCCAGCGCCGCATCCACCGTGATCGACGTGGCGTGATGCGACGCCTGACTACGGCACCTGCCCGCGGAGGTCGTCGGCCTGACGGCGGATCGCCCGCAGGTCGGCGGCGGGCTTCCGGGCCACGTTCTTGAGCTGCATCGTCATCCGCGGATTCTTCGCCAGCAGCCGCTCGTGCCGCGCGAGGAAGTCCCAGTAGAGCGTGGTGAACGGGCAGGCGTCGGGGCCCGTGGCCTGCTTGGGATCGAAGCGGCAGCCCTTGCAGGCGTTGCTCATCCGGTCGAGATAGGCCCCGGTGGCGCAGTAGGGCTTCGAGGCCATCACGCCGCCGTCGGCGAACTGGCTCATGCCGAGCGTGTTGGGGAGCTCCACCCACTCGACCGCGTCCACGTAGACCGCAAGATACCACTCGTGCACCCGCTTCGGCTCCACGCCGAAGAGCAGCGCGAACAGGCCCGTCACCATCAGCCGCTGGATGTGATGGGCGTAGCCGTGGGTCAGCGTCTGGCCCACGGCGTCGCGGAGGCAGTTCATCTCCGTGGCCCCGGTCCAGTAGAGGTGCGGCAACGGCTGTTCGGCACCGAGCGCGTTGCGGTCGAGGTAGTCGGGCATGAACTGCCAGTAGATGCCGCGGACGTATTCCCGCCAGCCGATCACCTGGCGGATGAACCCCTCGGCGGCCTCGAGCGGCGCTTGGCCCTCCCTCCAAGCCCGCTCCGCGCCGGCGATCACGTCGCGCGGATCGAGCAGCTTCATGTTGAGCGCCTGCGCGAGCCGCGAGTGGTAGAGCCAGGGCTCGCCCGTCCAGATCGCGTCCTGATAGCGGCCGAAGAGCGGCAGGCGGTGCGCGAGAAAATCGTCGAGGGCGGCCCGGGCCGCGGTCGGCGTGACGGGCCAGTCGAACGCGGCGAGGCTGCCCGGATGGTCGGCGAACCGGACATTCACCAGATCGATCACGCCGCGGGTGACGGCGTCGGGCGGGAAGGCGACCGGCGCGGGAAGCACACCGGGGCCAGCCTTGCCGAAGGCCCCGCGATTCTCGGCGTCGAAGTTCCACTGGCCGCCCGCGGGCTCGCCATCGTCCATCAGCACGCCAAACTTCTCCCGCAGCGGGCGGTAGAAGTATTCGAGCCGCAGCTGCTTGCGGCCGCGGGCGTGGGCGGCGAACTCGTCGCGGGTGGAGAAGAAGTGGCGATCGGTGCGGATCTCGAGCGGGATCCCGGCCTCGGTCGCCGCCGCGCGGAGCGCCTCCTGTACCCGCCATTCGCCCGGCTCCACGACGACCAGCCGCTCAGGCTGCCAGCCTGCCTTCGCCAGCCGGCGGAGACTCGCTGCCAGCGCCGCGGCGAGCGTGGCCGGCTCGTTCTTGCGGGCGGCCGCCGCGAGTTCGGTGTAGTCCACCGAAAGGCCTTCCTCCGCGAGCCGATCGCGGAAGTGTCGCATCGCCGCTAGGAACACGGCGATCCGCGCCTTGTGGGTCCAGACGTGCGTGCTCTCCTCGGCCACCTCGGCCATCCAGACCCGGTCGTGGGTGCGGTCGAAGCCGTCGAACGCGGCGCCGGTGCGATCGAGCTGATCGCCGAGGATGATGACGAGTGAGCGTGGCATGGATCCCTTTCCGGTGGTCCGGGGTATCGTAGGGGACGGGAGACGCTGCATGCAGTCCTGGAAAACCCGGGCCGAATCGGCCGACGCCGTGGTGGCGCGGATCACCAGCGGCATGAACGTGTTCGTGCACGGGGCCGCCGCCACGCCCACGCCCCTGCTCGACGCCCTCGCCCGGCGAACCGACCTCGAGGGGGTGAAGCTCTGGCACCTTCACCTCGAGGGACCGCTGGCCTTCACGGCTCCCGAGCTTGCCGGCCGCATCCGCTCGATCTCCCTGTTCACGGGGGCGGGCCTCCGCGAGTCGGTGAACGAGGGCCGGGCCGACTTCGTGCCGATCTTTCTCTCCGACATCCCGAGCTTGTTCACGACCGGCCGGGTGAGGCTCGACGCGGCGGTCGTGCAGCTCTCGCCTCCGGACCGCCACGGCACCTGCTCGCTCGGCACGAGCATCGACACCGCGCGGGCGGCGGTGGACACCGCGGGCATCGTGCTCGCAGAGATCAACGAGCGGATGCCGCGGACCCACGGCCACACCGCGGTGCCGCTCGAACGGCTCGCCGGCTGGATGGCCACCGACCGCGACCTTCCGGAACACGCCCCGGCGCCGCCGACCGCCGTCGAGGAGCGAATCGGCGACCACGTGGCCGGTCTCGTCGAGGACGGCGCCTGCCTGCAGCTCGGCATCGGCGGCATTCCCAACGCGGTGCTCGCCCGCCTGGAGGGCCGCCGCGATCTCGGCATCCACTCCGAGATGTTCTCCGACGGCGTGGTGCGGCTGATCGAGTCGGGCGCGGTCACCAATGCCCAGAAGTCGATCCACCCCGGCCGCACGATCGCCAGCTTCGTGGTCGGCAGCCGGCGGCTCTACGACTTCGTCGACGACAACCCGCTCGTCGAGTTTCACCCCTGCGACCGCACGAACGACACCAACCTGATCCGCAAGCTCGACGGCGTGGTGGCGATCAACTCCGGGATCGAGATCGATCTCACCGGGCAGGTGTGCGCCGATTCCATCGGCCACCGCGTCTATTCCGGGATCGGCGGCCAGATGGACTTCATCCGCGGGGCCGCGATGAGCCGCGGCGGCAAGCCGGTGATCGCGCTGCCGTCGACCGCGGCCGGGGGCAGCGTGTCACGGATCGTGGCCCAGCTCCGGCCCGGCGCCGGCGTGGTGACGACGCGGGGCCACGTGCACTGGGTGGTGACCGAATACGGCGCCGTGGACCTCCACGCCCGCTCGCTCGCCGAGCGGGGCCGGCTGCTCGCCTCGATCGCCCACCCCGATCACCGCGAAGCGCTCCTGGCCGCGCTCCACGATCTCAAGCGGGCCTGAGCCCGCCCATGCGGTGACGGCTCCTGGATCAGGAAGCCCAATCGCGTCAGCGCTGATTCGAGTCGCGCAAGCCATCGTACGGCTTACGCCGTTACGCTTCCTGGATCAAGCCATCGTACGGCTTACGCCGTTACGCTTCCTGGGTCATGAAGCCCAAGTGCATCAGCGTGTGGCCGGGCTAGGGCGCCGTGGGCCCGAGCGTCGGCGACGTGGGCAGCGACATCGGCAGCGGCGGCACGACGGCAGCGGGCTGCCCCGGGCCCGGCGGCGCCTCCGGGGTGGCCTGACCGGGCGGGCCCGGCATCGGCTTCTCCCCGGTCGCCACGGCGAGGCTCTCCTTGGCGTCCTTGAGGTTGGGATTGATCGCCAGCGCCTTCTTGAAGGCTGCGATCGCTTCGTCCTTCTTGCCCTGCTTGAACATCGCCACGCCCCAGTTGTTGATCAGGGCGCCGATGGCGGGGTCGTAGGGGATGTTGGGATTGCCCGTCGCCTTGACGGCCTCGTCCCGCATGTTCTCCATGCCCCGGATCAGCTCCAGATACTTCGCCTCGGCCTCGGGGAACCGGCCGCCGGCGGCCAGGGCGTTGGCGAGGTTCATGTGGATCGCGGGCACGTGGGGCGTCACACGGACGGCTTCCTTGAACTGGTCGATCGCCTCGTCGAGCCGGCCCTTCGACGACAGGGCGGTGCCGAGGTTGTTGTGCGTTTCGCCGAGATCGGGCCGCAGGGCCGTGGACCGCGTGAAGTGATGCAGCGCGCCCTTGATCTTCACCTGCGTCGCCGGGTCGAGCAGCGCCGGATTCGGCATCGGGATGTCGTCAACGTGGCCGCGGGCGAACTTCTTCGCGCCCAGGCGGTTGTGGGCCTGCCAGGCGTTCTCGTTGTGCTGCAGCGTGTGCGTCCAGAGCTCGTCCTCGTTCACCCAGGTGACGGCCAGGCCGTAGGAGATCCAGGTCAGCACCCCGAGGGCGGCGGCGCAGCCCGCCACCAGCAGCGGCCGCTCGCCCGAGGGCAGCCGGTCGTACCAGCCGGCCACCGCCGCCGCGACCAGGGCGATCACGCCGATCATCGGCAGGTAGATGAAGTGGTCGGCGGCCCAGGTGATCCGCATGTAGGAGATCGTGATGAAGCCGAGCACGGGGGCGACCATGAGCACGAAGAAGCCGAGGCCGAAGATCACGTTCCGGCCCCAGGTGGCCCGGTTCTGCCAGAACCACCAGGCCGCGCCAAGGATCACCGGGATGGGCAGCAGCTGCCAGATCTTGGGCGGGTCGATCTCCCAGCGGGTGTAGATCGGCAGCAGGTTCACCGGCCAGAAGATCGTGGCGACGTAGAAGAGCGTCGCCATCCCGGCGACCGCCAGCCGGGAGAGGATGCCCTTGATCGACGGCAGGCCGTTCTCGAAATACGGCGGCACGATGATCGTCTCCTGCCCGATGGCCCGGCCGTGCTGGTAGTAGATCGTGACGATGCCGAGCACGATCGAGATCAGGAAGAAGGGGGCGGCCCGCACGACGTCGCGGATCGTGATCTCGCCCCGCTTCCACCAGGCGTAGAGCAGGAGCACCACCGGCAGCGCCACGACCGACGTCTTGGCGAGCATCGAGAGCAGGAAGAATCCGACGGCAAGGCCGTAGTGCCACCACCTCGCGGCGTCATCCTCGGCGGCGTCGTCGAACTTCACGAAGCTGATCGCCGAGAGCAGGAAGAGCGGCATCGAGAGCGTGTTCTTGAGCTCCGACACCCAGGCCACGCTCTCCACGCAGACGGGATGCACGGCGAACAGCAGCGCCCCGAACCAGGCGCCCGGGATCTTCATCACGGAGAACAGCCGCCAGAGGAGCAGCGACCCGATGGCGTGCAAGACCACGCTCGTCATGTGGAACCCGGTGGGCCACGGGACCGCCGGCCCACCGGGCTGCACGGGACCGCCGGTCCGTGGATCCATCTGGAAGAACGGCCACTGCGCCCAGAGGGCCGTGTAGCTGAGCGGGAAGTAGTCGGCCCCCTCCGGGTTGAACCAGAGCTTGGCGAGGGTGGCGAGGTCGTCCGGCGGCACCTTCGGATCGGGGGACACGCGGTGCTGGACGGTCTGATTGGCGGTGAGGAGCTGGTCGTCGTCCCAGAGCCAGTCGGCGTGGTGCACCGGATGGCAGACAGGGGAATAGACCCAGAGGCATGCCAGCACGATCAGGGCGGCCCGCATCAGGGTGTTTAGCCAGCGACCGGCCGAGTCAGCGGCAGCAGCCGCGGGGGCAAACGCGGCGGAGGGCTTGCCTGCGCGGATGGGGGCGTTCCTGGGGCCGGAGTTCTCGCGGGAAATGGCCATGCGACGACGTTCCGATGGATTGAGTTGGTGGGCCCCACGACGGCCCGTTCGGGCCCCTGCGGCCCGGCGGACAGACGGTTTTGCAGCCTAAACTCCGCCTGGAACCGAGACAATCGGCGTGGTTTTTTGTCGATCCCCACCCCAGGCCCCGCCCGATCCGTTGCTTGACCCGTCGCGAGGGGCGGTCTAAAAACAGGAGGTCGCCTTCCCTCGCCGGGGGGCGTTTTCTCAGCAGGAACTGCTCGTGACCGCGTGCTGATTCGGGTGTGATCGCGGCTCCGCTGGCCTCCCCGGCGGCATGCCTCGCTCAGCCTCGACACGGTCGAGCCTCTCGTTCCGCGGACCGTCTCGGTCCCTCTTCGTCTCCGACTGTGCGCGAGTTCCCCCATCCGTCTCTTGACGCGGTCGTGGCTTTGGCTATAAATGCAAAAGAGTTGCACATGACACTGAATCTCGAAACGCGTCGGCGGCCCGCCGGCTTCACGCTCGTGGAACTCCTGGTCGTGATCTCGATCATCGCCGTCTTGATCGGGCTGCTGCTGCCGGCCGTGCAGGCCTCGCGGGCGGCCGCCCGACGGACGCTGTGCGCCAGCAACCTGCGGCAGGTCGGCCTGGCCATGGGTCAGTTCTGCGATGCCCACCGTGGCCGGTTCCCCGACACCTCCCACAACGACCTGGGCGACGTCGAGCAGTCCTGGATCTACACCGTGGCCCCCTTCATGGAGAGCGTCGACTCCGTGCGGATCTGCCCCGACGACCCCAAGGCCGCCGACCGCCTCGACCAGCGGCTGACCAGCTACGTGATGAACGCCTACCTGACCGATGAACCACGCTCGTTCACGGTCACCAACCGCAACAAGCTCCGCGCGTCGTCGAAGACGCTCGTGGCCTTCGAACTGGCCGACCAGAAGGCCCCGATCATCGAGAACGACCACGTCCACAACCACGCATGGTTCACGTCGCTGACCGTCGCCCGCAAGCAGGTGCTCGGGAAGATCGAAGCGGACGCCGCGATCAAGCGGCATGCCGACACGTCGCACTTCCTCTACGCCGACTGGCACGTCGAGGCCGTGCCGGCGATCACCGTCGCCGAATGGGCCGACGCCCAAACCCCCACCGACAACTTCTGCCTGCCCAGGTAGGGCCGGCAGCCATCACGCCCCTCAGCCCTTACCACCGGAGACTCGATCCATGACCGCGTCCGCTCTCGCCCGACTCATCGCCGCCCCCGTCGTCGTCGCCGTCCTGCTCGCCGGCCCCGCTCGCGCGGCGGACGTGCACTACGACGTCTTCGTCACGTCGAGCGGCACGAGCCTAGTGATCGGTGGCTACGACGACGCGGCCACCACGGCGGAGGTGCCGGAGGGACAGATGCGGGTGTTCGGCGGCGAAGTGGTGCCCGCCACGGGCACGGCAGCCCCCTACGAGAGTGCGAGCCCCGGCGAGCCCGGGTTCCGGGCCGCCACGCAGTCGTTCCTCAACAACCCCGCTCTGACCACGCCGGCCGGCGTCTACACCGCCCTGCCGGGGAGCACGCCGCTGACCTTCGCATTCCTCCCGATCACCATCGGGAGCGACAGTCGCAACCTCTTTTACTGGGATGGCAACGGCGCGGTCGCGTTTGCCCCGGCTGCGAACGACGTGGCGCTCGACCTCACGAAACAGGGGGGCGGCGGCTGGACCGCCGGCATCACCGGCTCCTCGGCTGCGGTCATCGCCGGCAACACGATCCAGACCACGACCGGCGGCGGCTCGCCCGGCACGGTGCACACCCACCTGTTCACGTCGATCGGCAAGGCGGGGGCCGCGCCGGACCAGGGCTTCTACCTTTACTCCCTGCAGCTCGGCATGACGGGCTTCGCGCCATCGGAGCCGCTGTACTTCGTCTACGGTGCCCTCAACCCAGCCGCCCTCACCCTCGAGCAGTTCGAGGAGTTCGAGGTCGCCCACGGACTGGCCGAGGCCTGGGTCGAGAACAATCTGGCCGCCGTGCCCGAGCCGGCGACGCTGGGCCTGGTCGGGGTCGCGCTGGTGGGCGCTATCGGGGCGGCCCGCAGGCGGCCGACGCCCGCCCCGGCAGGCCGTGGCTGAGGCCGGGAAGTCTCGCCGGCCGGCGGCAGGCGGCCGACAAAATGCGCGGTCCCTCCGGTTATGCCGGCACCAAGGCTGCGGTTCTTCATCCGGGAACGTTCCTCCCTCGGAACGCCCCGAAGGAGGCCTGTCGTGATCGCTCCCGCCAAAAAGGCATTGAATCTCCTCTCCCGCAGCCGCACGTCGCGGTCGACCGAGCGGATCTCGGCCGCCGACGTTGACGCCGCGCGGCGGAGGGCGGAACGAGCCGCCCGCCGCGAATCCCTGTTCGCCCGCGTGATCGAGTACATCCCCTGCCGCCAGTTCCTCAAGGCCGATGCCGAGGCGTTGGCGACGCGGCCGCCGACCGATGCCGAGGTGCCGCTCGAAACCCGCGACGGCCCCCCGGCCGATGGCAAAGGGCTCACTCCCTACCTCGCCAGCCTGTATCAGAACCGCCTGCTCTCCAAGGCCGAGGAACAGTTCTACTTCCGGCGGATGAACTGGCTGAAGTTCCGGGCTGCAACGACCCGCGGCCGGCTCGACCGGCGGCGGGCCACGCTCCGGCAGATCGAGCAGGTCGAGGGCTGGCTCACCGAGGCGGAGACCGTCAAGGCGATTCTGATCACGTCGAACCTGCGGCTGGTTGTCTCGATCGCCAAGAAGTTCGTCGACCCTTCGTGGACGTTCGACGAACTCGTCAGCGAGGGCAATGTCGCCTTGATGCGGTCCGTGGAGAAGTTCAACTTCGCCCTCGGCAACCGCTTCAGCACCTACGCCACCTACGCGATCCAGCGGCACTTCTTCCGGCTCTCGCACCGCGGGCGGCAGTTCCGCAAGCGGTTCGTGGCCGACGACGAGGCGCTCCGCGACCGGGCCGAGTCGGCCCCCACCTCCGAGTATTGCTCGTCCGAGCAGATCGAGTTGCTCAAAGGCCTGTTCGGCCGCTTCCTCGGCGACCTCGAGCCCCGCGAGCGGAAGATCGTGGTGGCCCGGTTCGGCTTCGACGGCAAGCCGCCCCGCACCTTCCGCGAACTCGGCAGCCAGATGGGCGTGTGCAAGGAGCGGATCCGCCAGATCCAGACCCGGGCCATGGAAAAGCTCCGTGCCATGGCCGCCGAGGCCCGGCTCGAGCAGACGGTCGGCGACTGGCTCTGAAGCCGGTCACGGTCGCGTCATCAGGAAGCCCAATCGCGTGAGCGATGGGGACCTCGCTTGGAGCGCCGCTCGGGGCTGCCCATGCCCCGTCGCCAAGTGGCACAGGTTTTCAACCTGTGGTGCCGCGCCGCTCGGGGCTGCCCATGCCCCGTCGCCGGGCGCCCGCTACGGGCTCCGGCCCTTCGCTCACCGTGTCCTGGTGCTCTGCCGCTTCGAAGTGGCCGCAGGTTTTCAACCTGCGGTGCATCCCTGTCCCGGGAGATCCTTGGACAGGTTGAAAACCTGTCCCCACGTCGAGTGTGTCGCCTCCCGGGAAGCAGCCGGGGTGATTCGGCGACGGGCATGGGCAGCCCCGAGCCTCGTGAAAGCCTGGGTCGCAACGTGCCCGAATGAGCCGCTGGGGGCCGCTGAAAAAGCCTTGCACGGCCGGCCGCCGATCCCTATCGTCCTGCCCCGCCCAACGACCGGACGGCGGCCCTCGGGAGGATTGGAGCATGGCGATCACGCTCGCAGAACTGGCCACGAACGTCGGCGGCACGCTCGTCGGCGCTGGGCCCGCGCACCAGGTGCGCGGCGCCGCCACGCTCGACTCCGCCACGCCCGACGACGTCACGCTGGTGGACGCAGCCGACAAACTCCACCTGCTCGCCAAGAGCCGGGCCGGCGCCGCCATCGTTCCCGCCGGCACCGGCCCGCTCGACCGGCCGTCGATCGAGGTCGCCGATGTCCACGCGGCGTTCGCCGCCACGATCACCAGTTTCCGGCCGCCGCGGCCCACGCCGCGGATCGGCGTCAGCCCCCAGGCGGCGGTCGATCCCGGCGCCCGCCTCGCCGCCGACGTCGACGTGCACCCGTTCGCGACGATCGCCGCCGACGTCGAGATCGCCGCCGGCGCCACGATCCATTCCGGCGCGCGGATCATGCCCGGCTGCCGCATCGGCGCGGGCAGCGTCGTGTTCCCCAATGCGGTCCTCTACGAAAACACCGTCGTGGGCGCGCGGTGCATCATCCACGCCAATGCGGTGCTCGGCGCGTACGGCTTCGGGTACAAGCCCGGCCCCGATGGCTACACGATCTCGGCCCAGCTCGGCTGGGTCGAACTGGCCGACGACGTCGAAGTCGGCGCCGCCACCACGATCGATCGCGGCACCTACGGCCCGACGGTGATCGGCGCGGGCACCAAGATCGACAACCTGGTGATGATCGCCCACAACTGCCGGATCGGCCGCCATGCGATGATCTGCTCGCAGGTGGGCGTGGCGGGCAGCACGACGACCGGCGACTGGGTGGTGATGGCCGGGCAGGTCGGCGTCCGCGACCACGTCCACATCGGCGACAAGGCGGTGCTCGGGGCCCGCTCGGGCGTCTCCAACGACATCGAGCCGGGCAAGATCGTGCTCGGCGAACCGGCGATCGACCTCCGCGACCGCAAGCTGCAGCTCGCCGCGATGTCGAAGCTGCCGGAGATGCGCCGCGAGCTCAAGCAGCTCACCGCCCGCGTGGCCGGCCTCGAGGGATCCGGCGGCCGGGGAGCCGCCGAGGCCGCCTGACGAGGAACGCCATGCCCGAGCCGCGCTTCCCCGCCTGCAACCGGTCAGCCCTGAACGGAGAGCTCATCGGCATCCTCGCCGGCTGGGGCCGCTACCCGGTGGTCGTGGCCGAAGAGATCCGCCGCCGCGGCGGCCGGACCGCCATCCTCGCGATCCGCGACCACGCCGACGCCGCCCTGGAGCCGCTGGCCGACGTGCATGGCCACGTCGGCGTCGCCGAGATCGGCGCGGCCGTGGACTTCTTCCGCCGGGTCGGCGCCCGACGGGCGACGATGGCCGGCAAGATCCACAAGTCGAAGATCTTCGCCCGCGGGGCGTGGACCCGCCACCTCCCCGACTGGACCGGCCTGGCCACGTTCTGGCCGCACTTCGTCACGCGCCGCCGCGACAACCGCGACGACTCGCTGCTCGGGGCGATCGCCGCCACCTTCGACGCGGCGGGGGTGGCGATCTGCCCGGCCACCGACTTCGCCCCCGACCTGCTCGCCGCCGACGGCCTGATCGCCGGCCCCGCGCCCAGCGGGCTGCAGCTGGCCGACGTCGTCTTCGGCTGGCGGCTCGCCAAGGAACTCGGGCGGCTCGACATCGGGCAGACGGTCGTGGTCAAGAACCGGGCGCCGCTGGCCCTGGAGGCGATCGAGGGCACCGACGAGTGCATCCGGCGGGCCGGACGGCTCTGTCCCACCGGCGACATGACGGTGGTGAAGGTGGCCAAGCCGCAGCAGGACCTGCGGTTCGACATGCCGACGATCGGCGTGGGAACGCTGGAGTCGCTGGCCGCGGCTGGCGCCGCGGTGCTCGCGATCGAGGCCGGGCAGACGATCCTGATCGACGAGCCGGAGGTCGCCGCCGCCGCCTGCCGGCTGGGAATCTCGGTGGTCTCGTGCCACGACGCCGACGGCGTGCCGCTCATCGAGGGGCTGACGCACGCGGCCTGAACCCGCGGGCGACCCGCTGGCCCTATACTCGTGGCATGCCTGGCCGGAACGTCCATCGTGTGCTCGTCTTCTGGCTGTGCCTCGTAGCGGCGCCGCTGGATACGGCCACCGCGGCACAGCGGGGCCGGCCGCTGCCGATCGATGCGGCGATCGATGCGTCGCTGCCGATCCCGCCCGCGGCGCCGCACCATCTCGGCCGCGAGATCGCCCAGACGATGCACTTCACCGGCGCCCCATGGCTCATGCGCGAGAGCCGCCAGCGGGAGGAGGACTGCCGGCTGATGCTCGAGGCCCTCGAGCTGCGGCCCGGACAGACGATCTGCGACATGGGTTGCGGCAATGGCTTCTACACGCTGGAGCTGGCGCGGCGGGTCGGCCCCACCGGCCGCGTGTATGCGGTCGACATCCAGCCGGAGATGCTGCGGATGCTCGCCGACACGGCCGGCCGCGAGGGGCTCAGCAACATCCGGCCGATCCTCGGCACCGCGATCGATCCCCGGCTGCCGACCGCCGCGATCGACCTCTGCCTGTGCGTCGACGTCTATCACGAGTTTTCGCACCCCGACGCGATGCTCGCCCGGGTCCGCGCCAGTCTCGCCCCCGGAGGCCGGCTGGCGCTGGTGGAGTTTCGAGGGGAGGATCCGGCGGTGCCGATCAAGCCGCTGCACAAGATGACGAAGGAGCAGATTCGTCGGGAGCTCGAGCCGGCTGGATTCCGGGTCGTCGGGGAGTTTGACCGGCTCCCCTGGCAGCACCTGGTTTTTCTCGGGTCCGACAAACTGGCCACCCAGGCTGACAGCGGCGAAAAACCGTGAATTCGTCCGGTTTTCCGCCCCGGCTTCGGGGTTCCGATTATTCCGGCGGCGCCAGGTTGCAATCGCCCTGAGGCACGGGGATACTGAACCCGTTGTCAGGTGCGGACCGCAGGGGGTCCGGCTGACGCCCCTGCGCTGGTGAGCCATGGCGATTCGCCCATCGAGTTTTGCGTCGGCCGACTCAGCCGTTCGTGATCCACGTGGTGGGTCCCTCGACCCCGCCGTGATCGTCGATGCCTCGGGCGGCACCCGGCTGGCAACAGCCGGGGAATCGACCAACTGGGTGCTCGGCAACAGCGCCGCGATGCGGCGGATCGCCAAGTCCATCGAGCGGGCCGCCGAGGTCGAATGCACGGTGCTCGTATGCGGCGAGACCGGCACCGGCAAGGAACTCTGGGCGCGACTGCTGCATCGGAGCGGCCCGCGACGCAACAAGGCTTTCATCCCGGTCAACTGTGCGGCCCTCACGCCGTCGCTCGCCGAGAGCCAGCTCTTTGGCCATGAGAAGGGGGCGTTCACCGGCGCCAACGGCCGCTCGCTCGGCATCTTCCGTGCCGCCGAGGGGGGCATGGTGTTCCTCGACGAAATCGGCGAGATGCAGCCCGAGTTGCAGGCGAAGCTCCTTCGGGTGCTGCAGCAGCGCGAGGTGCTCCCGGTCGGCGCCAACGAGCCGGAGCCGGTCGATGTGCAGGTCGTCGCGGCCACCAATCGCGACCTCGAAAAAGAGGTCGAGAAGGGCACGTTCCGCGAGGATCTCTACTACCGGCTCAACATGATCGAGCTGCGCGTGCCCGCGCTCCGCGAGCGGGCCGAAGACATCCCCACGTACATCGAGTTCTTCGCGTCGAAGTTCGCCGACCGGTATCGGCTCCCCAAGTGGGCGCCGTCCTCCGAGGCGCTCGCCGAGTTCTGCTCGTTCGACTGGCCCGGCAACGTCCGTCAACTCGAGCATGTGATCGAGCAGGCCTACGTCCTGCAGATGGAGCCGAAGGTTCCCACGCGGAGGACGGCGGAGGGAGGCGTGGCTGCCATCGCCGCCCCGGGTCGCCTGCCCTGCCTCGATCTCGCCAAGCTTCGGGAGCAGGCCATCCGCGAGGCCCTGCAGGTCACCCGTGGGCACAAGGCCAATGCCGCCAAACTGCTCGGCGTGCATGCCAACACGATGACTCGGCTGCTCAAGGAGATCGACGGCAGCGAGCCGGCCGCCGGCGACGATTCGGCCGCCTGATTGCGACCGGCCGCAGGGTCCTAAGTGGCCGCAGGCTCCTAAGTGGCCGCAGGTTTTCAACCTGCGGATTCATTGGCTGAGCTTTTCTCGCCCGTGGCCCTGATCAGGGAATCCGGCACGTGCCGTCCGTGCAACTACCGGCGATCCGGTAGCGATTGCGAGCCACGAGGCGATAGAGAGCAGTCCAGAGGGGCATGCTGCCCGGGACGTGGAGCGGCAGGGCGAGAGGCCAGAGGGCCACCAGTCTTCGCGAGAGGTAGCGGACGGCTTCGGCGCCCCGCCAGGCTCGGCCCCGGGTGTCCACCAGCACCATTTCCTCCAGCAGCTCATCCTGCGTCAGCTCCGGAAAGGTGGTGGCCACGTGTGGGTCGTGGAGGGACGTGAACTCCAGCCGCCCGGTGATGTCGAGCCGCCGCAAGAGGGCGATCTGGCTCCGGCAGAATCGGCAGTGGCCGTCGTACAGCACCGTGTCGCGGACGGGCCGAGCGGACAGGGCGGCGGGTGAACGGGAGTGGGTCACGATGGCAGGCCGATGGCGGTGAGCGAGCTCTCTTTCCTTAACCGCTCGGCGGGGCGGCCGCCAACCACCACCCCGGCTTCAGAAATGGCCCACCGGGCCGCGGCCCACCGGCCCCGCCGGCGGCTTCAGGTGGCCGAGATTGGCGAAGTTGAGGATCGTGGCCGCGCCCACCGAGAGCAGCGTCCACGGGGCCCAATCGGGGGCGGTCATCGTCCGCGGGGGACCGCTGCCGTCGATCGGCACCACCACGGCCGAATCGACCAGCAGCATCTCCACGCCCACGACGCAGGCGAAGATCCCCGCCGCCAGGAGCACGTTCTTCATCATCTGCCCACCGCGGCTGAGCCGCACCTCCGCGTTTAGCCGAACGACCCGATGTCGACTCACCTCCTCCATCGACATGCCGCCGGGCGTCGCGTGAGCGCCGGGGCGATCGGGGCAGGATGAGCCGGTCGCGCCGGTCGCGCCGGGCTCAGGCGTCGGCAGAGGCGGCGGCGTCGCCCAGGTCCACGACCGGCGGCCGCGCGGGCCGGCGGTCGCTGTCGGTGCCGGGCACGAGCTGTGGCGTGCCGGTCGAGGCCTCGACGATCACCTTGAGTTCGGCGCCGTCGATCACCTCGCACTCCATCAGCCGCTGCGTCACCGCCTCGAGGGCCACCCGCCGCGTCTCGATGATCCGCCGCACCTTGGCCATCGCCTCGTCGATGATCCGCCGGACCTCTTCGTCGATCTCGCGGGCCGTCTGCTCGCTGTGGCTGCGGGCCGTCGGCAGGTCGGCGCCGGCGCCGGCAAGGAACGGCGACCGCGGGCTCTCGCGATACGTCACCCTCCCCAGCCGGCTCATCCCGTAGTCCATGACCATCGAGCGGGCGATCTCGCTGGCCCGCTCGAGGTCGTTCTGGGCGCCGGTGGAGACATCGGCGTAGACCGTCTCTTCGGCGATCGTGCCGGCGAGCAGCACCTGAATCCGACTCTCCAGCTCGCTCTGCGTGAGCAGGTAGCGGTCGTCCTCGGGCCGCTGCATGGTGTAGCCGAGCGCCGCCAGGCCGCGGGGGATGATCGACACCTTGTGGACCGGGTCGGTGTTGGGCAGCGAGTAGGCGACCAGGGCATGGGCCGCCTCGTGGTAGGCCACCCGCTTCTTCTCGTCTTCGTGGATCACCCGCTTCTTCTTCTCGAGGCCGGCAGTCACCCGCTCCACGCCCTCGTTGAACTCGTCCATCCCGACGGCGGACTTGTCGTTGCGGGCGGCGAGCAGGGCCGCCTCGTTGACGAGGTTCGCCAGGTCGGCCCCGACGAAGCCCGACGTGATCCGGGCGATCTGCCCGAGATCGATCGTCGGGTCGAGCTTCACCTTGGAGACGTGCACCTTGAGGATCGCCTCGCGGCCGCGGACATCGGGGCGATCGACGAGCACGTGGCGGTCGAAGCGGCCGGGCCGGAGGAGTGCCGGGTCGAGCGTCTCGGGGCGGTTGGTCGCGGCGAGCACGATCACACCGGAGTTGCTGCCGAAGCCGTCCATCTCCACGAGCAGGGCGTTGAGCGTTTGCTCCCGCTCGTCGTTGCCGCCGACCACGCTCGTGCCGCGGGTCTTGCCGAGGGCGTCGAGCTCGTCGATGAAGATGATGCAGGGCGCCTTCGCGGCGGCCTGCTGGAACATGTCGCGGACCCGCGCCGCCCCGACGCCCACGAACATCTCGACGAAGTCGCTGCCGGAGAGGCCGAAGAAGGGCACGCCCGCCTCGCCGGCGATCGCCTTGGCGAGGAGCGTTTTGCCGGTGCCGGGGGGGCCCACGAGGAGCACGCCCTTGGGGATATGGCCGCCGAGCACCTGATACTTCTCAGGGCTCCGCAGAAACTCGACCACCTCGCGCAACTCGTCCACCGCCTCGTCGATGCCGGCGACGTCGTCGAAGGTGATGCCGAGATCCTCCTGGGCATACATCTTGCCGCGGCTGCGACCAAAGGCCATCGGACTGCCGGCGCCGCCGATCCGGCGCATCATCACGAAGAACAAGACCCCGAACAGCCCGGTCAGGAACAGCATCGGCAGCCAGTTCCGCCAGGGACTCGGCGGATCCTCGTAGCGGAACGGGACGCCGTACTCCTTGAGGGTCTTCATGAGCTCCGACTCGGAGTTCTCGCTGGGGAGCTTGGCGGCACGGAACCGCCGCTCGCCGGTGGCGAGCCCGCCGACGAGAGGCCGGCGCGGCGGGCTCGACTCCTCGACGGGATGCGCCGCGGCGATGCCCCGCGGTGCCTCGCGGACCCGCCCCGACACCTCGAAGGCCCCGATCACCACGTCGTGCAGGTCGCCGTAGCGGGTGGCGGCCGCATCCCCCTCCGCCTTCTGCAGCGCCACGAACCGATCGGGCCCTTCCGCGGCCGAGGCGGCGATCAGCCGCTCGAGGTCGCTGTAGGAGATGTCGAGGTCTGGGGCGACGCTGACGAGGCTCAGGGCGAACAGGCTGGCCACGCCCGCGGCCACCAGCGACCACACGAGATGGCCGCCGACGGCCGGCTTGCGGTCGGGGAGACGCTTGGGATTGTCGCGTTTTTTGGCCATGCCGCTCGAGCGTCCACGGAGCACCGACCGGCCGCCGCCTGACCGATGGAGTCGCGAAATCGTAAGCGGCTCGATGGCTCGCGACAAACGCCGGCCGCTCCCGCCGGGGAGTGACCGGCAAAAACCGCCAAAAAAACAGCCCCTTTTATCCGGATCGCGGTGGAAGTTCCGTGCCGCCCCCCATAGACTTTCCCGATCGTGATCACCGGCCGTCCCGCCACTGCTGCGTTCCACCCTCACTCCGCAGACCCCTCATTCGCAGGGGCGGCGGGCCTGGCGGCAGCGCACCTCGACTGCCGGGAATCGGGACCGACCGTCCGGGTGGCCGTGCTCGGCTCCACCGGGAGCATCGGCCGCAGCACGCTCGACGTAATCAGGGCCTCCGCAGGCCGATTCTCGGCGTGGCTGCTCGCGGCCCACCGCAGCACCGCGACGCTGCTCGAACAGGCCCACCAGCTCCGCCCCGTCTGGGTCGCGGTGGTCGATGAATCGGCGGCCGCCGCCCTCGACCCGCGGTCGCTTCCCGCGGGCACGCAGCTCGCCGTCGGACAGCAGGCGCTCGATGACCTCGTCCGCCATCCCGCCGTGGACCGGGTGGTGTCGGCGATCGTCGGGGCCGCGGGGCTGAGGAGCACCTGGGTGGCGGTCGAGGCCGGCAAGACGGTGGCGCTGGCCAACAAGGAAACGCTGGTGATGGCCGGCCCGCTGGTGATGGCGCTGGCGGCACGCTCCGGCGCCACGATCCTCCCGGTGGACAGCGAGCACTCCGCCGTGCACCAGGCGCTCTGCTCGGGACGACGGAGCGATGTCGCGCGGATCGTGCTCACGGCCAGTGGGGGTCCGTTCCGCACGACCCCTCGGGAGGCGCTCTCCACGGTCACCCCGGCCCAAGCCCTCGCCCATCCCACCTGGTCGATGGGGCCCAAGATCACCATCGATTCGGCCACGATGATGAACAAGGCGCTCGAGATCATCGAGGCGCGGTGGCTGTTCGACATGCCGTCGGAGAAGATCGCCGTCCTCGTGCATCCGCAGTCGATCGTCCATTCGCTCGTCGAGTTCATCGACGGCTCGGTGATCGCCCAGCTCAGCCCGCCCGACATGCGGCTCCCGATCCAGTATGCGCTCACCCATCCGGAGCGGACCGACGGCCCGGCACGGAAGTTCGATTTCACGCGGCCGCTGTCGCTCGAGTTCGAGCCGCCCGACGTCGAGCGGTTTCCGGCGGTGCGGCTCGGCCACGAGGCAGCCGCCCGCGGCGGCACGGCCGGGGCGGTGCTCAACGCGGCGAACGAGGCAGCCGTGGCCGCGTTCCTTGCGGGCCGCATGCGATTCACCGACATTTCCGAGGCATGTGCACGGGTGCTGGATGGGCATCCGTTCGAGGCGGACCCCTCGCTCGACGCGATCCTGCGTCTCGATGCGTGGGCCAGACAGGAGGTCGCGAAGTGGATTGGTGTCTGATGTCGCTCGTGTCGCCACTCGTCGGCGGCACGTGGCTGGAGTGGTTCGCCCAGCCGGCGAACTGGTGGGTCGTGTTCCAGGTCGCCGGCGGCCTGGGATTCGTGATCTTCGTGCACGAACTGGGCCACTTCCTCGTGGCCAAGGCCTGCGGGGTGAAGTGCGAGAAGTTCTTCCTCGGCTTCGACGTGGGGGGCCTCAAGCTCGCCAGCTTCAAGGCGGGCGAGACGGAATACGGCATCGGCATCCTGCCGCTCGGCGGCTACGTGAAGATGCTCGGCCAGGATGACAACCCGTCCGCCGCGGCCTCCGAGGCCCAGCGGGCCAGGCTCTCGGGCGACCTCCCCGCCGAGCCCGTCGCCGGACCACATCCGGCCTGGGATCCGCGGAGCTACCCGGCGCAGAGCGTTCCGAAACGGATGGCGATCATCTCGGCCGGCGTGATCATGAACGTGATCTTCGCCGTGATCATGGCGTCGCTGGCCTACGGGATCGGCGTCCGCGAGATGACCTGTGCGCTGTCGAGCGTCCGCACCGGGGGCGCGGCGTGGCGGGCGGGCCTGCGCACGGGCGACGAGATCGTCGCCATCGCCGGCCGCAAGGATCCGATCTTCACCGATCTGCGACACGGCGTCACCGTGGGCAGTGTGGCCAAGGGGATCGAGTTCACCGTCCGGCGTCCGGCCGACGGCTCGGAACGGACCGTTGTCCTCAAGCCCGACACCGACCTCGGGGCTCCCACGATCGGCGTCACGAGCCCGTATTCGCTCACGCTGCCGGCCGACATCTCCAAGGGGCTCGCGGGGGCCGCAGCCCGCGCCCAGCCGGCGCTGGCCGGAGGCGACACGATCCGCGCCGTGGATGGCACGCCCGTGTCGAGCTACGCCGAACTGCTCGCCGCGCTTTCGGTGAAGCCCGGTGCGGCCGTCACGCTCACGGTCGACCGGAAGGCTCCGGCCGCCGATGGAAAGGCGGGCCCGGTGACGAGCCTGACGATCGACCTGCCGCCGCAGCCGCGGCTCATCACCGGCATGGCGATGACGCCCCTGCCGATCAAGGCCGTACAGGGAGACTCGCCGGCCGCCGCGGCCGGGATTCGCGCGGGTGAGCGGCTCAGCGGCGTCGACGGCGGTCCGGTCGGCGACCCCGCCACGCTCGAAGACCGGCTGCGAAGCCGCATCGGCGGCACGGTGACACTCACGCTCGAATCAGCCGACGGCGGGAGCCGCACCGTCGAGGTCCGGCCCCGCGCCGTCACCTGGCGCGACGACGAGACGGCCGGGATCGGGAGTCCGCTGTCGATCCCGTCGCTCGGCCTGGCGATCCCGGTGCAGGCGACGGTGGCGGCCGTCACCCCGGGCAGCCCGGCCGCCGAGGCGGGCATCGTGGCCGGCGATCGGATCGTGCGGGCGGTCATCGTGGAACCGGGCGAGGAGGCCGACCCGAAGGCCGGCATCGACTTCTCCGAGAGCGAGCCCAACTGGCCGATCGTGGCGGCGCTCATGCAGCAGCTCCCCGCCGGCACGGCGCTCGCCCTCACCGTCGAGTCGGCGGCGGGCGGCCGCCGCGAGCTGACGCTCACGCCCGCACCGGCCGCCGGCGACTACGTCGTGGACCGCGGGCTCGTCTTCGAGCCTGTCTACCGGATGATGAAGGCGGGCTCGCTCGCCGGGGCCGTGCGGCGCGGCCTGCTCAAGACCAAGGAAGACCTCTCGATGGTCTACGGCTTTCTCGGCAAGCTCACGCGGCAGCAGATCAGCCCCCGGCTGCTCGGCGGACCGATCGAGATCGCGAAGCAGGCGGGCCGCTCCGCGAGCGAGGGGTTCGGCCGGCTGCTCCTCTTCCTGACGATGCTCAGCGCGAATCTGGCGGTCGTCAACTTCCTGCCGATCCCGGTGCTCGACGGCGGACACATGGTGTTTCTGGCCTACGAGTGGATTCGCGGCAAGCCGCCGAGCGAGGGCGTGGTGGTGGTGCTCAGCTACCTCGGCCTGGCCCTGATCCTCTCGCTGATGTTCTTCGTGTTCGGCCTCGATCTCGGCCTCATTCCCAGGCGGTAGCGGGATGGCCACACGACCGGCGGCGGAAGCGGCCGCGGCTCCGGCCGCGTTTCCGCCGGCGGGCGTCACCGCCGTGGTCTTCGACGCGGTGGGCACGCTCGTCGAACCCGCCGCGACCGTGGCCGACACGTATGCCCGCGCGGGGCGGCGGCACGGGATCGATCTCGACCCGGCCACGGTGGGCCGGCGGTTCGCCGCGGCCTGGAGCCGGCAGGAGGCCGTCGATGCGGCGGCGGTGATCCCGTTTGCGACCTCGCGCGACCGCGAGCGGGAGCGGTGGCGGGAGATCGTGGCCGACGTCTTCGGCCCGGGCGACACCACCGCGGCAATCTTCGCGGACCTCTGGGAACACTTCGCCCACCCACGCGCCTGGCAGCCCGTGCCCCCGGGGGAAGGGCTCCTGCGGGCGGCGCTCGACGCGGGGCTCGTCGTGGCGGTGGCAAGCAACTTCGACGAGCGGCTGCTCGCCATCGCGCCACGGCTCGATCCCCTGGCCCGCGCCGCCGCCGTGTTTCCCTCGTCGGAGATTGGCTGGCGGAAGCCGGCCGCCGAGTTTTTCCGGCATCTCGAAGCCCGGCTCGGCCGCCCGCCCGCGCAGCTGCTTTACGTGGGCGATGATCCCGAGCTCGACGTCGCGGCGGCGGCCAACGCCGGCTGGCAGGCGCGGCTCGTGGGCTGACGCTCGCTCATGCGGCGGCGTGACCACGCGTCCTGCCGCTGGCGGCGAGCAGGCCCGCGGCAACCGCCGCCAGACCCGCCGTCGCGGCGAACGCCGTCGCCGGGCCGTTCGCGCCCCGATCCCAGAGCCAGCCCGCCAAGAGGCTGGCGGGCAGCGCCATCACCCCCTGCACGAGCGCATACCAGCCGAAGGCGGTGCCCTGGCGGCCGTCGGCGGAGAGGGCCGCCACGAGGGCCCGCTCGGCCGGCTCGGCGATGCCATAGGCGACCGCCACGACGAGCATGCAGGCCACCGCGGCCACGAGCGAGTCGCTGACGGCGAGCCCGCCGTAGGCGGCGGCGAAGGCCAGCCAGCCGACCACGAGCGCCGGCCGCGGGGTGAGCCGATCGACGAAGGCACCGGCGCGGGATGCCGTGAGGCTCTTCACCGCGCCGATCGCGAACCAGACGAGCGGGATCGCATAGGCGGCAACCCCGAGGTCCTCGGCCCGTCGCAGCAGGAAGAGCTCGCTGGCCGCCCCGAGGGCCCAGAGCGCGACGCAGGCCAGGAGCTGGAGCTGCGGCGCCGAGAGCGCGGCCGACGCGGACGCGGTCGTCGCGATCCGCCGCGGCGGATCGCGAACGAACCGCCAGATCACCGCGAGCGTCGCCAGGCCGGGCAGGATGGCGAGCAGGAACAGCGTCCGCTCGCGGCCGGGGAAGGCGAGCAGGAAGAGCATGGCGACGAGCGGCCCGAGGGCCGCACCGGCGTGATCCATGGCGCGGATATGCCCGAAGGCCCGGCCGCGGATCGCCGGCTCGACCAGGTCGGTGACGAGCGCATCGCGGGGTGCGGAGCGGATGCCCTTGCCGAAGCGGTCGGCGGTGCGGACGAGGACCGCGGCCAGCGGCGTGGCCACCAGGCCCATCAGTGGCCGAAGCACGGCCGAGAGACCGTAGCCTGCGAGCACGAGGGGCCGGCGGCCAAGCCGGTCGGAGAGCGTGCCGGCGAACAGCCGCACGACCGCGGCGACGGCATTCGCCACCCCGTCGAGCAGCCCGATGTCGATGGCCGAGCCCCCGAGCCCCTTCACGAACGCCGGCAGGAGCGGATAGATCGCCTCGCTGGAGAGATCCGTGAGAAAACTCGTCCAGCCAAGTGCCCGCACGGTGGCGGGCAACTCGGTCGGCGCCCGCACGGTGGCGGGCAACTCCCCTTCGCGAGACCCGGGGCCGGCCGGCGCTGGCGTGGTCAT
>JBBAVS010000033.1:0-19461 GCA_040397585.1 Pirellulales bacterium
TCAAGGCGGCCGCCCGCGCGATTCGCGTGGCGGTGGAGCCCGATCCGCGTCAGCCGGGCATCCCGAGCACCAAGGGCACGCTCACCTCGAAGTGAGCGGCTGGCGGCGCGGCATGGACAGCCCCGAGCCTGCCGCGAGGCCGAACCCGCGACTGCCCCATGCCGTATGGTGAGGGCTGAGTGACGCCCGCAGGCACGCCTAGCGCATCTGCGCTAGGCGTGCCTGTGGCAGTGCGATTGCATCTGGACTTGGAAAAAACGCCGCTCCTACACTGACTCCCGGGGATTTATCCGAGCTATCGTCATTCGCGATCGAGGTCCACGTGAACCGGCATCTTTGGTCAGCCTTGAGCGTCGTCGCCGTCGTTTTTTCAGCGGCCCATGTTGCCCCTCTGCAGGCCGACGTCTTTTGGAACGGCTCCGCCGACGCCGACTGGGCGAATGCCGCCAACTGGACGGGTGGATCGCCGAGCCAGCCCGGTGCCGGCAACGCGATCATCAATCCTGGGTCGCCGAATGCCACTCCCACGGTCAGTACGCTCGGCAACACGACCGCGGGCCAGATCTACGTCTCGATCGATGCCGGCCTGAACGTGACCGGCGGTAGCCTTACGGCATCCGATCTCGTGACGGGCAACTGGGGCAACAGCGGCGTTGTCAGCGTGTCGGGCGGTCGGCTGGCGCTGAGCAGTTACCTCAACATGGGCGCTGGCGGGTTCGATGGCGACGTGAGCATCTCCGGGGGCGCGCTGGAGTCATCCGCGCTATCGATCAACACAAGCGGTGGTGCCCGCATGACCATCACGGGGACCGGCTCGTACATCACCAGTTCCAGCCAGCTCGGCAACGTCTCCTACTGGGTCGCCCACCAGGCCATCGTGACGTCCGGTGCTGGGCGGTATGTGAACATCGACACCACGACCCAGGCGGGGAAACTGGTGCTCACCTCGGCCTTGCGGACCACGACCGATATCGTCTGGGACAACGGGTCGGGTGACAACCTCTGGACCACGCCCACGAACTGGAACCCGGACGGCACCCCGGGAGTGATTGATACCGCTCGGATCGCCAACGAACTCTCCGCCTTCCTCACCGGCTCGGCAGGCAGCGTGAACGCCGTGGTCATCGGTGACGCCACCAACAATGGTGCCCTGAACGTCCAGGGGGCAGGATCGCTCACCGCGGGCACGATCACCGTCGGTGCGGTGGGAAATTCGAATACCTACCCGAGCTACTACAGTCATGCGGCCGGCGACGTGGCCACGACCGGCAACATGGTCTTTGGCGTGAATGGCGGTCGGTCGCAGTCGTATTTCACGGCGGGCACGCTTCAGGTTGGGGGAACCATGCAGCTGGGATCCGCCGCGGGGGCCGGCGGCTCGAGCCTCGCGCTCAACGGCGGTGGCGGCACGATCACGGCGGGCAGTCTCGAGATCGGCTCGGCAGGATCACTCGATTTCGACTTCCTCGGCGGCACGAGCCTGAAGACGCTCTCGGTAACCGATGGAATCAGTCTCACGGGTTCCTCCGCGCTGACCGTGCGGAATGCCGGATCCGTGACGCTCGGGTCGTCCTACACGTTGCTCGACGGCCTCTCGCTCTCGGGCACGTTCGGGAGCGTGACGTTTGACGGGTTTGCCACCGGCCTGACGCCGTCGCTTGTCTATGACCGAGTGGGGGGCAACCTGCGGCTCACGGTCGGGCAGGCGACCCCGACGATCACGATCAACGTCGGCAGCGGCACGCAGACCCAGACGCAGGCCGGCTACCCGCTCCTCTCCGGCACGACTCCGGTTGAGAAGACGGGCGCAGGCACGCTTCTCGTTGATCGGGCCAATACCCTTACCGCTTCAACCACGGTTGAGCAGGGCACCGTGAGACTTGCGAACGGGTCGGCGCTCGGTGCGAGCCGGGTCGTGCCCGTCGCTGGTGGCACGTTGTCGCTGACGCCCGGACTGCAGACGACGGTGGGCGGCCTTGCTCCCACCGCCGGTGGTCTGGTTGACGTGGGCAATGGCATGGTGACCGTGGCGGCCGGCCTCTCGGCCACCGACATGGTCGCGGCGATCGTCACGGGGCTCGGTGACGGGAGCTGGAACGGCCCCAGCGGGATCACTTCGAGCGTGGCCGCCGCCAGCGGCGGCGACCGCACGGTGGGCTGGCTCGACAACGGCGACGGTACGGTGACCTTCGCCTTCGCCGCCGCCGGCGACACGAACCTCGACTGGCAGGTGGACATCCTCGATGCAGCCAACTTCCTCTCGGGCGGCAAGTTCGATAGTGGCAGCCCGGCGTCGTGGAACGAGGGCGACTTCACCTACGACGGCGTGGTGGACATTCTCGACGCCGCCAGCTTTCTCTCCACCGGCCTGTTCGATGCGGGGGCCTACAACCCTCTGCCATCGTCCGCGGTCGGCATTGCGGCGGTTCCGGAGCCGACGGCATGGCCGCTGGTCGCCGCCGGATTCGCGATGATCTGGGTGCGGCGTCGGTCATCCAGCGACGCGAGGTAACGCCGCGATGCCCTTCGACGAGACCGCTCTGAATGGCTGGGCTCGACGGTGGCCGTCCGCCATTCTTGCGGGCTGGGTGGTCGTGGTTGCGGGTGTGGTGGGAAGTTCGGGTTTGGCCGCGTGGCCCGCGGATGCACCGACTCCACCGCCCGCGATCGATCCCCGGCTGATGGTGTCGCTACCATCGAGTCTCGATCAGGCCATGGTGGGGACACCCAACGGGCTGCATGTGCTTGCCGGAGCGGCGTACAGCTTTGGGACGACGGTCGCCGCGTCCGGCGACGTCTACTTCACGGAGTTCGCCAACCAGCGGATTCAGCGTCTCAACGCCGCCGACGGCGTTCTGACGACGATCGTCACCGATCGACCGGCGCTCTACGGCATCACGGCGGATCGCCAGGGCAACATCTTCTACGCGCAGGACTCCGACGTCGGCATGGGACGGATCGTCAAGCGGACGCCCTCCGGAAGCGAGCAGGTGATCCTCTCGGGACTGACCCGCCCGCGGCAACTGACGACGGATGCAGACGGCAACGTGTATGCCGTCCTGGAGACCCGCTCGATTCTCAAGTGGAACAGTGCCACCGGCAGCGTCCAGACCGTCGTGAACTCGCTGCAGATTCCGACCCCGAGCCCACCCCAGGGCGTGGCCGTAGCCAGTGACGGCCGGATCTACTTCAGTACCTATAGCGAGATGGGGGCCTATGGCGTGGCCCTGCAACCGGGAGGCGTCTGGGTTCGCGAGACGAACGGCAGCATCACGCAGGTGGCGGGAGGCTTGTGGCGGGCGAGGGGGCTCGCGATGCATCCCAACGGCAAGCTCTATACCGTCACGGAGGCGAATGCCTGGGACCAGGGAAACTCCGGGCTCCTCGTCGAGATCGATCCCACGAAGAAGACGACGAAAAACCTGCTCACGGGGATCGACTATGCGCAGTTTCCCGCGGTGGGGCCGGATGGTCGGATCTACGTGACGGCGGCCCGTGATGAGAAACTGGTCGCCTACGATCCGGCGCAGAAGTTCACGAGTCAGGCGATCGCCGAGCGCGACCTGGAACTGAGCGTCGAGAACGCCACCTGGCAGGAAACCATCGCCCCGACTGCGTTTCCGCTCGGGCTCACGATCGACGCTGTGGCGGTGGATGGCTATCTGACGTTTGGGCAGGGGGCGAGCGACGCCAGCATGTGGCTCAAGCTCCCGGCCTCCAGGTTTCCCGCATTCGCCCCAACCCAGTCGTCGCCAGGCCCCGGCTTCTTCCAGACGCCGAAGGTGACGGTTGACTGGCACTATGGCGACTCGCGCGGATACGCCGTGCCGCTCCGCGACCACGTCCGCTGCCGCTGGCCGATGTCAGACGTGGGGACGGTGAACGAGTCCCCGCAGCCGGACTTCAGCGAGACTCCCGAGGCGTATCTGGTGTACGTCGACGTGAAGGCTCCAGGCACCATGACCGCCAATCGATGGAAGGGGGGCAGCGGGTGGAACAGCCCAGCCAACTGGAGCGCGGGGACGGCTCCCACTTCCGGCAGCGGAGAGGCATGGGTGGAGCCGCTGCGCGTCTGGTCAGCGACGGCGTTTCCGGTCGTGAGCACGACGGGCAACAAGGTCCAGAACCTCATCCTCGGCGACAATCGTGAAGGTGTCAGCCTCCGGGTCGCAGGCGGCACGCTCGACGCGACCGGCTCGATCAGGCTCGGAGACCATTACGACGCGACCGTGAACGTGGTCAGCGGAAGCCTCACGGCTGCCGGCGATCTCAGCCTGTCGACGTCGAATGGGCAGGGCGACGGCACGCTGAATGTCAGCGGTGGTGCGGTGAAGGTGGGCGGGCAACTCCTGCTGGGGTGGAATGCTCGCGCCGGCACCCTCACGATCACCAGCGGCAGCGTCGAGGTTGGGGGCGTGCTGATTTTCAATCTCGACGGCGGCAATGCCGGAGCCAAGGAGGCCCGGGTGAACTTATATGGGGGAACGCTGGCCGTGGGCGGATTATCGATCAACACGCTTGACCCCGCGCGTCTCGACATCGCGGGTGGGCGGTTCATTCTCCCGGCCTCGAACCTCGGCAACGTGAACTACTGGGTCAACAGCGGCAACATCACGGCGCTCGATGGGCGGCGAGCCGTCGATGTCACCACGGCTGCTGGCAATCTCATCGTCTGCACCGCCCGCAGGCTCGCGACGGACGTCGTGATCGACGTCGCGGGCGGCAGCCAGACTCAGGCTCAGGCAGGCTATCCGACCATCACCGCCGCGACGTGGCTCACGAAGACCGGCACCGGGGAGCTCGTGCTCAACTCCGCCAACTCGTACCCCGGCATGACGAGCGTGACGGCCGGCAGGCTGCGGATTGCCCATGCGTCGGCGTTGGCCGGCAGCGAGGCTGTCGTGATCGCCGGTGGCGAGGTCAGCATGCCGTCCGACCGCCCGCTCGACGTGTCGATCCGCAAACTCTCGATCACCGAAGCCTTGGGGAGCAGGCTCGACATCGGCGCCGGACGGGTGCTAGTCGCCGCGGGCGGCATCACCGCCGCGGACCTGATGGCCGACCTGCTCGTGGGCCGCAACGGCGGCTCCTGGGACGGCGTCGGAGGCATCGTCTCGTCGGCAGTGGCTTCCGCCCTGGCGGCGAGTCGCCCGCGAGCGATCGGCTGGCTCGTCAACGACGACGGGTCCTTCACGATCGCGGTGGCCGCTCCGGGAGATGCGAACCTCGACGGCGTGGTCGACGTGCTCGACGCCGCCAATCTGCTCGCCGGAGGCAGGTTTGATACGGGCTTGCCGGCTGACTGGTCGCTGGGGGATGCGACCTACGACGGCATCGTGGACATCCTCGACGTGGCCGATTTTCTCGGGACGGGATTGTTCGACGCGGGGTCGTATGACCTTGCGATCGCGGGAGCCGTCGGCCCCGTGGCCGTAGTCCCGGAGCCATTGCTGTGGCCGCTCGCCGCCGCCATGCTCGGTCTGATGGCCGCTCGATGCCGATCAGGCTCGCAGCAGCAGCATGAAACGTGATCAAGGCTCCAGGTCAAAATCCTGCTGCTGCGGCCCCGGCTTGATCTCGCACCTCAAACCGGAGGTATTGGGGTTGAGATAACGCTCCGGAAATCCGCTCACCGGCTTGCCGGCTCTGGGAATGTTCGCTGGAATCGGCAACGCGGGAGCGCCCCCCGGGAGCGTGGGCGGTTTGTCTGTTGACGGTTGCGTTGGAAAAACCTGGACGGTGACCCTGGCAGCACCCACCGGAGCCCCTGCGACTCGGTATCCGCCGTCCGTGATGTCGGCGAAGAACACCGGCTTGTTGCCTCCCTCGCAGAGGACCGTAAGTCGTCCGGCAGCGACGGGCTTACCAGCAAATCGAACGGTTCCGGCGATGGAGCCCGTTGGTGCGGGCCAGCCGCAGCCTGTCAGCCAAAGCAACGCCGACGCGAGGCCCAGCCTGATGATCGAGGAGATGGCCCAGGGCTCATGCACGCGGGGAGCCTCCTGTATCACGGGAGCCCCACGCTTTCCCCGCCACTTGGCGTGCACAATCCCCACCACGTGTCGCCGTCGATCGACGAGACGATGAACTGCGTGCTTCCATCAGCCATGCCCACATGAATCCCGCCAGGGTGATAACTCTGCGGCAAATACCAAATGCAGGTGCTAGGGGTCGGATTGTCCTGTGGCTTCGACGCCGGCCCCCCTTGTCCATAGCCGTTCCACTGTCCATACGCATAGCCGCCGCTCCGCGGGCCATAGTGCAGCATTGCCATGTAGCACTGCGCCCACGGGCCATGCGCCCAGAGGGCGGGTGACGACACCTCGTTGCACTGCCGATATCGCTCCGCAAAGATGATCGTCTTGCTGAGTCCATCGGTGATCACGCGGAACGCTGCGTCCGACTTCATGTTTTTGCCGCCCACGTCGCCGGCATCGGGATTGCCGAACACCTGGTAGTTGCCCGCGTAATTGGTCGTCGCCCACTCGGGCGGGCTCGTCGAGGGGAAGGCCCATTTGGGGCCGCTGCCGTCCGAGGGGCAGGCAAAAACCTCGAGGTAATTGTTTTTGACGTTCCAGTACCCCGTGGCCCAGTCGCTCGTCCCCTTGTCGTACATCGCCTGCTCTTCGAGGTATGGCAGCAACGAGAAGTGCAGCGACGCCCCGCTGATGTCGCCGCCGCTGCCATAGTTGAAAGTCCGGCTGTAGTTCCAGAATGGCGGGATTCTCTTTCGGGCACCGTGATACCCCTGGACGCCCAGGCCGATCTGCTTGAGGTTGTTGGAGCATTTCGATCGCCGAGCAGCCTCGCGGCTCGATTGCACCGCGGGCAGAAGCAGGCCGATGAGCGTGGCGATGATCGCGATCACCACCAGGAGTTCCACGAGGGTAAATGCCCCCGTGCGCCGCGACCGATGAAACCCGCCCCCTGTGAGAATGTCCATACTTGGAGTGTCGGCGCGCCAGGGTTCGTGGTCAAGGCTTCTTCGTCGAGGCGTCCGTTCGTTCTCGCGGCGATGCTGCTGCTGCATTAGCGCAGCGGGAGGGGGCCCAGGCGACGCCTCGACAAGCCCTCGGCGGATTGATGCATTTGCATGATTGACACCGTTCGTACCCGGGGAAGAATCGAGAAAGTGATGGGGGGCGTGGCCTCCATCCGGCGCTGCGTCGGCACGACGCCGTGATTCGCGCGTCAGTCGCGTGGCAACGAGGAGAAAGCTCATGAGATTCAACCTTTTTCAGCATCGGCTCTGCGTTTGGGCACTGGGATGCATGGCGATTTTGCAAGGCATGCAGTCATCCGCGCTGGCGGGGTCTGTCTACTGGGGCGGCACCGTGAGCACCGACTGGACGAACATAGCCAACTGGGTCGATGGCCTACCACCGTCGGCTGGTGACACCGTCGTCCTCAACCAGGGATCCCCATACACGCCCGTCGTCAGCACGACAGGCCTGCCGACGAACGGGCAGGTGTATCTCGGGGTTTCGGGCGGGCTCAACCTGTTTCCTGGTGGTGCGCTGTCGATGACCGATTTCGTCACCGGCAACTGGGGGAATAGCGGCGGCACCATCGTGACGGGCGGGCAGATGAACATGAGCGGCTACCTGAACCTGGGGGCCGGCGGCTATGACGGCAAAATCGACATCTCGGGGGGCGTCGTGCAATCCGCTGGGTTGTCGATCAACACCGGTGGTGGCGCGAGCATGAACATCTCAGGCAGCGGCAAGTACATCACCGATATCAGCCAGCTGACCAACGTGAACTACTGGGTGACCAACAACATCATCAAGGCCAACAACGGCGCTCCCGGATGGTCGGTCGTCGTGGACACCACCACCGACCCGTCAAAGGTGATGCTGACGGTCGTCCCCGAGCCGAGCGTGACCGCGCTGGCTGCCGTTGGCGTGGCAGTGGTCGCCGTACGAAGACTGCGTCGGCGGTAGACGACTTCGGGGGGTGTGCTGGGCAAGAGCCAGTCGTGCTCAGCCCGAGATTATGGCGCAGCGGCCGCAGGCGGCTTGGGTGGCACCGCCGTCAGAATCACCCTGCCAGGGTCGGCGGTGGTATCGACGTTGATCGACCAGCCGGGGCCGCCGTTGTGGGCCTTGATGATCGTGTGGGCGACCCAGAACTTCACGTTGTCGAGTTGGCTGGCGGCCGTGATGAAAGTGCCCTTGTCGGAGATGGTCATGGCCGCCCCTCCCGATGCGTTGATCGACAGGGATTCGCAACGCACGATGCCGCCCGAGATGTCAATCTTGCCGTCCTTGCCGCCGGCTCCGAGGTTCAGGCAGCCGCTCATCGTCAACACGCCACCGGTCACGATCACACCGCCACTATTGCCAAGTGCCCCGGTGACGAGGTCGGTCGTCGTCAGTTGGCCGCCGGCAGACACATTGAGCCCGCCCCCCGGGCCGATATAGACCTGACCGGCGGTCTTGTTGCTCATGGTGCTGACCACGGGAGCAGCGTGCGGCGAGCCTGGAGCAATGACGGTGTTGCCGTAACCAGAGCTTGAGGGAGTGCCGCCGCTCCAGTTGGAGGCGATCGACCAGTCGTTGCTCGTCGATCCATTCCAGGAGATGTCGGCATGGGCTGGAGCGCCGACGAGCGCGAGCCAGAAGCCGATCCACGAGGCCACGGCGACGGTAAAGCAGGCGGGGGTAGTCACGGAGGTGGTTCCGATGGGCGCATGGTACAGGGGACTGGCGGGACGATGTTGCCCCCCGAGAGTGCGAATATCACGGCGACACGCTGCGCCGTCAATGAGTCGGATGCATGCTGAAAGGTAGGACGCGCGTCGTCAACGCCTACCGGCTCCATGCACTAACGCATCTGCATCAGTTCCGTGCGCGTGTTCCTCGCCCCTGGCAGCCGCCGGCGTTCCTCTGCATCGCTTGATTCGTGATCGCAGGCGGTGTCTGCTGCGCCGATGGTGATGGGCGATTGAGGAGGCCGTTCGAGATGCCCGGTGTGCCCCGCATGGCGAACTCTCGAGTGCCGTTTCCATTCGCCTTCGTGGTAACGCTGATCGGCCTGATGGTCGTCGGCAGCGGTGCGGTTACACAGGACGCCCTCCCGTCCTGGCAGAAGACCGTCGCTGCCGCTGCCTTTCGGAAGCAGGGCGTTGGCCATCCGGAGCGGCCGCCGGCCGGTTTCCTCGCCAATCCGCACTACCAGTGCGAAACGATCGGCCTGGGGGGCACCGTGCTTCGTGTCGGGCCTCACGGGTTCACGTCGCCGGCCGCTCCGGCCGTCGATCGCACGGGTCACCTGCAAAGCCGACCCTATCTCAGCCAGCAGCACTGGTGGGACGAGGAGGCTCATCGCCATCAGCCGTTCGAAGTCGTCGGCGGCTATGGAGACGACGTCGGCCCTGGCGAGGTCCAGGCATTTCGGCACGTGCTCGACATCGCCACCGGGTTCCTGCAGATCGACCTTACGCTCGCCGCTCACGGCGGTGTGTGGCGGAGCCGCCGGGAGATGTTTGTCACACCAGAGGGCGTGTGGGTGGTTCGCGTTTCCGATTCGGCCGACGCGACGATGCCGTTCCGCCTGCGGATCGACCCGAATCGGAACGTGCGGATCTATCTCAACGGCGGTGTCTACGCCCGCGAACACGAGCCTTGGTCTGCGGCCGCCACGGCCGAAGAAAAGGGCCTGGTCGTGACCGCCGAGCGGCCGCGGTCCTGCACCGCGGGACTCGCCGTTGCGATCGATGCCGCGAAGCCCTTCGTCGACGATTCCTCGCGGGTCTGCGGCTCAACCCGGCGAGGGAGTGCGATCACGCTCTACATCGCCCCCGCTTCTTCCTACGGTGGGGCCGACGCCACCGAGGCGGCCTGGGCCAAGGCTGAGGCCGCCCGAAGGCGGGGCTTCAACGTCCTGCGGAAAGAGACGGCGAATTGGTGGCAAGCGTTTTTCGCGAGGTCATCGGTCGTCCTCCCCGACCGTGACCTAGCGACGTGGTACGCGCGTTCAATGTGGTACCTCGGCGTGTTCTTTGGCAATACGGACGTGCCCCCCGGATGCAACGGCACAAGCCTCGAGAGTTTCGCCGGCGCGATATGCCCCGAGTATGACCTTGTGATCGACCAGCGAGCGCTTCTCTACGCCAATCATCTCGCCGAGGCCCGCCGTGTGTGCGACTGGGCTGGGCGAACGCTGCCGCAAGCGTGGATGGCACGCGAAGGCCTGACGCTGCATGAGGTCTCGGTGCGGTATGACCGCGGAGCGAAGTATGGGCCGCTTCTGGGTCATGACGGCACCGTGCTTGTGCCTCCGACCACGGGAGAGGGGATCTGGGCCTACGAGGATTTCTCGGGCACGAACCTCGCGCTCGTGGCGCTCGACTATGTCGACTGGAGCGATGACGAGAGCCGTTCCCCGATCGCCGGGAGACTCTGGCGCGAGACAACGCAGATCATGGCCCAGGAGCTCGTGCCACGGCCCGACGTGGGTGGCCACCTTCATCAGCGGATGCCGTCGACGGTTCAGCAAGCCGCCGCGGCCTTCGCACTCCGCGAGGCGAGCCGCCGCGGTGAGGCCGATGACGGCTGGCAGGCCCTCGCGGGTGCCGTGCATCTGCCGACGGCCGATTTCGACGGCGGCCGCGTTCTGGTCGCCGGACCGGGGGGCACCGCCGAACGCGGGCTCGGCGACGTGACCTGGCTAGTGCCGCTCTGGTGGTATGGCATCATCGGCGCCGACGACCCGCTCGTGAAAGCGACCTACGACATGGTGCGGCAATCGAAGACCGGTGACTACGTCTTCAACAACGGCTGGATGGGCGTGATCGCCGCGAAGCTCCGCGACGGCGGGGAGGCGCATCGGTGGTCGAGAGAGCTACTCAGGCCCGGGATCACGCTCTTCGACGACTGCTGCTTCGGCGAAATCATCGCCGATCGGGAAGACTTCAAGAAGACGCCCGAGGTGGCTGCCCATGCGGCGCTCGTCTGCACCGTGACGCAGATGCTCCTCGATCCGGATAGCGACCGCGAGCTCACCGTGTTTCCAGCCCTCCCGGCCGCGTGGCAGCGCGACCGCGTCGCGTTCTCGCATCTCGCCGCCCGCGGTGGCATCCTCGTGAGCGGGGAGCGTTCGCCCGGCGGCGTTTCCGTCACCGTCGAGAACCGCGCCTCCGGAGACCGTACCCGCACGCTCCGGGTGCGGCTCCCCGCCGGCACGAGCAGGCTGCGCGTGCCGGAAGCCCGCGTCAGCGATGGGTGGGCGATCATCCCCGACATCCGGCTCGCCCCAGGCGAGCGACGCCAGTTCGACCTTCTGCCATAGCCCGATTGTGGGGACGCTGTTCGACCTGCAGTCCGATTCCGTAGAGTTGGCCCATCTCGGTGCCGTGCCGGACCACACGGCGCTGCTCGATGACATGCGGTCGAAGTTCGAAGCCTACCGAACCGCGCTCACCCGCCCGGAGCGCCGGCGGATCGGCATCAGTCCTGCCGCGGGATCCATTTGCTCCAGTCGGGGGAGGCCTTCGTCTCGTAGGTCCGGGGGGCGAGATTGGCGGCGATCCAGGCCTGTGGATTCCGGCGAAACTCGGCGAGCTTCGCGACGACTTCCGGACGGCTACCCTGGTTGGCGACATCCCGCTCAAGAAGGCCTTCGATTCGCTTCGCGACGATGGCAAACTGCTTGTCGTCATGCTGCACCATGCGGGCATCCTGCGCGGCGAGCGTGAGCAGGAAATGAATCCCCTTGGCCCGTAGCGACCGCGACGTCTTGTAGACGATCTCCCGCTGGATGCGGAGATCGTCGATCCGATCGCCACCGGCGGCGATCGCCTGGTCGTAGAGCTCCACCGCCTTGAAGCCCAGCGCAGCGGAATCCTCGAGCCGCAGGCCCGCGTCCTCGAACACCCAGGGGTGCGCCTTGTGCTCTTCGGTGAGCATGAAGTTGCCCTTGCGGTTGGCTTTCCAGATCGGCGTGTCCCACGTGGCGTTGGGGATGGTGACGGGTTCCCAGTCGTGGCCGCCGTCCCAGGGGCGGTCGAGCCCCATCGGGCCGATCAGGTAGGTGGTGTCCCACGGGTAGGCCTCCACGGAGCGGGCCACGTACTCCCACGCCTGGATCACCAGCGGGGCTGCCGTCGCGCCGTAGGGAGCTGCAATCTCCGCGAGCAGGGTGTCCAGCGAAGCATCCGGTGACCGCATCCAGGCCTCGAGCATCGCGGCATTGACGGAAAACGTCGCGGGGGCGAAGCCGTAGTATTCCTTCACGCCGACGATCCCCCTCATTTCCTTCCAGCCGACCATCTGCTCGTAGATCAGGCGGGGAAAGAAGTCTTCGAAGAGGTAGAGCGGCTTGTAGAAGGTGTGGTCGAACTCGCCGAGCACCGGAATGCCACGTTCCTCCGCCATCTGCACCAGCCGCCGCACGCCGAGATCGGATTTGAACGAGCGGTCATTGAACGGGTAGACCTCGTTGCTGCTCGACGGATTGAGCACAAGCCCGAAGTGAGCGGGCTTCACCGCGTCGAGGATCGCGACCACCTGCCCCTTGGAGAGTTCCCACGGCTTCCACCACAGCCTGGTGTTCGGCCTGACCGACTGCATCGTTTCGTTGAGCATGTTGAGAAAAGCCGGCAGGCGGGCGTCGAGCGGAATGCCGCTGCAACGAGGGCAGGGGCCGAACTCGCTGCACAGCCATGCCTGCTGGTCGAACGTGTAGACGAGCACGTCGTCCACCTCTGGGAACGAGACCATGAACTCCTTGAGGAGGTCCCGGTACCTCGTCTGCACGGCTTGATCGAGGATGCAGGCCGGCCGCACCGGGTTGAAGTTCACCATTCGGGGAATCCCGAAATGGGCGATCGTCTTGAGCCCGTGCTTCTTCGCCTGCGCAATGCGGAACTTGAACTTCTCGCGTTGCTCGGCATCGAGGTCCTCGAGATTCAAAACCTCGCCCGCCGGCTTGCCGCCCCAGGCGATCGACAGCTGCACCATGTTGACGCCGAGTTGCTTGATCTGCGTCAGCTCTTCGTCGCTCCAGGAAATGTCGGGCACGGAGGGATTGCCGACGACGCCGACGAACAGGCGGTATCCGCCTGGCGCGGCGGGATGGCCGGATGCGGCCGGCGGTTCGTCTCCGGGGAGCCAGGGTCCGAGGCAGGCGGTCACGGCCACCGCGAGCAGCGGCAGGGCGGATGCGATCGATCGGGTGCACCGGGCTGTGTCGTCGTGGCCTGCGTGACGTGGCATGGACTTCCTTGGTGGGATCTCAGGAGTTGATGATGCCGGTGCGTCGGGCGACGGCGACGGCTTCGAGCTTCGAGTGGGCGCCGAGCTTCTCGATCACCCGCTGCACGTGGGCGCGAGCGGTGTTGCGGGCGATGTGAAGCCGTTGGCCGATAGCCGCCGTGCTCGTGCCGCCTGCTAGGAGATGCAGAACCTCACGCTCGCGAACCGTGAGTCGCAGCGACCGCTCCGGTGCGGCGGCGTGATTCGTCGGGTGGGCGATCGGAGCCGGGGTGGCGTCATCGCGGGCAGCGAGGAGGGCCAGCGCCAGGCTTTCGGCTGATCCACTCTTGGCGACAAGCCCGTCGCACCCCGAGGCGGCAGCCGCCTCTCTGGTTTCGGGGGTCGCGCGCTCGGCCAGGAGCAGGACCGTGGTTCCGGGCAGTGCCGCACGCAGCGCGGCCACCATCGAGGCCAGCGAGCCGTTGCCAGACTGCTGGTCCACGACCGCCACATCCGGACCGAAGGCAAGGCACTGGGCCACGGGGCAGGAGTCGCGGCCCCCGATGAACGACGTCTCGATGCCCCGCTCGCTGGACAGCCAGTGGGCCAAGGGCTGCAAGAACATCGGCTGCTCGCCGATCAGGGCGGCCCGAACCCGACCACGCACCACATCCATCTCGGAATCCCTCGCACTTCCCGGCGGGCCGACTGCCCTCGAAGCCCGTGCGGAAAACGTAGCAGCGGTTTTTAGCGGGTGTTAGGATTCCGAAGATGACAACTAGCACAAAATTGAAATCCGCGGCCGCGAGGCTCGGGTCCGGCCCGCCGGCACGGCAGCCGCTGTCGTGGAAGTCCTACCACCAAGCCGTGCGGCGAATCGTGGCCAAGTGGAACCCCAATCACGGCAACTACGGCGTGCACGATCACGAGTTCGTGGAAATCGCCGTGATCGCCGCCGGCACGTGCCGGCACCAGACCGTCCTCGGCGAGTTTCAGCCCACGGCCGGAGACGTGTATCTCTTCCGGCCAGGGGCGTGGCATGGCTATGCCGACGTGCAGGGGTTGTCGCTCTACAACTGCTGCTTCGACACCGCCCTGCTCGGCAGGGAACTCGGGTGGATGGCGGACGAACCCTATCTCGGCAACCTACTTTGGGCGTTGCCCCTCTCGCCCCGCCAGCGCGGCATGGTGGCGCTCCGCCTTCCGTCGGCGGAGTTCGCAGCCTGTCGTAGGCTGCTGGATGATCTCTGCGACTTGGCCCGCATCGAGCATCAGAGTCACTTCGGTGATCACGTGGGCCTGCTGATCCAGATTCTGAGCCTTCTGGCCCGAAACACGCCGCGGCCGTCAACGACTTCAGCTGGGAATGTGCGTGCGCAGCGAGCGGTTGCGCTGGCGCTCAAGTGCATCGACGATGCGCCGGCTGACGACTGGACGCTGCCGCTGCTCGCCTCGCGGGCGGCGGTCGAGGCCACCTATTTCTCCAGGCTGTTTCGCGCCGCGGTGGGCCTGCCGCCGATGGCCTATCTGACACGCCGTCGCCTGGAGGTCGCCACCACACTCCTTCGCCGGAACGACCTCGCCATCGGGGACGTGGGGGCGATGGCCGGCTGGCCCGATGCCAACTACTTCAGCCGCAGCTTCCGCAGGCACTTCGGCATGACCCCGTCGCGGTATCGGCAGCGGTTTCGCGAAGGTGCGAGGCGAAGCTGAGGAAGGCAGGGAACCGCAGGTTGAAAACCTGCGGCCACTTCGGGCGGTGCTACTCGTTGACGTAGGTCTCGAGGAACCGGGCGAGCTTGTGGAAGTCGCAGCCGCGCTCCACGTAGCGGACGACCGTCACCAGCGTGTTGGGATCGACCAGCTCCTCGAAGGGCACGTAGTTGAGGTCGAGCTGGCCCGACACGCTCACCATCACGCCGTTGAGGCCGCGCTCGGCGAGGGCCCGGTAGCCGCCCACGCCGAGCTGGCTGCCGAGCATCACGTCGAAGGCGTGCGGCTTCGCGCAGCGGGCTTCGTAGCCCAGCTGCAAACCCACCACCTTCCGCGACCGGCTCGTCTGCTTCTTGAACTCATCGCTCACCAGCTTGGCGAACATCTTGCCGAGCTGCACGTGCGAGATCGAGATGTGGCCGTGCTCGTCGCGGGGGATGCCCTCGAGTGCCTTGGCAGGCAGGTATTCGGCGAGCCCCTCGGCCATCACGATCACGCCGTAGGGCTTGCCTTCCTGCTCCTCGCGGACCCGCATCGTCTTCACGATCCGGCCGATCACCGCGTCGATGTTCATCACCGGCTTGATCTTCGTCTGGCCCTCGGCGTCGGTGATCGTCTCCTCGCCGCGGTACTTCCCGTGGATGTCCTCCACGCTGATCACGAGGCTGGCCTCGCCGGCGATCGCGGCCCCGTAGGAGAGCCAGCCGGCGCTGCGGCCCATCGTTTCGCAGAGGAAGTAGGAACGGCTCGCCTCCGCGTCGTAGAGGAGGTTGCGGATCTCGCCGCCGAGCGTGTCCACCGCCGTGAAGTAGCCGAACGTGAAGTCGATCCCCATGTAGTCGTTGTCGATCGTCTTCGGTAGGTGGACCACTGGAATCCGCTTGGCGTCGGCCGGGAGGCGGTCCTGGTAGAGCTTGAACTTGTTGGCCGTCTTGAGGGTGTCGTCGCCGCCGATCGAGATCAGCGCCTCCACGCCGAGCGAGCGAAGCCCCTCGTAGGCGTTCTTCAGCGGTTGCACGCGTTCGGCGTCTTCGAAGTGGCTGGGGTGCGAGACGTGCTTGCCGGGATTGGTCCGCGCGGTGCCGATCATGATCCCCTGGCCGCTGCGGGTGCGCTTGAGGAACTCAGGGGTGATCTTGATGTAGTCGCGGCCCTCGACGAGCGGCTTGGCCGGGGTGAAATCAGCCAGCGACGAATAGCCGTGCTTCATGCCGATCACCTCCGTGCCCTCGCGCATGAAGGAGGTGGCGGCGGTGGAGATCACCGCGTTGGCGCCCGGGGCGGGGCCGCCGGCGAACAGGATCGCGACGCGGCGGAAGTGGTGGGTGGCGCGGTCGGGGCGGGCGAGGGACTCGGGCATCGAAGACTCCTGGGAAGATCAGCCGGCGAGCATCCGCTCCACGAAGGTGGTGTCGACCTGGGCCTCGTGGAAGGCGGTGTTGGAAAGGACCTCGAGATGGAGCGGCACGGTCGTCTTGATCCCTTCGACCCGCAGCTCCTTGAGGGCGCGGATCATCGTCGCGATCGCCTCCTTGCGGGTCGGTTGGTGGACGATCAGCTTGCCGACGAGCGAGTCGTAGTAGGGGGGCACGACGTAGCCGGTGGTGGCGTGGGAATCCCAGCGGACGCCGAAGCCGCCCGGGGCGATGATCCGGTCGATCCGCCCTGGGCAGGGGCGGAAGTTGGCGGCGGGATCCTCGGCGTTGATCCGGCACTCGATGGCGTGGCCCCGCGGCTTGATGTCGGACTGCTTCAGGTCGAGCTTCTCGCCCGCGGCGACCCGGATCTGCGCCTTGAGGAGGTCGATGCCCGTGACCATCTCGCTCACCGGGTGCTCGACCTGGATGCGAGCGTTGACCTCGATGAAGTAGAAGTTGTCCTGCTGGTCGACGATGAACTCGACGGTGCCTGCCGAGTAGTAGCCGGCCGTCTTCGCCAGCCGCACGGCCGCATCGGCCATCTTCTGGCGGATCGCCTGCGGGAGCCGTGGCGAGGGGCTTTCCTCGATCAGCTTCTGGTGTCGCCGCTGCGTGGAGCAGTCGCGCTCCCAGAGGTGGAACATGTTGCCGTGCTGGTCGCCGAGGATCTGGATTTCGACGTGCCGCGGCCGCTCGACGTATTTCTCGATGTAGATCCCGGGGTTGCCGAAGGCCGCCTGGGCCTCGGCCGAAGCCTGCTGCCAGGCGCTGGCGAGCGCCAGGTCGTTGGCGGCCACCCGCATGCCCTTGCCGCCGCCGCCGGCCGTGGCCTTGAGCAGCACCGGAAAGCCGATCTCCTTGGCGATCCGCACCGCCTCCTGCTCGTTGGCGATCAGGCCGTCGCTGCCCGGCACCGTGGGCACGCCCGCCTCCCGGGCCAACGCCCGGGCGGAGTTCTTGTCGCCCACCCGCTCCATCGCCTCGGGCGTGGGGCCGATGAAGCCGATGTCGCAGGAGCGGCAGACCTCCGCGAAGTGCGAGTTCTCCGAGAGGAAGCCGTAGCCCGGATGGATCGCCTGCACGTTGCCGATCTCGGCGGCGCTGATCACGCGGTCGATCCGCAGGTAGCTGTCGGCCGCCTTGGCGGTGCCCACGCAGATCGCCTCGTCGGCGAGCTCGAGGTAGGGGGCCCCGCGGTCGGCCTCGCTGTAGATCGCCACCGTCTCGACGCCGAGCTCGCGGCAGGCGCGGATCACCCTGAGGGCGATCTCGCCGCGGTTCGCAATCAGGATCCGTTTGAACATGGAATCTCCACGGGCGGGCTTCGATGGATGCCGCGCGAGGCTCGGATCAGCCCTCGGGATCGACCTTGATGAGCGGCTGGCCGAACTCGACCGGGGCGCCGTTCTCGACGAGGATCGCCACCACTTGGCCCGACACCCCCGCGGGAATCTCGTTGAAGACCTTCATGGCCTCGACGATGCAGACGGTCTTCTCGGGACCGATCCGGTCGCCAACCTTGACGAACGGAGCGGTATCCGGCCCGCTGGCCTTGTAGAACGTGCCGACCATCGGGCTCTTGATCACGATGGTGCGATCTGGCGCGGCAGGCTCGCCGCCCGCCGTCGGGGCCGGTCCGGCCGCACCCGGCCTGGCGGGGGCCGCCGCGGGAGCCGTGTAGGCCACCACCTCGCCACCACGGCGAATCCGCACCCGGTTGTCCCCCTGCTTGAGGTCGAGTTCGGAAAGGTCGTGCTCCTTCATGAGCTCGATCAGCCGGCGGACCTTCTTCACTTCGAAGAGGTCGCCGGGATTGGGAGCGGCAGACATGCGATATGGTCTCCTGGGGGGCCGCCCGGAGGGCGGCGACGCGGGCCGGATCGGGCGGCCCGGGGGGTGGCCGAAACCCGGCTGGTTTTGCGGCGAGGGTAGCCCTTGTGAACCACGGGCGTCAAGGTAATCACGGGGCTGGCGCGGCTCGGCGCCGTAATCCTCGCCGCTATCGCGTGGCTGCCGTTTGCGGCACACTCGGGGACCGTCGTCGAGGGTCCGCCCTGCCGGTGTTCACGCCGGAGACCGTTTCATGCCGCTTCTGCCTCCCGAACCGCCGCGGTTGCCCCCTCGCTCCGCGGAGGCAAGCAAGCGCGACTTCGGCCGCGTGCTGGTGATCGGTGGCAGCGCGGGCATGGCGGGGGCGCCGGCGCTCTCGGCTATGGCAGCGCTGCGGAGCGGCGCGGGGCTCGTGGAGCTCGCGGTGCCCGAGCCGGTGGTGGGGATTGCGGCCGGGTTCGATCCCTGCGTGATGACACGGGGCCTGCCGGCCGCCGCCGATGGCCGGTTTGCCGGCGGGGCGCTGGCCGCGCTCGTCGAGCAGGCGGGGCGGGCGGACGCGGTGGCGGTCGGTCCCGGCATCGGCCGGTCGGAAGCGGTCCGCGGGATCGTGCTCGCGCTTTGGCGAGACCTCTCCGTGCCCGCGGTCTTCGACGCCGATGCCCTGTGGGCGCTCTCCCCGGCCGACGCCCTGGCCGCGCATGCCGGCCCGCGGCTGCTCACGCCGCACGCGGGGGAGATGCTGCGGCTGCTTGGCCGCGACCCGACGGCACCAGAGTCTGGCGATCGGGGGTTTCTCGAAGCGGAGGCCCGCCGGATGGCCGCGGCCCTCGGCGGCGTGATCCTGCTCAAGGGAGCTGGCACGCTCGTCACCGACGGGCAGCGCGAGGGCCGCAACGTGACGGGCAATCCCGGCATGGCGACCGCGGGCACTGGCGACGTGCTCACCGGCGTGGCCGCGGCGCTCCTCGCCCAGGGCATGCCGCCACTGGAGGCGGCGCGGCTGGCGGCCTGGGTGCACGGCCGGGCGGGCGACGTGGCGGCGGCGGACCTCGGTCAGGTGTCGATGACGGCCCGCGACCTGCTCGACCGGCTGCACGTCGCGTTTCGCGAGCGGGAGTCGGCGTGAGCGAATCCGCAGGTTTCCAAAAGTGGGTGCAGGTTTTCAACCTGCACGAGCGCCGCGGTGGGGGTGCATCCGCAGGTTACAAACCTGCGGCCACTTTCTGCCGGCGTGGGTGCAGGTTTTCAAAAGTGGGTGCAGGTTTTCAACCTGCACGAGCGCCGCGGTGGGGGTGCATCCG
>JBBAVS010000033.1:19561-33999 GCA_040397585.1 Pirellulales bacterium
CAGGTTACAAACCTGCGGCCACTTTCTGCCGGCGTGGGTGCAGGTTTTCAACCTGCACAATCTTCACCTGACGGCCCGGGGTGTCGTCAGTCGCCCTTGGCGGTGAACTCCGCCAGCCGCGTGACGTCCGCCACGCCGTCGTCGCGGGCGATCCAGAGCCGCAGGCCGTCGGCGTGCCGCATCCGATGGCCGCCGGTGAACGAGCCGAAGGCCGGGAGCACGAGCGTCGCCTCCTCGGCCACGAAGCAGCGTTCCGTGATCCGGTCGCCCGAGGGTGAGCGGAGCACCACGGTCGGATGGAGGTGGCCCGCGATCGTGAAGCACGTCCGGCCCGGCTCGGGCAGGTCGGTCGCCGGCTCGTGCACGAAGTGAAACGGCGGCTCGTCGTGCGTCCGCAGGCAGGAGTCGATGCCGAGCGACGCCGGGATCTTGCCGATGGCCCGGTCGTGGTTGCCCGGGATCAGCAGCACCTCCGTGCCGGGCATCCGGGCCCGCGACGCGGCGAACTCGTCGAACACCGCCTGCGTGCAGCCGCTGCGGGCATGGAACAGGTCGCCGAGCACGATCAGCCGCCGGGCGGCAGTGTCGCGGACGAGCCGCTCGAGCCGGGCCAGATCGGCCTGCGCCGAGCCCTCGGGCACCGGGATGCCGGCGTTGCGGAAGGTTGCCGCCTTGCCGAGATGCAGATCGGCCACGAGGAGCGTGGCGGTGCTCGGGAGGAAGGCCGCACGCCCGGGCAGCAGGAAGATGTCGGCCGAGCTGTCGGCGACTGGCGGCGGCGGAGCGATGTCGATGCGCAAGGTTGGGCCTCGCGGCATTTCTTACACGATCGACAGGAGTCCGGCGACCCCAGGGAAGGTGGTCAGGCTCGGGCTGGGGCACGAGGCGGGAATCCGCAGGTTGAAAACCTGCGGCCACTTCGGAACCGGCGGCCACTTTGGAACCGGCGGCCACTTTGGAACCGGCGGCCACTTTGGAACCGGCGGCGACTTTGGAATCGGCGGCGACTGGAAAACGGCAGCGAGGGGCTGCCCGTGCCCGAGAGCCGGGCTATGGGAGCAAGCGTAGCCAGGATGGCGAAGCGCAGCGGACATGCAGAGAGCCGCGGCCTGGAGGGCCGTGGCGAACGTCCGGCGACGGGCATGGGCGGTTCCGAGCGGTGCGGTGCCCTACGGTGTGAATCCGCAGGTTGAAAACCTGCGGCCACTTTGGAACCTGCGGCCACTTTGGAACCTGCGGCCACTTTGGAACCTGCGGCCACTTTGGAACTGGCGGCCACTTTGGAACTGGCGGCCCGAGCCGTCCGCGCGTCGCCGCGTCACCGGCCGCCGGCTTCCTGCTCGAGCTCGCGGGCCATGTCGGCGATCCGCGTGAGCCAGTCCTTCGTCGTCAGCCGCGACTGCACGAACTCCGCCCAGATCGGGAAGGCAAGCGGGCTGATCCGCCGGGTCTCGACGATGCGAATGTCCTTGGTGGCGATCGCGTCGAGGGCCTCCGCCAGCCGGCGAAACTCGAACTGCTGCTCCAGCACCTCCCGGCGGGCCTGTGCAAGGAGCATGTTGCCCGCGTCGTGCTCGGCGAGCACGTCGAACATCAGCCCGGCCGAAGCCTGCGTCTGGCGATCGCTCTTCCGGCCCCCGGCGATCAAGCCGGCCACGCGGGCGATCTCGCGGAAGTGACGGCGGGCCATTTCGGTCGTATTGAGGCAGGCGAGGAGATCCTCGAGGAGGTTGGCCGGCGAGAGCAGCTGCCGCCAGGTCCGCTCGTCGGCAATGTCGGCGTCGCGGCCGGCCAGCTCGAAGCCCCAGTCGGTGCAGGCGAAGGTGAGCGTGGCGGGCTTGGCGCGGGCGATCCGCCAGGCCACGAGCGCCGCGAGTCCCTCGTGCACGAGCCGGCCCTCGAAGGGAAACACGAAGGCGTGATGACCATCGCGACCGGCCCAGCGCTCGACGAGGAGCGAGTCGCGGTCGGGCAGCCGGCTCCACCGCGCCTGGATCTCGAGGAGCGGCAGCACCGCGGCCACCTCCCGCGGCGCCGCTCTGCCGCCGCCCGGCCGGGTCGCGTCGCGGACGAGGTCGAGAATGGCGGAGGAGAGCAGGGTGGAGAGCGGCATCCGGCCGCCGTTCCACCGCGGCACCTGCAGGGCCGCCGTGACGCGGCTCCGCTTCACCCAGGCGGTGAGGCCGTCGAAGCGGAAGAGCACGAGCGGCCGGCCCGCGAACAGGAAGCGGTCGCCCTCGCTGAGCCGCGAGATGAACGACTCCTCCACCGTGCCGAGCCGGCCGCCGCGGAGCCACTTCACCTCGACGGTGGCGTCGCCGGCGATCGTGCCGATGTTCATCCGGTGCCGCCGGGCGATCGCCTTGCTGGCCACGTACCAGCGGCCGAACCGCTCCACGATCTTGGCGTAGTCGGGATAGGCCGCCAGCGCCGGGCCGCCGCGGGCCGCGAAGTCGAGCGCCCAGCGCCAGGAGGCGTCGTCGAGGTCGGCGAAGGCGCGGGTGCGGCGGACCTCGGCGAGCAACTCCGCCTCGCGGAAGCCGCCGCTGCAGGCGACCGTGACGATGTGCTGGGCCAGGCAGTCGAGGGCCAGTTCGAGCGGCCGGCGGGCCTCGACCGTGCCCTCGGCCACGGCGGCGCGGGCGGCGGCGCATTCGATGAGCTCGAGCGCGTGCGTCGGCACGCAGATGAGCCGGCCGGTGGCGCCAGGGGCATGGCCGCTGCGGCCGGCCCGCTGGAGCAGCCGGGCGATGCCCTTCGGGCTGCCCACCTGCAAGACCTGCTCGACCGGCCCGAAATCGACGCCGAGATCGAGGCTCGAGGTGGCCACCACGCACTTCATCTTCCCGCGGCGGAGCCCGGCCTCCGCCTGCGTGCGGAGTTCGCGATCGACGGAACCGTGGTGGAGGGCCATCGTCTTCTTCCAGGCGGGTCGCGCCGCCACGATCGCGTCGAACCACCGCTCCGCCTGCGACCGGGTGTTGGTGAACACGAGCGTGGTGGTGGCCCGGTCGATCGCCGCCACCACCTGCGGCAGGAGCCGCATTCCCATGTGGCCGGCCCAGGGAAACCGCTCCATCGGCTCGGGGATCAGGGTCTCGATCCGGAGGGTCCGCGGAATCGCCGCCGACACCACGCGGGCCGCGCCGGCCCGCGCCGGGCCCACGAGCGCCGTGACGGCGTCGTCGAGGTTGGCGAGCGTGGCGGACAGGCCCCAGGTCGCGAGCTCGGGGCGGAGCGACCGCAGCCGCTCGAGGGCGAGCTCGGTCTGCACGCCCCGTTTGCTGGAGAGGAGCTCGTGCCACTCGTCCACGATCACGGTCTCGAGCGAGCCGAAGATCTCGTGGGCGTCGTCGAGCGAGAGCAGGATCGAGAGCGACTCGGGCGTGGTGACGAGCGCCGTCGGCCAGTTCTCGCGGAGCCGGCGGCGGTCGGCGGCCGACGAGTCGCCGGTGCGGAGGCCCACCGACCAGCCGGTGGCCACGGCCCCGGGGCGGGCGAGCGGCTCCTCGAGCGCCCGCACGGTGTCGGCGGCGAGCGCGCGGAGCGGCGTGATCCAGACCACGCGGAGGCCGGCGGGTGGCGGGCCGTCTCCCGCGGCCGCGAGCGTGGTCGAGCGGCCGACGGCACCGAGCCACGCGGCGAGCGTCTTGCCGGTGCCGGTCGGGGCATGCAGCACGCCGCTGGAGCCGGCGGCGACCGCTCCCCAGATCTCTTCCTGGAAGGGAAACGGCGTCCAGCCGCGGGCGGCGAACCAGCGGTGAAAGCCGGCGGCTGTGGCCGTCGTGGCGCTGGGCCGCTCGCGTCGCGGCCTCGTGGTCGTCGGTCGTCGCGTCGCCACTCCGTCACTCCGATTTCGGACCTCGACTCGCTTCCGGTACTGTAGTCGTTTCAGGAGCCCTGGAGCGGCGAGTGCCCATGAAACGCGTTTTGTTCGTCTGTGTGGAAAACTCCAACCGCAGCCAGATGGCCGAGGCCTTCGCGCGGATGCACTCGGAGGGCCGCGTGGAGGCGGCGAGTGCCGGGTCGCGGCCGTCGGGTCGTGTGAATCCCAAGGCCGTGTCCGCCATGCAGGAACTCGGCTACGACCTCACGGCCCACGTGTCGAAGGGGCTCGACGCCTACAATGGTCGCGAGGTCGACGTGGCCGTGACGATGGGGTGCGGCGACGAGTGTCCGCTCGTGCTGGCCCGCCGCAGGGTGGACTGGAAGATCCCGGATCCCCGCGACATGACGCCCGAAGCGTTTCGGGAGGTTCGCGATCTGATCGGGCGAAAGGTGCAGGACCTGCTCGCCGAACTCGATGCCCAAGCATCCGGAGGTGCTCATGACGATTCGTGAGTTCAACGACCTTCTCGACCGCCATCCCGGAGTGCGGATGCACTGGATGCTGCCCGACCGGTCGTTCGTGCCGGCGCATTACCACATCACGGAGGTGGGCCGGCTTCGGAAAGACTTCATCGACTGCGGCGGTACGGTCCGCTCGCAGACCTCGTGCCTGCTGCAGGTCTGGGTAGCGAACGACGTCGAGCATCGTCTGGAGACCACGAAGCTCGCGTCGATCATGCGGGTCGCCGGCCCCTTGCTCGAGACGGACGATCTGCCGGTAGAGGTCGAATATGAGGAGGGGGTGATCTCGCAGTATCCGATCGGCGGCGTCGAACTGACGCCCGCAGGCCTGCTCTTTCATCTCGGCACGAAGCACACCGCCTGCCTCGCGCCGGAGAAGTGCGGCGTGGACGGCACGGGCTGCTGCTGACGCGGCCCTGGTCAGCCGCCCGGGATCATCCGCTTGAGGTCGGCGACCGTGCCGGCGTCGGCGGGCTCCTTGTCCTTTCGCCAGCGGACGATCCGCGGGAACCGCACCGCCACGCCCGACTTGTGCCGCGTCGAGAGCGACACGCCCTCGAAGGCCAACTGGAGCACGACCGTGGGCCGACAGATCCGCACGGGCCCGTGCTTCTCGAGCGTCGTCGCCCGCACGATGCGGTCGAGCTCCACGATCTCGGCGTCGGTGAGGCCGGAGTAGGCCTTGGCCACGGTCACGAGTCTCCCGTCGTCCCAGAGGCCGAGCGTGTAGTCGCTGTGCAGCCCGGCGCGGCGGCCGTGGCCCGCCTGGGCGTAGAGGAGCACCGCGTCGATCTCCAGCGGCTCGACCTTCCACTTCCACCAGTCGCCCCGCGTGCGGCCGACGGCGTAGGGGCTCGCCCGCCGCTTGAGCATCAGCCCCTCGACGCCGCGGGCTCGCGACTCGGACCGCAGGGCTGCGAGATCGGCCCACGAGCCCCCCGTCACCAGCGGCGACAGGAAGAGGCGCGACCCGTCGGCGGCGGCGGTGCCGGCGATCAGGTCGGTAAACGGCGTCGCCACGAGGGTCTCCAGCCGCCGCCGCCGTTCCGCGAGCGGCATCTCCCGCAGGTCCACGCCCTCCGCCTCGAGCAGGTCGTAGGCCACGAACAGGCACGGCACCTCGGCGAGGATCTTCTTCGTGACGGTCTTGCGGCTCGCCCGCTTCGAGAGCATCGCGAACGGCAGCAGGCGGCGGTCGCAGACGGCGAGCAGCTCGCCGTCGAGCACGGTGCCCGGCGGCAGACCGGCGGCCGCGGCCGCGATCTCGGGAAACGCGTCGTTCACGAGTTCCTCCCCGCGGCTCCAGACCGTGGCGTCGCCACCGCGGCGGACGAGCTGGGCCCGCATCCCGTCCCACTTCCACTCGGCCTGCCACTCGGCCACGTCGCCGAGGTCCTCCGCCACGTGCTCCACGGCGGTGCGGTCGAGGGCCGAGGCGAGAAAGAACGGATAGGGCCGCCGGCTGTCGGCGGCGGCTTCCGGCGCGAGCAGCCGGGCGAAGGCGTCGGCATCAGCCGGCGGCCCGCCCATCAGGCGGTGCGCCATCTCGGCCTGATCGATGCCCGCCACCTCGGCAAGAGCCCGGGCCACGAGCGTCCGCGACACGCCCACGCGGAGCCCACCGGTGAGCAGCTTGTGCCAGACGATTCGCTCGTGGGGGGCGAGCCGCCGCCAGACCGAGGTCACCACGTCGCGGGTGCGGGCGTCGTCGGCGCCGCGGAGGTCGTGGATCGTGGTCCGCATGATCTCGGCGAGGCCGCGATCGCTCGGCTCGTCCGTGGCGATCTCGGGCTCGGGGAGCACGAGGGCCAGGGTCTCGGCGAGGTCGCCCACGTGCGCATAGCACTCCTCGACGAGCCAGGCGGGCAGGCCCGTGACGTCGGCGGCCCACGCGCGGAGCTGGCTCGTGGACACGCTCCGCAGCTGTCGCGCTCCCGAGAGCACGCCCAGTGCGGCGGCCGCATCGGCAGCGGGCGCGGCGGCGAAGTAGTCGCGGAGGGCCGCGACCTTTTCGGAGGTGCTCGTCGTGGAATCGAGCCGCCAGTAGAGATCGGTGAAGGCCTTCATGCATCGGCCTCGGCCGTGGCAGGCGAGTGTAGCGAAACGGCCGAGCCGCCCCCAAGCGGGTCTGGGGCGCAGCGGACGCGGCCCGCTCGTTCCCGCCCTGCGGCGGCGATTTCACTCCATAACCACGCCGGACGTGGTCGTGGGCCGCAAACGAGGATTCGAGGCCCACGGCTCGAGTCTGTTTCACAGCAGCGGCCCGGCGAGGCGGGCGGTGTTCTCGGCGAACTTGGTGGTGAAGGGGCGGGCCCGCCATGCGGCGAGGTCGAAGGGGCGGGAGTCCTCGATGTAGGTCTGCTGGAGCGCGCCCAGGCGGGCGGTGAAGTCGGGGTCGTAGACGGCCAGGGTGATTTCGAAGTTGAGGTCGAGGCTGCGGGGGTCGAGGTTGAGCGAGCCGAAGAGCGAGAGGCGGCCGTCGGCGGTGATCGACTTGGTGTGGAGCAGGCCGCCCTCGAAGAGGTGGATCTTGACACCGGACTCGGCGAGGTCGCCCTCGAAGGCGCGGCTGGCGAGGTCGACGAGCTTCGAATCGTTCTTCGCGGGGACGACGAGGTGGACGTCGACGCCGCGCAGCGCCGCGGAGGCGAGCGCCGTCACGAGCGCCTCGTCGGGGACGAAGTAGGGCGTGGTGAGGATCAGTTCGGAGCGCGACTCGTAGATCACCTGGAGCAGGATGGACTTCATCAGCCCGGAGTGGCCGGCCGGGCCGGAGGGCACGACCTGAACGTCGGACGGGCCGGCGGCGGGCTGGGGTGTGGTTTCGGGCTTGTGGTCGAGGGTGCCGCAGACCTCGCCCGTCTCGAGCTCCCAGTCCTCGACGAACGTGACGGAGAGCGCCTCGACGGCGGGGCCCTGGAGGCGGGCCATGGCGTCGATCCACTGGCCGACGCCCGCGTCCTGCTTGAAATGGGCGGGGTCGACGAGGTTCATGCTGCCGGTGTAGGCGACCTGGTTGTCGAGGGCGGCGATCTTGCGGTGGAGGCGGAGGTCGAGCCGCTCGAAGAGGAAGCGCCAGGGCTTGGCGGGCAGGGCGGCGCGGACCTCGACGCCCGCGGCCCGCAGGCGGCCTGGGAGCGGGCTCTTGAAGAACGCGGCCGAGCCGATGGCGTCGAGCAGGACGCGGCAGCGGACGCCGCGCGCGGCGGCGCGCTCGACGGCGTCGGCCACCCTGTCGCCCCACCCGCCGGGGAACCAGATGTAGAAGGCGAGGTGGCAGGTGTGTTGCGCGGCGTCGATGTCGGCGATCAGGGCGTCGAAGATGGCGTCGGTCGTGGAGAGCAGGGTCAGGGCGTTGTCGGGCAGGACGGGGACGTCGATGCCGGTCTGGATCATGCGCGCCAGGGCGGGTTCGGGGCGGTCGGGGTCGGATTCGCGGGGGTAGCGGCCGGGGAGGGCGCGGAGCCAGACGGCGTACGGCTCGTGGATGCGACGGGCGCGGGCGGCGCGGCCGCGGCCGAGGCGCAGCTCGCCGAACAGCAGGTAGGTGAAGACGCCGAAGACGTGGGTCAGAAGGATGAGCGAGATCCACGCGAGCGAGACGCCCACGGGCCGGCGGCGCATGATGACGCGGCCGCAGAGCGCGAGGCTGACGAGCCAGTCGAGGGCGTACCACCACATGCGGGTTATCGGGCCTCCGCGACGAGCCGTTCGAGCCGCGACAGCAATTCGGTCGCGTTCGGGATCTCCGCGAAGCGGACGATGGACCCGGGCAGTTCGCCGGCGGCGCCGTCGTCGATCTCGAGCGTGTCGGAGACGGCCAGAAGATAGCGGGGCGGGCCGTGCAGGGGTAGGCGGGGATTGGCACTCGTGTCGCAGCAGCCATCCGGGGCGTGTTCGACGCCGCCGTCTGGGCCGTGGTAGATGTGTGGGTGAGCAACCAAGACGTCCAATACTTCCGTAGTGAAGTTCGTAGTATGGGCGGTTGGTCGCGGGACGTGTGCTCCGAGCACCGGCTGCTATGTTTCGGTGGCTTTTGATCCGCCGCCCCGGCAAGGACCATGAGGGACCCCGTGTTGCATTCGCCGCCCAGCATCGAGCCGATGCGGACGAAGCCCGGTCAAGGTTTTACGCTCGTCGAGCTGCTCGTCGTGGTCGCGATCATCGCCGTGTTGATCGGATTGCTTCTGCCTGCGGTCCAGGCCGCGCGGGAATCGGCGCGGCGGGTGTCGTGCCAGAGCAAGATCAGGCAGATCGCTTTCGCCCTGCTGAAGTACGAGACGGGGAACAGGAAATTCCCGGCCGCGGTCAAGGGTGATCCCGGCAGCACGCCGTCCGACGCCGACGGCACCGTGGCCAGGGAGAGCTGGGTGGTGTCGGTGCTGCCGGGCATCGAAGAGCAGCGCTTGTCCGACGCCTACAACCGCGGCGTCTCGCCGGCGCATGCCTCGAATCAGGCCGTGAGGTCGACGAGGCTGCCGGCGCTGCTCTGCCCGACCGACTCCTACAACGGCAGCCCGTTCATGGGATCACAGGGTGTGGACACGCCGGCGCTCGGCGACAACTGGGCCCGGGGAAACTACGCCGCCAACGCGAGCCTCGGCGTGCTCAACCCGGCCAGCCGACGCACCGGATCGACGCCGGAAGCCTGGGGCAGGAACCTCCTGCGGGGGATGATGGGATTCAACCGGGCCGTGCGGATCCAGGACGTCTCGGACGGGACTTCGAAGACCGTGCTCCTCGCGGAGATCCGAACCGGCCTTTTTCCGTACGACAATCGAGGCGTCTGGGCGCTCGGCGTCGCTGCATCGTCGTCGCTCTGGGGTCACGGCGGAATCGACGGTGACAACTACGGCCCGAACTGCGCCGAGCCCTTCGCGGACGACATCTTCAACTGCGACCAGGTGAGGACGGAGGCGGGCGGCAGCGACCGGCTCGTGGCGCTCACGATGGGATGCTACGGACCGGCGGGGAGGCCCGAGTCGGGCCAGGCGACCGCCCGAAGCCTGCACCAGGGGGGCGTGTTCGTCTGCATGAGCGACGGCTCCGTGCGCTGGATCGAGGATTCGATCGAGGTCCGGCCCAGCACTGCCACGAGCCTGTCAGTGTGGGACCGCCTGATGCTGTCGGCCGACGGCATGCCGGTGCCCTGACCCGGGGCCCGGCTCAGGGCGACGGGGCGGCGGGCAGGGGCACCTGGGTGGGGTGCCGCAGATACGCGATCAGGTCGCGGGCGTCCACCCGGGGCAGCTGCGCGAGCTGGTTCTCAGGCATCAGCGACTGCGGCGACAGCACGCGGCTGGCGATCTCGTCGAGCGGCACGGTCACCCGCTCGGTCGGCGTCTGCAGCGTGACGCTCGCGGGCGTCTCCTGGACGACGATGCCGGCAATCGACCGGCCGTCTTCGGTCACCACGATCGTGGTCTGGTAGTCGCGGCCGACGATGGCGCTCGGATCGAGCAGGTTGGAGAGAAGATACCCGAGATCACCGCGGTTGGAACCGGTGAGGTCGGGCCCGATCCGCCCCCCCTCGCCGTGCAGCATGTGGCAGCTGCCGCAGGTCTTCGCGAAGGTGGCCCGGCCGCGCGACAGGTCGGCCTGCTCCGCGGCGGAGGCGTAGAGTTCGTACTGCCACCGCTCGAACTCCTCCTGGCGATCGGCGGGCGTCGCCCGCACGCTCCCCCACACGGCCTGGAGCCGGGCGAGCACCTGCGGGTCGTGGGAGCGGGCGAGCTGCCCCACCGTGAACGCCGAGAGTTCGCTGCGGGGCACGCGATCCGCGGCCACGGCGTCGAGCAGGGCGAGCGTCCATGCCGGCCGCGAGCCGAGCGTGGAGATCGCCGCCTGACGCCCCTCCGCCGTCAGGTCGCGGTATGCCGCGACGATGGCGGCCGGAGTGTCGTCGTGAGGAATGGCCGCGAGCGCCGCGAGGACGTCGGTCTGGATCACCGGCTCGGCGACGAGCGGGTGGAGCACCGCCGGCAGGCCGTCGTCCCGCGCGGCCACGAGCGCCGCGAGGGCGTCGCGGCGGGCCGCCGGGTCGGCCGCCGGATCGACCACGAGCCGCCGCAGCTCCGCCACGATCGAGGGCGCGCCGAGCCGCACGGCCACCAGGCGGGCCAGGCGGCGGACGTTGTCGTCGGGATCGGCCGACAGCATCTGCCAGGCCCGCGGCCAGGCCGGCGGCATCGCCAGACGGCCGCGGGCGGCGAGCGCCGCCACCACCTCCTCGAGCATCCACGTGCGCGTGGCGGCGTCGGCGGCCGTGAGCCGGTCGACGAGCGGCTCGTAGCCGAAGGTGTCGAAGGCGGCCCGGCGGACGATGAACCGCGACACCTGCGGAATCCGGCTCGCCGCCGCGAGCTCGAGGGCCCGCGCGGGATCGAGCGGCACGAGCGGCTCCACCGCATACCAGATCATCAGCGGAATGTTGTGGTCGCCCGCGTCTTCGGCATGCGCCGCCAGCGCCGCGGCCAACGGCCACCGGTCGGCGGGCGGAATCCGCTGGGCCGCGGCGGCGAGGGCGAGCCGCACGGCGGGCGCCGGATCGGCGGCCGCGAGCGCCGCGAACCGCTCGCGGAGGGGCGGCGCGACCTGCTTCCGCTCCGCCGCCAGCTGGATCGCCCAGCCCCGGATGGCCGGATCCGGGTCGGCGAGGAGGTCCACGATCCGGTGCTCGTCGAGCTGCCCGGTGACGTGCAGGGCCCAGATCGCCCGCAGCCGCTTGGCCGGCGTGGTGGCGGCCGCGAGCTGCTCGGCAAGCCGCCGCGGGGTGTCGGCGCCGAGCCGGCCGGCGGCGGCCCGCTCCTGGAGGAGCCGGCGGGCGTGCCGCACGAACCAGTCGTTGTCGTGGCCGAGCAGCTCGACGAGCCGGGCGTCGCTCTCTCGGGCGAGGTCCACCCGCACCGTTGCCGCGTCTCCGTAGATCACCTTGAAGATCCGCCCGTTGCCCCGGTCAACGACCTCCCGCTGCTGGTGGCACTGCACGCGGTCGTACCAGTCGATGAGCACCATCTGGCCGTCGGGGCCCACCTGCAGCGAGACGAACTGCGACCAGGTGTCGTTGGCGAAGAGGAAGTCGGGATCGCCGTCGCCGACGTAGCCCGAGCCCGACGGCGTGAGCCGATCCTGGTTGAGCCGGGCGCCGTGGATGTTGTTCATGAACAGTTTGCCGCGGTACTGCTCGGGCCACGAGCCGCCGAGGTAGACGCAGGCGCCGGAATGGGCGTGGCCGCCGCCCGTCGAGTCGGACGCCGCGCGGTCGGGATCGCTCCACTGGTTGCCGCTCCAGTGGCGGTGCCGGGCGATCGTCTTGATGTCGTCGAACGTGTGGGGATTGAAGTGCTGCCCCGCCTGCCGCTGGTAGCGGCCCCCCGGGATCACGTGGTAGAGGTGGGGGATCACGCAGGCGGTCTGGAAGGCGTGGCCGAGGTCGTTGAAGTCGACGCCCCACGGGTTGCTCGTGCCCTCGGAGAACACCTCGAACTCGTGCCGCACCGGGTGATACCGCCAGATGCCGGCGTTGATCGGCACGCGGTCGGCCTCGGGCGTGCCGGGCCTGCCGACCGCCGAGTGGGTGAACACACCGTGGCACCCGTAGAGCCAGCCGTCGGGCCCCCAGACGAAGGAGTTGAGCGTCTCGTGCGTGTCCTGGGCGCCCCAGCCGTCGAGCAGGATCTCCGCGGGGCCGTCGGGCACGTCGTCGCCGTCGGCATCGGGCAGGAACAGCAACTCAGGCGCCGCCCCCGCCCACACGCCGCCGAATCCCACGGCCAGGCCGCTGAGGAGGTTGAGGCCCTCGACGAACACCTTGCGGGAATCGAAGACGTGGTCGCCGTCGGTGTCTTCGAAGATCAGGATCCGGTCGCGGGCCTCGGCAGGGTCGACCTTGTGCGGATAGGCGTAGCACTCGGCCACCCAGAGCCGGCCGCGGTCGTCGAAGCACATGCCGATCGGCTGCCGGACATCGGGCTCGGCCGCCAGCAGCTTGACGGAGAATCCCGCGGGCACCGTCATCGCGGTGGCGGCCTCCTGCGGGCTGCGGCCGCCGGTCGGCGGAGACTCAGCCGGCGCGGCACCGGCGCCGGCCGCGATCGCGACCGCGGCCACGGCACCGGCAGCGAGGCCCGCGCGGCACTTCGTGGGCCAGGTCATGGTGGAGCAGGGCATGGCCGGCGACTCCGTGACGGCGTTTTTGGGCGCAGAGCCGATCAGTGTGGCACGGCCGGCCGGCGGCAACCAGCCGGCCGGCGGCGGCACAGGTTGGAAACCCAGAGAGCAGGTTTTACCCTGCTGGTTGATCGGCACAGGGTGGAGACCCGTGCTGCGGGGACCACGTGGAGGACGACGCCGATGGGTGGAACATCAGGCCTCGTGTCCGGCGCCGTCGCGGCGGTCGCCCGACCGCGGCCGCGCGGAACCCGCGCGATGACGCTGATCTGGCTGATCGCATCCGCCTGGCCCGCCTGGCCCGCATCGGCCGCGGACCCCGGGACGGCGCGGCTGCCGGCCATCCGGGTGGCCGCCGACGGGCGGACGCTCGAAACGGAAACCGGCCGACCGTTCGTGCCATTCGGCGTCAACTACTACCGACCGGGCACCGGCTGGGCTCCGCAAGTCTGGAAGCAGTTCGACGAAGCCGCCACGCGGCGGGACTTCGCCCGACTCAAGAGCCTCGGCGGGAACTGCGTGCGGGTGTTTCTGACCTACGGCTCATTCTGCGCCGAGCAGGGCCGGCTGGCTCCCGAAGGAGCAGCCAAGTTCGATCGCCTGCTCGCCCTGGCGGAGGAGGCCGGCCTGTATGTCCATCCCGCCGGTCCGGATCATTGGGAGGGCACGCCGCCGTGGGCCGCCGGCGAAGACATCGTCGCCGAGGAGCAGATCCAGGGGCTGGAAGCGTTCTGGAAGGATTTTGCGGCCCGCTACCGTGGCCGGTCCGCGATCCTGGCCTACGACCTGCGGAACGAGCCGCAGGTTCCCTGGGACGGCCCCGTCCTCCGGCGCCGCTGGAATGCCTGGCTCGAACGGCGATACGGCACCGCGGACTCCGCCGCGGCAGCCTGGCGGCTCGACGCCGCGGCGCTGGCGTGGGGCGAGCTGCCGCCGCCGGATCCGGATGCCGCGTCGGACCGCCAAATCCTGGACTACCAGCATTTCCGCGAGGAGATCGCGGACGCATGGACCGCCCGCCAGGCCGCCGCGATCCGTGCCGCCGACCCGCGGGCCTTGGTCACGGTCGGCCTGATCCAGTGGTCCGTGCCGTCGCTGATGCCGAGCGTGCGGCAGTACTCGGCGTTCCGCGCGGCACGCCAGGCACGACACCTGGATTTCCTCGAAATCCACTTCTATCCGCTCAACGACGGCTTCTTCACGTACGACGGTGTCGAGGCCGAGCAGCGGAACCTCGCGTATGCCGAAGGCGTCGTCCGCGAGGTGGCGGCGGCGGGAAAGCCGGTCGTGGTGGGCGAGTACGGCTGGTATGGCGGCGGCAGATTGACCATCGAGCAGGGCCGGCACCCGGCCGCGACCGAGGCGCAGCAGGCCCGGTGGAATCGACGCTTCATCGAGATCACCGCCGGCTCCGCGTGCGGCTGGCTGAACTGGGGGTTCTACGATCATCCCGAGGCGCAGGACGTCAGCCAGCTGACCGGTCTGGTGACCGTCGATGGCCGGACGAAGGCGTGGGGCGAGGAGTTTCAGGTGCTGGCCCGACGGTTCGGAGACGGCGGGCTGCCGCCGACTTCACCGGCCGACCGGCCGGCCCTCGACTGGGATCGTTGCCTGGTCAGCCCGAAGGCCGGCGAGGAGTATCGGGAGCGGTGCCTCGAGGCGTTTCGGGTCGACCACGCGGACGATCCGGAGCCGGCGGCGGCGAAACCAGATAAGGCGCCGGACAGCGTGAACCCCTGACGCGGCAGGCTGCCGCAGACGGGCGGCCGCGGCCTGGGGGGGTTGATGCTGGTCGACATGGAGCGTGGCGGCGCCTCACTCGTCGATCGAGAGCAGGCGGATCTCTCCGGGCTGCAGCTCGAATCGCAGCCCGTGCTCGTCGCCCGCGCCGGTCGACGTCAGCGGCAGCGGACTGCCGT
>JBBAVS010000034.1:0-4205 GCA_040397585.1 Pirellulales bacterium
CCTGCGGCCACTTTCAGGCCCTGCAGCCGCTCCCGGCTCAGCGAGCGGCTTCGAACTCCCGCTGGGCATCCCGCTGCTCCAGCACGTTCTCCGCCTCGGTCGCCTCCCGCTCCATCCGCCCGTCGCGCTGCTCGGCAGCATTCTCGCGACGTGAGGCCCCCAGTTCATCGCGGGCGTCCTGCCGCGAGTTGCCGCTCGGCGCGAACGGGTCGTCGGCGGCGGGCGCCGGCTCGGCGGCCGGCTCCGGAATCGCCTCGGCCTCCGGCTTCCAGCCCGGCTTCGGGGCTTCGCTGCCGGCCGGAGCCGGCACGTCTTCGGTCCGCTCCGCAAACGGATTGGCCTCGTCGATCCGTCGCTCCACGAGCGGCCGGCGAGTGCGAAGCACCTCGGGTGCGGCCCGCTCGACGTCGAGGTAGCGGAGCTGGCCGCGACGCCGGTCTTCCTGGATCTGGGCCACGCGGGCCCGCGTCCGATGACGCTCGAGCTTGAGCCGGTCGCAGCCCTGCACCCGCTCCAGCGACTTCGCCACCGGCCAGTTCCCCGTGCCCTCCGCCTCGCGGGAGGCGGCGGCTGAGAAGTCGGCCTCGGCCTCGTCGGTGCGGCCGAGCTTGAGGGCGGTCAGGCCGCGGTAATACCAGGCCCGAGGGTCGGCGGTGCCCCCTTCGATCGCCTGCGAGAGCTCGTCGTAGGCCCGCTGGTAGTCGGCCGCGAAGTAGGAGTGGACGCCGCTTCCGTAGGCGGCCGCCAGAGGGAGGCTCTCGATCGTGGGAGCCGCCGACGCCGTCGCGCTGCACGCGATCAGGCACGCGGCCACCAGACCACCCGTCCGCCACCGAGTCATCCACGCTGCCATCGTTTCGTTCCTCGTGCACTCCGACCGCTGGCCCGCCGCGGGGCCGATCCACCATCTCGGTCATCGGCCGATCCTACCCTCGCGACCGGACCGCCCCGGGCCGCGCCGGCACAACCGCCACCACCCCACCCTCAGGTCGGCCGCAGGGTTTTCCCGTCCCCGACAAGGCCCCGGGCCGTGGCATGGCGGCGGAACGTGGCCTCGTCGAGAAAGGCCGCCGCCCGCACGAGCTGCATCATCAGCGGCTGCTCGGGCCAGCCAAACGCGTCCAGGAGCCGGTCGAACTCCGCCGCCGGACAGCTCCCCTTGAGATCCACGAGCAACAGCCGGCCATCCCGCTCGGCGGCGTTGCCATCGACCTGCCAGAAGCCAATGTCAGCGGGCTCCGCCGAACGGGAGCAGGCCCACACGAACGACCCGTCGGGCTCGGCGTAGAGCCGCTCGATCGCCCCGAGCCGCTCGAGCGCCGCATCGAACCCGACCGCCAGCGGCGTGGCAAGCGCCGCCTTGGGCACCTCGAGCGTGGGCCACGCACCCCAGGCGTCGGTGAGCGCGGGTCCGGCCGTGGCCTCCGCGGGCCGGGCCTGAAGCGTGATCTCGAAGGCGTAAAGCGGGGAACTCATCGGCGGTCACCGGTGCATGGTCAGGCGGAAGCGACACTCTCGCCGACCCACGCCGCGTAGGCCGGTGAGCCGGCGACCCTGACGACGGCGATCTGCGGCGTCTGGTAGTCGTGGGCGGCGAGAATCGCGGCCACGCAGGCAGCCTCGCGGTCGGCGGTCGTCTTGCAGAGGCAGCGCCACTCCGTGGCCGTCTCCACCACGCCCTGCCAGCGGTAGATGCTCGCGATCGGCCCCTCCACCTGCACGCACGCGGCCAGCCGTGCCTCGACGAGCCGGCGTCCCAGGGCCTCGGCGGCATCCCGCGAGGCACACGTCGTGCTGATGGCCAGGATTTCGGGGATGGTCATGCCGGTGCCGAGCGACGGGGAAAACGCCGCCTCATCATGCCGCATCGACGATCCGCCCGCCATCCGCCGCGGCCCGTTCGGGCGCACGGATCGCGACCACGGCCGCGCGATCCTCGGCGGGAAGCACCGACTGCCACCGCGGCCAGCCATCCGTTTCCAGGCAGGCGATGAGCCGCGGCACGGCGGCGCGCGTGTCTCCGGGAGCCGGCCCCAGGCATGCCGTCATCGCGGCCTCGGCGGTGGGCAGGTGGCCGAGCACCAGGCCCGGCGCGGCCCGCGGCGACCGCGGCCGGAGGCGATCGAGGCCCGCCGGCACCCGGTCGGCGGCCTCGCGGCCGGCGGCGAACCAGCCGGCGAGCGCGTCCACCGCGTCAAACTCGACCTCGCAGGCGGGCACGGTCCGCCGGGCGTCGTGCCACCAGGCGTCTACGCTCCGCCGCCAGGCGGTGGCGAGGCTGGCAGCGCCGCCGGTCGGGCTGCCCGCCGCAGCGTCGATCGCGGCCGCGATCACGGCCGGGATGCCGGTCGGGCCCACGGCGGCGAGGCTGCTCACGAGCCGCTTGCCGGCGGACTCCTGCGGCCTGAGCGCGGCGGCGAAGCGGCCCACGAGATCGACGGCGACGCTCTCGGCGAGCGTGGGCTGCCGGTCGCGGGGGGCGGGCCGCTCGTCTGCCGTGCGGCAGGCCGGATCGAGCTCGTGGCCGTGGCGGATCGACACGCGGCCGTCGTCCCAGCGGCTGCCCGTGGTCACCGGCTGCCGCGCGTCGCGCCGGCCCACGTGATGGCCGAGCGCGGCGTCACGATCGCCCGCCAGGAGCGTGACCCGCACGGGGATCGACAAGGGCATCCGGCCGGGCCGGCCCCGCACGGCCGCGGGCACCGACAGGCCGTGCCGCGCCCAGTGGATCACGGGGCCGAGCACGCGGCGGGCGGCGCGGATCGACCGCCGCGCCACGCGGGTGGCAGCCTCCCGGGCGGCCGCCGTGGCGTGCCACGGCTTCACGGCGGCCTGCCACTCCGCCGACAGGAGCCAGTCGAACGTGTCGCCGGCCAGCACGAGGTCGAGCCGCTCGACCGGGCGGTAGCCGCCGTCGCCCCGGACGCCGGCGCGGAGCACGGCCCGATGGATCGCGGTGGTCAGGGGCCCATGCCACGCGGCGGACGCCGGCACGAGCGTGCCGTCCCCGAGGGCCCAGTTTGACGTGACGACGATCATTCCCCTGCCTCCCGGAGGCAGTCATCGTCTGCGGTCTGCTCGACCGTTCACGCCGGCGCGGCGGCGCGGAGCAGCCGCGCGAACCCATCGAACCGCACCACCGCGGTGGCGGCCGTGCGTCAGGGCTCGAGGAAGCTCGTCTGGCAGCTGCGTTCCACGGTGCCGTCGAGCTCGGTGCTCGAGAGGATCGCCGAGGCCCGCCCGGTGCCCCCCGCGGGGAGCTTGTAGGTGATCTCGAACGACCGCTGGCTGCCGGGTGCGATCGGCTGGATCGGATCGAACGCGACCCGCGAATCGTCGATCCGCACCCGGGATGCCGACCGGTCGGAGTCGAGCCGGGCCTGGTCGGGGAGGATCACGATCAGGTCGAGTCGGCCGGTCGGCTGGGCGCCGGTGTTGGTGACGGTGCAGACGAGCGTGGTCGAATCGCCCGGCCGCACCGGGTCGTCGAGATCGGCGAGCGACATCTTGAGGCCGGCCTCGGAGGGGGTGCGGATCCGGGGCCGCGGCATCGTGGAGGCGATCTGCACGCAGGCCTCGTCGGCCACCATCATCGCGCCGCCGAGACCGCCGAGCACCGCCCGGATGCACGACCGCGTGGCCGGCGAGTCGCTGTAGGTGCCGGGCTGTGCCTGGGCGCGAAGGTTGATCTGCCGCTTCAGCTGGCCGCCCGGCTCGATCGCCGGCAGGTTCCACGACACCTTCGAGGCCAGGAGGTTGTAGCCGTCGGATGCCTCCAGCGGCGTCATGTGTTCGTCCCACGAGAGGTCGAGCGACGTCGGCGCCGACGCGCCCGCGCCCTTGTTCTTCACGGTGGCGACGTATTCGACCACGCCGTCCGAGAGCACCTCGGCCGGTCCGGTGAGGTCGAGCTCGAGAGCGGGCGCGGCAGGCAGCGTGACGGTGGTGGTGGCCGTGGCCCGTGGCACCGGCACCGGCACCGGGACCGGCGCGGGGGCCAGGGGCGGCGTGGCCAGGGGCGCGGTCGCGAGCGGCGCGGTGGCGAGCGGCGCGGTGGCGAGCGGCGCCGTCGCAAGCGGCGCGGCGGCGAGCGGCGCGGTGGCGAGCGGCGCGGCGATCGTGGGCATGGCTGCGACCGGCGCCGCCACCGGCGCGGGTGCGGCGGTGGGCACGGGTGCGGCGACGGGGGGTGCGGCGACGGGGGG
>JBBAVS010000034.1:4305-12069 GCA_040397585.1 Pirellulales bacterium
GGCGACGGGGGGCGGGGCGACGGGGGGCGGGGCATACCGCGGCGCGGCGGCGTTGGCTGCGGCCGGCTGCACCTCCACGCAGTGCGTTGCCGCGCCGACATAGACGTGCGACGGATCGAGGATCTCGACGCGATGGCACTGCCGGCCCGGCTCGTCGAGCAGGAAGTCGAGCGTGAGCCGCCGGGCCGTGCCCGGCATCAGGTCGATCGTGCCCTTCTGCTCGATCGGGCTCGTCGAGGCCTCGTGGTGGAAGCCCTTGTCGAAGTAGTCGATCACGCGGAGGTTCTGCAGGGGACGGCCCGAACGGTTCACGAGCTCCACTTCGAAGGTGGCCCGCTCGCCCACCCGCCCCACGAGCGGCCCGGTGATCGAGACGAGCACCGGATCATCCGCGCGGGCCGTCGCGCCCGCCATGATTCCCATGACCACCATGAGGACCGCGGCCACGGCCACGAACGAACGACTGCGTAGCGACCACTCCGACATCGGCACGTCTCCCGAGATGAGCCCGGATTTCCCGGCCGGAAGAGGGTACCACGCCACGCCACCGGGGGTGAACGCCGAAAACGGCCCTCTCCACCCCCGCAAAACCAGCCCCGCCTAGGCCTCGGTCCGATGGCGAACGATGTCGCCCTCGACCATGTAAACCACGTCTTCGGCGATGTTCGTGGCCATGTCGGCGATCCGCTCGATGTGCTTGGAGACCGAGTTGATCCGCAGCAGGTTTTCGACGTTCTCGGGCCGATCCTTGATGCCCTGCAGCACCCGCCGCTGGATCCGCTGCCGGGCCTCGTCCACGATGTCGTCTTCCTCGCGGACCTGCCGGGCGAGCGTGGGGTCGCGCTTGACCACGGCGTCGAGGCACTGCCGGACCATCTCCTGCGCCTGCGTGGCCATCATCCGGATCTCGGGCGGCAGGTCGTAGGGATCGCCCCCTTCGAGCTGCGTGACCCGCTTGGCGATGTTGCGGGCCAGATCCCCCATCCGCTCGAGGTCGTTGTTGATCTTGAGCACGGCCACCACGAACCGCAGGTCGGCCGCCACGGGCTGGTAGAGGGCGAGGATCTTGAGGCACTCCTCCTCCACCTCCACCTCCATCGCGTCGATCTCGACGTCGTTGGCCATCACCCGCTGGGCGAGGGCCGTTTCCCGGTTGATCAACGCGGTGATCGACTTCGAGATCGCCTCCTCCACGAGGGTGCCGAGGCGGAGGATCCGCTCCTTGAGATTCTCAATCTGGCGTTCGATGTGCTTCGTCATGTCGGTTCAGCGATGGCTCAGCCGAAGCGGCCGGTCACGTAGGCCTCCGTCTCGCGGAGGACGGGCTTGGTGAAGATGTCGGGGGTGGCGCCATACTCGATCAGCCGGCCGAGATACATGAAGGCGGTGTAGTCGCTCGAGCGACTGGCCTGCTGCATGTTGTGGGTGACCATCAACACCGAGTATTGGCCGCGGAGTTCCTGGATCAGGTCTTCGATCTTGCCGGTGGCGATCGGGTCGAGCGCCGAGCAGGGCTCGTCGAGCAGGAGCACCTCCGGCTCCGCGGCGATCGCCCGCGCGATGCAGAGCCGCTGCTGCTGGCCGCCCGACAGCCCCAGGGCGCTCTCCTGGAGCCGGTCTTTCACCTCGTCCCAGAGGGCCGCCCCGCAGAGGCTCCGCTCGCACACCTCGTCGAGCACGGCGCGGTTGGTCTCGCCGTCGATCCGCAGCGAGTAGACGACGTTCTCGTAGATGCTCATCGGAAACGGGTTCGGCTTCTGGAACACCATCCCCATCCGCTTCCGCAGCTCGATCACGTCCATCCGCGGGTCGTAGATCGAGTCGCCGTTGAGCCGCATGTCGCCGGTGATCCGCACGGTCTGCACGAGGTCGTTGAGCCGGTTGACGCTCCGCAGGAGGGTCGATTTCCCGCAGCCGCTCGGGCCCACGAGGGCGGTCACCTTGTTGAGCGGCACCGGCATCGTGATCCGGTGGAGCGCCTGCTTGGTGCCATACCAGAGGTTGAACCGATCGACCTCGAGCACGGGCGGCTCCGCCCGCACGCTGTCGTGCACCTCGGCCTCCACCTCGCGGCCCGCGGCCACCGCGGCCAGCCGGTCCGGTGGGGCCTCGGCGGCGCGGAGGCCTCCGGCTTCCCGAGGCGGTTCGTCGACGGTGGGCATGGCAGGGGCGGCTCCGGTGGCGCCCCGGCGGGGCGGAACGCAGCAATCTTACACGACGGCTTTCAGAACTGCTGGGCGACGAACCGCCGCCGCAGCCGCGACCGCATCCAGATCGCGGCCACGTTGAGCAGGGCGATGATCGCCACGAGCAGGAACGTGATCGTGAACACCATCGGCCGGGCAGCCTGGCTGTTGGGGCTCTGGAAGCCCACGTCGTAGATCAGGTAGGCGAGGTGCATGAACTCCCGCTCGGGATGGATGAACGGAAACCGCCCGTCCACCGGCAGTTCGAGGGCGAGCTTCTTCACGCCCACGAGCATCAAGGGCGCCACCTCGCCCGCCCCGCGGGCCATCGCCAGGATCAGGCCCGTCATGATGCCGGGCAGGGCCCGCGGCAGCACGATCCGCCGGATCGTCTGCCACTTGCCGGCGCCGCAGGCATACGACCCCTCCCGCATCGAGTTGGGCACCGCGGAGAGCGCCTCCTCGGTGGCCACGATCACCACCGGGAGGGTGAGCAGCGCGAGCGTGAGCGAGGCCCAGAGCAGGCCGCCGGTGCCGAACGTGGGCTGGCCGTCGGCCACGAGGCTGGCCTTGAAGAACAGGTCGTCGATCCGGGCGCCGAGCACGTAGCAGAAGAACCCGAGGCCGAAGGCGCCGTAGACGATGCTCGGCACGCCCGCGAGGTTGTTGATCGCCACGCGGACGGCGGTGGTGATCGGACCGCGGCCGGCGTATTCGCGGAGGTAGAGGGCGGCGAGCACGCCGAAGGGCGCCACGAACAGCGCCATGATCAGCGTCATCGTCACCGTGCCCCAGATCGCGGGGAACACGCCGCCGGCGCTGTTGGCCTCGCGGGGGTCGTCGGCGAGGAACTCGCCCCAGCGGGAGAGATACACGCCGAGGCTGCCGCCGGGCGACAGCCGGTTGGGCTGCCACGCGCGGACGATGCCGTCGAGCGGCACGGCCGCGACGCTCCCCGACGCCGTCTCGAACTCCACGGCCCAGCCGGCGTTGGCGTCGCGGAGCCGGGCCGTCTCCTGGTCGAGTTCCCGCTCGCGGCCGGCGATCTCCTCGGCGAGCGCCCGCTCGCGGGCCTCGGCCGCGGCCACCCGCTCGCTCTTCGCGCCGGCGTCGAGCCCGGCCTGCACGACGGCCAGCCGCGCCGCCCGCAGCTGCCGCTGGAGCTCGCCGCGGTCGTGCTTGTCGATGCTCTGGGCGCGGAGGGACCGGGTCCGCACGCCGGGATGCTCCCGGAGGTATCCGGCCCACACCGCCTCGGGGCCCTCCGCCACGACCTCGTCGCCATGGAGCAGCCGCCGCGGCACGCCGTGCAGGCGGCCGGCCTCGGCCCGCTCCACCACCGTGCCCCACTCGGGGCGGGCCGTCGCGGTGATCGTGGGGTCGTCGATCCACTCGTAGTGGCCGCCGGTGCCGTCGAAGTCGCCGGTCCGCACGAGTCTCCGGGGAGGATGGCCCACGATTTGCGGTGTGGTGGTCACCGCCGCCTCGCGATCGGTCACCTCGCCGAGCACGGTGCGGCCGTCGGCGAGCGTGAACCGCTCGAGCGGCACCGGCCAGAACGTGGCCAGCCCGCGGACGGCGATGAACGCGAGCAGGCCCACGATCATCGCGATCGCGATCGCCAGCGACGCGGCGGTGAGCCAGACCCAGGGCTCGCCGTGGGCGGTGAGGGTGGCATGGCCGGAGCGGAGGCGGGGATCCGAGCGGAGGCGGGGGGCCGAACGGGCGCGGCGGCCGCGGCGGTCAGAGCTCATACGCCCTCTTTCGGAATCGCTGCCGCACCACCTCGGCCACCGAGTTGACCACGAACGTGATCGCAAACAGCGTGAGCGCCGCGAGGAACAGCACGCGGTAGTGGGCCGTGCCGCGGGCCGCCTCCGGAAGCTCGGTGGCGATCGCCGCCGAGAGCGTCTGGAAGCCGTTGAAGAGATTCCAGCTCACGAGCGGCGTGTTGCCGGCGGCCATGAGCACGATCATCGTCTCGCCGACCGCGCGGCCGAGGCCGATCATCACGGCGGAGAACAGGCCGCTCGCCGCCGCGGGCACGATCACGCGGGTCGCCGTCTGCCACGGCGTGGCCCCGGCGCCGAGCGAGGCGCTCTTGAGGTGGTCGGGGACGCTCGAGAGCGCGTCGTCGGCGAGCGTGAAGATCAGCGGGATGATCGCGAAGCTCATGCCGATGGCGACGACCAGCGCGTTCCGCTGCACGTAGGTGCCGAAGATGCCCCCGCGGGTGTCGAGCCGCAGCGAGTCGAGCAGCACCGCCACCGCCATCGCGATCGCGACCGTGGCCACCACGCCGACGACGAACGACACGAGCGCCGCCAGCGCCGACCGCCGCTGCGACCAGCCCGCCGTCGCCCGCCGCAGCCACGGGTTCACGACCCGCCCCACGAGGACCACCGCGGTCAGCGCCGCCACCGGCAGGCTCGCCACCACCCAGCCGCCGAACCCGCTGCCCCCCCGGCCGTCGAGCCAGGCGTTCACGTCGCCGCCGAAGAGCAGCCGCTCCACCGGCGGCGCCAGCACCCGCGAGAGCCACGCGCCGGCGGGGATGGCGCCGCAGGCCACCGCCGCGAGCCGCCAGCCGGGATGCCGCGTCCGCCAGCCCGAGGGAATCAGCTGCCAGAGATGCGCGGCGAAGAGCAGTGTGACCGGCACGACGAAGAAGCCGGTGACGAGCGGCATCAGGCCGCGCTCGATCACGGGGGAGAACACGAGCCCCGCCATGAAGCCGAGCACCACGCTCGGCAGGCTCGCCATCATCTCGATCGTGGGCTTGACCCGGGCCTTCCACCGCGGGTGCATGAACTGGCTGGCATAGATCGCGGCCAGGATCGCGATCGGCGTGGCGAAGAGCATCGAGTAGAGCGTGGCCTTCACGGTGCCGAAGATCAGCGGCACGAGCCCGAACTTCGACTCGAACGCCTCGTGGCCGGTGGTCTCCCAGGCATGCGACGCGGCGGCGTAGTTCTCATACCACACCGGCGCGAGCAGCGCGGCCGGCGAGACCTCGTGGTAGCCGGGATCGATCGACCAGGCGGCGAGGCTGCCGCGGCCCGCGGCCACGAGCCGGTTTTCTCCGGCGGCGATGCAGAGGTGGTCGGCGACGACCGCCGGCGCGGCATCGGCGGCCGCCTGCGGCAGCACCTGCACCACCTCGCGGCCGGTGGTCGATTGCAGCAGCCGCACGCCGCCGCGGGTGTCGGACACGGCGAACAGCCGCGAGCGGGGCGAGGCGGCGATCGCCGCCACGGGGGCTGCCGGGCCGGCGGGAGGTGCGAACACGCGGGCCTCGGCCATCCGCAGTCCGTCGGTGGTGCGGGATTCGCCCGCCTCCGCTCCGGCGTCGCCACGGGTCGGAAAGAACACCCGCACGTCACCGGCGGCGTCACCCACCGCGAGCGCCACGCCGCCGAACAGCCGTTCCACTGCGGTGACGGTGGTGCCGGCCGGCGCCACGCGAAACCGCTCCATCTCGACCGGACGCTCCAGCGAGCGGATCAGGTAGCGGCGGGCGGCACCGTCGGCCGCGATCAGGAACAGCTGGTCGCCGAGCGTGGAGACCCGGATGAACCGCGTGATGAAGGCGTCGGCGGGCTCGATCGACGTGCCCCGCGGCGTGGTCGTCATCTTGCCGGTCATCATGTTGCGCTTCGCGGTGACCGTTTCGATCCGCACCCGGCCCGTCGCGTCCACGGCCGCCACCAGCGGGCCGCCCGCCAGCTGGACGACGTCGATGTCGAGCACCGGCGCGGTGAGCGGCTCCGCCGGCGCTCCGCCGAGTTCGGCGACGAGCGAGACCCGCGACAGCCGCTCGGCGGAGAGCCGCACGACCGCGGCCCCGTCCACCTTCACCGCCGCCCCGACGCGGGCCGGCAGCGCTTCCCGCGGCAGCTCCTCGGCCGCCTGGTAGGCGGCATCGAGCCCGATCCGCCCGATCTTGAAGCTGCCATCGGCGAACCCGACCGCGGCCAGCATGCCGCCGGCCGGCACACGGACGGCCGTCGCCTCCGCCAGCCCGGTGTCAACCGGCGACCGCTCGAGGAGCGTGGTCGCGTCGGCCAGGCTCACCACCGCGATCCGGCCGCGACGCTCCCCGCTGCCGTCGATGAGCCAGGCCAGGGATCCCGATTCGTCGGTGCCCACGAACGACGCCCGGCCGTTGGGCAGCGGCGCGATCCGGTCGAGGGCGGCCCGGGCCGAGGTGAACAAGGGCGCCGCCACCGCCAGCAGGAACACCCCCACGGCCAGCACGGCGATGATCGTGCCGATGCCGCCGAGGGTGATCACGGCGCGGGCGATGGAGTCGGAGGCCCTCACCCACGGATGGGTCGTGCGCCGTCGCGAACGACCGGTGAAGGAGGGCTTGGCCTGCATGCGCTCTGGACCGTGTGCGGCGTGGCGACCCGACGGCGGCCGGGTCACGAGTTCACTCGACCCCGGCGTCCTTCGCCGCCTGCTCGACCACCGCCGCCGGGAGCGGGAGGTAGCCGTCCTTTTTCACGTCGCCCTGCCCGGAGGCGCTGAGGACGTAGCGGAGGAACTCGCGGCGGAGCGGGTCGAGCGGGGCCGACGGCTTGCGGTTGACGCTGAGGTAGAGGAAGCGGGCGAGCGGGTAGTCGCCGGAGTAGGCATTCGCGGCCACCGGTTCGACGGCCGCCGAATCGCCGTGGGAGGCGATCGGCAGGGGCCGCACGTCGGCCGTGCGATAGCCGATGCCGCTGTAGCCGATCGCATACTTGTCGCTGGCGATCGCCTGGACGACGGCCGAGCTCCCCGGCTGCTCCTTCACGGTCGGCTTGAAGTCGCCCTTGAAGAGCGCGAACTCCTTGAAGTAGCCGTAGGTGCCGCTGGAGGCGTTGCGGCCGTAGAGGCTGATCGGCTTGTCCTTCCACTCCCCTTCCAGGCCGAGGTCGCCCCAGGTGCGGATGTCGGCGGTGGCGCCGCCGGTGCGGTTCTTCGAGAAGATCGCGTCCACCTGCTGGAGCGTGAGCGACTTCAGCGGGTTGTCGCGGTGCACGAACACGGCGAGCATGTCGAGCGCCACCGGCACGACGGTGGGCGGGTAGCCGTGCTTGGCCTTGAAGGCGTCGATCTCGGAGGGCTTCCAGTCGCGGCTCATCGGGCCGAAGGAGCAGGTGCCCTCGGCGAGCGCGGGGGGCGCGGAGGCCGAGCCCTTGCCCTCGATCCCCTCGCGGACGCTGGGATACACCTTCTTGAAGCCCTCCGCCCAGAGGGCCACGAGGTTGTTCATGGTGTCGGAGCCCACGCACTTCAGCGAGCCCGACACCTCGCCGGCCGCCTTCTGGTAGGGCTTGATGCCGGCGTCCACGTCCTGTCCGCGGGCGGGCGGCAACCCGGCAACTGCCGCGGCCACCGCGAGGGCGACCAGCACGAGGCGGGGGGCGACGACGCAGACACTGCGAGCGAGGGGCATGCAAGCGACTCCCAGAAGGTGACGAGCCTAGTTCGCCGTCGAAGGTCTAGACGTCGATTGTGAGGGTTTCGTGAAGGATTGCCAGCGGGGCGGATTCCCGCCGGCCCGGCGCGATTTCAGGCGTGTCGGGCCCGGTTT
>JBBAVS010000034.1:12169-29782 GCA_040397585.1 Pirellulales bacterium
CGGGCCCGGTTTCAGGCGTGGCCGAGGAGCCAGGCGATCAGCCCCTTCTGCACGTGCATCCGGTTCGCCGCCTGCGTCACCACCACGCTCCGCTCGCCGTCGATCACCTCGTCGGTCACCTCCTCCCCCCGGCGGGCCGGGAGGCAGTGCATGAACAGCGCGGCTGGGCAGTGGGCCATCAGGGCGGCGTTGACCTGGTAGGGGGCGAAGGCCGCGAGCCGCTCCTGGCGTTCCGCCTCCTGGCCCATGCTCGTCCAGACGTCGGTGTAGACCACGGCCGCGTTCTTCACCGCCGCCACGGGGTCGGTGGTCTCGACGATCTCGGCCGCCGGCAGGATCGACTTCAGGTGGCTGCGGAAGGCCGCGTCGAACTGATACTTCTGCGGCGCCGCGAGCACGAACCGCATGCCGAGCAGGCCGCAGACCACGGCCAGCGACTTGGCCACGTTGTTGCCGTCGCCCACGAAGGCCATCGTCAGCCCCTTCACGCGGCCCACCTCCTGGCGGAGCGTGTAGATGTCGGCGAGCGCCTGGCAGGGGTGGGCCTCGTCGGAGAGCCCGTTGATCACCGGCACGCTCGACACCTCGGCGAGCCGCTGGATCGTGGCATGGGCCTTCGAGCGGCAGACGATCGCGTCGACGTATTCGCTGAGCACGCGGCCGAAGTCGGCGATGCTCTCGCGGGACGACGCGAAGCCGGTGTCGGCGCCGAGAAACAGGCTCGAGCCGCCGAGGTGCGTCATCGCCGCCTGGAAGCTGACCCGCGTCCGCAGGCTCTGCTTCTCGAACACCAGCGCCAGCACGCGGCCCGGCAGCAGCGCGTCGCGGCGGCCCGCCGCGAACTTCTCCTGCAGGTCGCGGGAGATCGCGAACACGGCCTCGATCTCGGCCGCGGTCAGGTCTTCGGGAACGATCAGATGCCGGATCGACATGGATCCCTCGTCATGCGCTGCCACGGGCGGCCACCTCGCGGATCGCCTCGGCGAGCTTCTCGCAGCCCTCCTCGACCTCGGCCTCCGTGATCGTCATCGCCGGCAGCAGGCGGATCACCCGGCCCTGCGTGGCGTTGACGAGCAGGTTGCGGTCGAGGCAGGCCTGGACCACGGCCGCCCCGTCGATCGAGAGCTCGACACCGATCATCATCCCGATCACGCGGACGTCGCGGACCGCGTCGCATGTGTCCTGGAGCGCCATGAGCCGCGTGCGGAAGGCCGCGGCGGCCCGATCGACGTGCTCGAGCAGGCCGTCCTCCTCGATCATCCGGATCGCGGCCACGCCGGCCGCGGCGGCGATCGGGTTGCCGCCGAACGTGGCGGCGTGCATGCCGGGGCGGAGGTGCTTCGCGAGGTCCACCGTGGTGAGCATCGCCCCGCCGGCGATGCCGGCGCAGAGGCTCTTGGCGAGCGTGATCACGTCGGGGGTGACGCCGAAGTGCTGGTAGCCGAACCACTTGCCGGTGCGGCCGCAGCCGCACTGCACCTCGTCGAACACGAGCAGAAGATCGCGTTCGTCGCAGATCCGCCGCAGGCCCTCGAGGAAGCCGGGCGGCGCCGGCACCACGCCCCCCTCGCCGAGGATCGGCTCGATGAGGATGCCGCCGGTGCGGTCGTCCACGAGCTGCTCGACGGCGGCGAGGTCGCCGTGCGGGGCGTACTGGAAGCCCGCCAGCATCGGCCCGAGGCCCTCGTGATACTTCGGCTGGGCGGTGGCCGTCACGCTCCCCATGGTGCGGCCGTGGAAGCCGCCCTGGAAGGTGATGAGCTTGTACTTCTCGCCGTTGGTGCGGAGCCGGACGAGCTTGATCGCCGCCTCGTTGGCCTCGGTGCCCGAGTTGCAGAAAAAGGCTTGGCCGCCGAACGACCGCTCGGCGAGCAGCTTCGCCCACTCGCCCTGGGGCTCCGTGTACCAGGTGTTTGGCACGTGGATCAGCTTCGCCACCTGCTCCTGCACCGCCTTCACGATCGGCCCGGGGCAGTGGCCCAGGAGGTTGCAGCCCCAGCCCGGAAAGAGGTCGAGATACTCGTGGCCCTCGGCGTCCCAGACCCGCGAGCCCTCTCCCTTCGTCAGGCAGATCGGAAACCGCCGGTAGTTGGGGACGACGTAGCGGTCGAAGGTCTCGATCACGCGGCGGGTCTTCGGGCCGATGGCGGGCGAGGCGGAGTCGATGGTGGCCATGGAGGAACTCCCGGGGCGGGGAACGGGCTGGGATCAGCTGGTCGAGCGCTTGGCGGCAGGCTTGCGGGGGGCGAGCGACTCGTCGCGGACGAGCTCCGTGCCGACGCCGCTGGTGGTGTAGATCTCGAGCAGGAGCGAGTGCCGCAGTCGGCCGTCGATGATGTGGATCTTCTTCACGCCCTGGGCGAGCGTGTCGAGGCAGCCCTCGATCTTGGGGATCATGCCGCCGGCGATCGTGCCGTCGGCGATCATCGCGCGGGCCTCGGCGGCGGTGATGTGCGGGATCAGGCTCTCGGGGTCGTTGACGTCGCGGAGCACCCCCGGGATGTCGGAGAGCACGACGAGCTTCTCCGCGCCGATCGCGGCGGCGACCGACGTGGCCGCGGTGTCGGCGTTGACGTTGAGCTTCTGGCCGTCGGGCCCCAGGGCCATCGAGGGAATCACCGGCACCTGGCCGGCATACATCAGGTTGTCGATCGTCAGCCGATCGACCCGGGTGACCTCGCCCACGTGCCCGAGGTCGAGCGGCACGCCGTCCGGGCCGTCGAGCGTGAGCCGCTCGCCGAACAGCACGTTGGTGGAGAGGAAGTTGAGCGACGTGGCGCGGCCGCCGTATTCCACGAGTTTGGCCACCAGCTCGTGGTTGAGTTCGGTGGCGAGCACCTTCTCCACGATCGCCAGCGTGGCGTCGTCGGTGTAGCGCCGGCCCTGGACCCACTTCGGCTCGATCCCGGCCTCGTCCATCGCCCGGCTGATCGCCTTGCCGCCGCCATGCACCACCACGATCCGCATCCCCAGCGTGGACAAAAACACGATGTCGAGCAGCAGGTGGCGGAGCGAGTCGGGGTGTTCGACGACGCTGCCCCCGAGTTTGATTACGGTGGTGGTGTCGCGGAACTTGCGGATCCAGCCGAGCGCCTCGATGAGGGTGTCGGCCTTCTGGATCGCCTTCTGCTGGGCCTTGCTGACGGTCGGGGTGGCGGGCACGAGAGCGGGCGGTCCTGCGGGGGGCGAAATTCGAAGCCCGGCAGTTTAGCAGCGGCTCTGCCTGCCCCCAAAGCGGACCCGCGTTCCGACCCGTGACGCCCGCCGGTTGCTCGTCAGGAAGCCCAATCGCGTGAGCGATGGGGATCTGCACTCCGCCCGCCGCGAGGGGCTGCCCATGCCCGTCGCCGGACGCTCGCTCGTCAGGAAGCCCAATCGCGTGAGCGATGGGGATCTGCACCACGCCCGCCGCGAGGGGCTGCCCATGCCCGTCGCCGGACGCTCGCTGCGGGCATCCTGCCCTGCGCTCGCTCGGTGTTTCCTCCGCTTCGTCATCCTGACTCGCGGAGGAAACAAACGCCGGCTCCCGGGCACGGGCAGCCCCCCGCTCGCCCTGTTCGCAAGTGGCCGCAGGTTTTTCGTGGCCGCAGGTTTTCAACCTGCGGAGATTCCTGCCCGAAAGTGGCCGCAGGTTTTCAACCTGCGGGTTCCCGCCTTGCACTCCGCGCCGTTCGCTTGGGGCCGCTGGCACGCCCGGCTTCCTGATGGGCAGGTTGAAAACCTGCCCCCACTTCAGCGTGGCCGCAGGTTTTCAACCTGCGGTGCCCGTCCGAGGCACACCTCGCGCTGTGCCCGCGGGCGCGACACTCAAAACGCCACCATCAGCTGCGTCTGGATCGCGGTGCCGGTGTAGCCGGCCCGGTAGGGATAGAGGAAGTTCTGCGCCGGATTGCGGTTCATATACAGCGCTTCGAGCGTCAGCCGGGCCTGCCGCGACCCCTTGAGATACCAGTTGAGGCCGCCGCCGTATTCCTGGCCGGTGCCGTAGGGACCCGTGACCGCGCTCGAGCGGGCGTAGGCCTCGTAGGTGCGCGGCACGAAACACCACGAGAGGTAGGCCATGCCCCCGTGGTCGAAGATGCTCGACCGCTCGAACGTGCCCTGACCGGAGAAGTTGTCGAGCATGCGGAAGTAATACTCGAAGGCCAGGCCCACGCCGCGATGCTTCCAGGCGGCATCGACCGAGGCGAGCCTGTAAAGGTATTGCTCCAAAAGCGAGTTGGGGCCGAGCGCGTTGGGCTCCGCGATCGGCGTGCCGTCCGAGAGCCGCACGATGGTGTCTTCGGGATTGGCACCCTGGATCGGCAACGCCGTCGTCAGGGCATACACGCCGCTCGTGCCCAGCCGCACGACCGGCTCGTCGTGATGCTCCATGTCAGACACGCCGAGGCCGAACGGGCCGAGCGGCTCCCACCAGGTGTTGCCGGCCCAGGCCATCGACGTGCCGCGGCGAAGCACGCCGGTGGTGCCGCCGTCGATCGCGTTCCAGGCACCTCCCTGGTAGTGCAGCGTGCCGTCGAAGAGGGATCCCATGGCCGCGGCCCCCGGACTGAAGCCGGGGCGGAAGAAGGTGTTGGCCATGCTGCGATCGATGCCGACCGTCCAGGGGCTGCCCTCGATCCATTCGCGGGTGCCGGGCACCGGCGTCACGCCCGCGCCAAGCGTGGCCTCCTCGCTGAACCTCCAGCCGGCCAGGCCGATCGGCACCACGCCCGACCGCACGCCCACGTTGGTGGTGCCGAAGAGGGCGAAGTTGTAGACGAGCCGTTCGTCGACGACGTAGCCGTGGAAGGAGAGCAGGAAGCGGTTGATGTTGAACGTGTTGATGTTGTTGATGGGCCGCGTGATCGAGGCGTTGTCGGTCCACGAGGTGGCGTCGCGGGCAAACTCGAACCAGCGGAGCTGCATGTAGCCGCCGAGGGCCATGCCGAAGGGAAACTCGCCCCGTCGCGGGTCGGTCTTCAGGAACAGCAGGCCCTTCGGGGGCGCGATGTCCGTGGCCGGGATGTATCGCGGCCGGGGGATGCCGGCGAGCCGGGCGGCGACGGCCTGATCGACGAGCACCTGGATCAGGGCCTCCTGCTCCAGCTCGTCAACGGGGAGCGACTCGCCCTCGACCTGGAGATCGGAGGCGGCCGCGGCGGCGGGGAACTCACCCGGATCCCCTGGCTCGCGCTCGGGGCTCTCGACGGGCGGGGCGGCGTCCGCGGCGGAGGCGCACGGCGATCCGCTCCCGGCGAGAAGCAGGGAGATTGCCACGACGAACCCGGCGGATCGGAACACGGTGCGCAGCATGACCCTCCATCAGAATCGGGTCCGGATGTACCGGTCGTGAAGGGAATCCCGCCTGGGCAATCTGCGGGGTTTGGCGTGGCTGGTTTCGGCCGGGAAGTGTCGGGCGAGGAAAACCCGAGTCTGCGGCACCCGAAAGGCCTTCCGGTGCCTGGAGACCTACGATGACATCTCAGGGGCAATGCGGGGTCGGCGCGACCGAGGTCGGCCCGGAGGTGGAGCATGCTTGCCCTGCGAAAAAGGCCGAGGCCGCCCGGCGTGGAGCGGCTCGAATCGCGGCTGGTGATGGCGGCCGACCAAACGCTCCCGATGCTCGACGTGGGCACGCCCCACGTCGTGGATCTCTGGGTGGATCCCGTGCGGGGCCGTGATGCGGCGACCGGCGCGACCCGGGATCAGGCCCTCCGCTCGATCAGCGAGGCGTGGCGACGGGTGCCGATCGGCGTGCCCCTCACGACGGGATTCCGGGTCAACCTCGTGGCCGGCACCTACGACCAGGCGAGCGTGCCCGCCTACTGGGAAAGCCGCCGGGGCACCGTCTCGGCGCCGGTCATCCTCCGGGCCGCGGATGGCCCGGGCACCGCACGGCTGCCGGCCATCAATGTCTTCAACTGCCGGCGGCTCTATCTCGAGGGCCTCGACCTCTCGGCCGGCGGTGGCGACGTGGCGCACTTCGAGGCCTGCACGCACGTGCTGCTTCGCGATTGCACGATCCGCGGCCAGGGCACCATCGCCACCTACGACGTGCCGCAGGAGACGCTCAAGGCCAACCAGTGCCGGTTCATGTATGTGGAGCGGTGCGACATCTCCGGCGCCTGGGACAACGCGATCGACTTCGTGGCGGTGCAGGGGGGCCACGTGGTGGCGAGCCGAGTCCATCGGTCCGGCGACTGGGCGATGTATGCGAAGGGGGGATCGGCCAACATCGTGGTGGAGGGCAACGAGTTCTACGACGCCGGCACCGGCGGGTTCACCGCCGGCCAGGGCACGGGCTTCGAGTTCATGGTGGCCCCGTGGCTGACCTACGAGGCGGAATCGATCACCTTCCGCAACAACGTCGTGCACGACGTCGAGGGGGCCGCGGTGGGCGTCAATGGCGGCGCGGAGATCCTCATCCAGAACAACGTGTTCTACCGCGTGGGGGCCCGCAGCCACGTGATCGAGGTCGCGTTCGGCTCGCGGACGTGCGACGGCAACGTGGCGGCCTGCCAGGCCCGCCTGGCCCTCGGCGGCTGGGGCACGACGACCGTCGGCGGCGACGAGCCGATCCCGAATCGCAACGTCTCGATCCTAGACAACGTGCTCCTCAACCCCGACGGCTTCATGAGCCAGTGGCAGCAGTTCTTCGTGCCGCTGCCGCGAACGCCCACGCCGGGGTCCAACATTCCGTCCCCGGCCCGCGCCGACGACGGCCTGCTCATCGCACGCAACGTGATCTGGAATGGCCCGGCCGACCATCCCCTGGGCATCGAGCAGCCGGCGCTCGCCGCCGCCGTGCGCGCCGGGAATGCGATCAACACGCTGCGTCCGGCGCTCGTCGACCCCGCCCGCGGCGACTACCGCGTGGTGGCCGCGCCGGGCATCCCTACTAGCGCCGGGCCGCAGGGCGACATCGGGCCGCGGGCTTCGGCGTTGACCGCCGCCTTCGGGGGGGTGCCGGTCGAAACCGCCGCTCCGCTGACGACCCTGACGATCACGTTCGCCCGGCCCGTGACGGGCGTGACGCTTGACGACTTCGTGCTCAAGCGGGGCACGGCATTTCTACCGCTGAGCGGGATGACGCTCACGACGAGCGACAACCGCACGTTCGTGCTGGCGGGCATCCCCGGCACCACCCTGACCGGCACCTACCGCATCCGCCTCAAGGGCCAGGCCACCGGGATCGTCGACGCCTTCGGCCTGTCCCCCGTCCCGCCGATCCTGGCCACGTGGCGGATGACGCAGACCGTGGGGTGACCGATCCCGCCCACGACCTTGACGGTCGGCGGCAGGGGGCTATGCTCTATTCGTTATCCAAATGATGCATGGCGGCATCATTTGATTTTGTAATCAGGGATGGGGCGGATCGGCGTTTTCGGGCCGCGTTTTCGCGGATTCCGTTGAACCTGAAGTCTCTGAAAATCTTCTGCGACATCGTCTCGCGGCGCAGTTTCTCCAAGGCTGCCGCCGACAATGGCGTTTCGCAGTCGTCGGCCAGCCAGGTGGTCGGCCAACTCGAGGTCCACCTCGGCGTGCGGCTCATCGACCGCTCCACCCGGCCCCTCTCGACCACGCCCGAAGGCCAGACGTTTTACGACGGCTGCCGGAAGATCATCGCCGCTTACGATGCCCTCGAAGACCAGGTCCGGACGCTCCACGACGAGGTGGCGGGCCGGGTGCGGGTGGCGGCGATCTACTCGGTCGGCCTCCATCACATGAGCCGCTACGTGCAGGATTTCATGAGCCGCCATCCGAAGGCCAACGTGCGGCTGGAATACCTCCACCCCGATCGCGTGCACGAGTCGGTCGAGCAGGGGCAGGCCGACGTCGGGATCGTGAGCTACCCGCGGAGCACGCGGGCGATCGAGGCCGAGCCCTGGCGAGAGGAGCCGATCGTGCTGGTTTGTGCGCCCGGCAACCCCTTCGCCGGCCGCGTGCAAGTGGCCCTCGGCGAGCTCCACGGCCAGCGGCTCGTCGCCTTCGACAGCGACCTCGTGATTCGCCACGAGCTCGACCGCGCCCTCGCCGCCAGCGGTGCCGACCCTGCCGTGGTGATGGAGTTCGACAACATCGAGACGATCAAGCGCGCCGTCGAGATCGACGCGGGCGTGGCCCTGCTCCCCGAGCCGACCGTGGGCCGCGAGCTCGCCGCCGGCACGCTCTCCATGGTCCGCCTCTCGGGAGACGACCTCGTGCGGCCGCTGGGCATCATCCACGCCCGCGGCAAGCCGCTGGCCCCAACCGTGCAACGCTTCATCGAGCTCCTCCGCGGCCACGCCCACGACCTCGACGCCACGGCCGTCAGCCCCGCGACGGCCGCCCCCTGAATCCCCCGCGCCGCGGCAGGCCGCCGCGGCATCATCCACCCGCACCTTTCCTTCGCAGCACGCACGAGCACCGCCATGACGCGACAGCCCGCCACGCCCGGCCTGCCCCCGCAGCAGGGCCTCTACGATCCCGCCAACGAGCACGACGCCTGCGGCGTGGGGTTCGTTGTCAACATGCACGGCGTGAAGAGCCACGACATCGTTCGCAAGGGGCTCGAGGTGCTCGAAAACCTCACCCACCGCGGCGCCTGCGGCTGCGACCCGCTCACCGGCGACGGCGCCGGGATCCTCATGCAGACGCCGCACGAGTTCTTCGCCGCCGTGGCGCCGCAGGCGGGCATCAAGCTCCCGGCGAGCGGCGACTGGGCCTTGGGCAACGTGTTCCTGCCGCCGTCCGAAGGTGATCGCGAGACCGCCGAGCGGTTCTTCGAGAAGGTGGTCCGCGAGGAGGGGATGGAGTTCCTCGGCTGGCGGAACGTGCCCACCGACAACCGCTCGATCGGCGGCACCGCCCGCGAGGTGGAGCCCGTCGTCCGGCAGGCGTTCATCGGCCGGGGCCCGAAGGTGGCCCGCGACCACTTCGAGTGGAAGCTGTTCGTGGCCCGCAAGCGGTTCGGGATCGAGATCGGCAAGCAGGGCCTCGTCGAGCAGGCCTTCTGCTACGTCTGCTCGCTCTCGTCCAAGACGCTGATTTACAAGGGACTGCTGCTCGCCGACCAGGTGAGCAAGTATTACCCCGACCTCTCCGACCCACGGATGGTGTCGGCGCTGGCGCTGGTGCACCAGCGCTACAGCACCAACACCTTCCCCACCTGGGACCTCGCCCATCCCTTCCGCTACATCGCCCACAACGGCGAGATCAACACCGTCCGCGGAAACACCAACTGGATGCACGCCCGCGAGAGCATGCTCGCGCATCCCGTGTTCGGCCCCGACCTCGAGAAGATCAAGCCGGTGATCCGCGAGGGAGGGAGCGACTCGGCCACCTTCGACAACGTGCTGGAACTGCTCGTGCTCGCCGGCCGGCCGGTCGAGGAGGCGGTGAGCATGCTGATCCCCGAGCCGTGGAGCGGCCACGAGAGCATGGCCGACGACCTCAAGGCCTACTACGAGTATCAGGCCTGCCTGATGGAGCCCTGGGACGGCCCGGCCGCCCTGGCCTTCACCGACGGCATCCGGATCGGCGCCACGCTCGACCGCAACGGCCTGCGGCCCGGCCGCTGGTGGCAGATGAAGGACGGCCTGGTGGTGATGGCCAGCGAGGCCGGCGTGCTCCAGCTCCCGGCGGGGGAGGTGGTCCGCAAGGGCCGGCTGCGTCCCGGTCGGATGTTCCTCGTGGACACCAAGGAAGGCCGGATCGTCGAGGACGACGAGATCAAGCGGAAGCTCGCCACGGCCAAGCCGTGGCGGGAGTGGATGGCGGCCAACCAGGTTCGCCTCGACGCCCTGCCCGACCCGGCCCACGTGGAGGAGGTGACCAAGAGCCGCGCGGTCGAGCCCTCCGAGCTGCTCGCGAAGGGGTCTGCCGATGTGCACGCCCATGCCCTCGACCCATGGCGGGCCGCCGGCGTGGCGGGCGAGCACTCCAGCCTCGTCGAGCTCCAGCGTGCCTTCGGCTTCACGCTCGAAGATCTCAAGGTGATCCTCGCCCCCATGGCCACCGACGGCGCCGAGCCGATCGGCTCGATGGGCAACGACACGCCGCTGGCGGTGCTCTCCGACCGGCCCCAACTGCTCTCCAACTACTTCAAGCAGCTCTTCGCCCAGGTCACCAATCCCCCGCTCGACGCGATCCGCGAGGAGATCATCACGTCGATGATCACCACGATCGGCTGCGAGGGAAACCTGCTCGACTCCCGGCCCGAGCAGGCGCGGCTCCTGCGGCTCGAGACGCCGGTGATCACCAACGCCGAGTGCGCCCGGATCAAGGAGCTCGATCAGCCGGGGCTGAAGGCCGCGACGATCTCGGTGCTCTTCCCGGCGGCCGACGGCGCCGCGGGCGTGCAGCGGCGGCTCGACGAGATCCGGGCGGCGGCGTCGGCTGCCATCCAGGCGGGGGCGACGATCATCGTGCTCTCCGACCGCGGCGTCTGCCGCGAGCAGGCGGCCGTGCCCGCGCTGCTCGCCACCGGCGGCGTGCATCACCACCTCGTCCGCGAGGGGAGCCGCACCCGCTGCGGCCTCGTGGTCGAGACCGGTGAGGCCCGGGAGGTGCAGCAGTTCGCCCTGCTCACGGGCTACGGCGCCGGAGCCGTGAATCCCTATCTCGCCTTCGCCACGATCGACCAGATGCAGGCGGAGCGGATCATCGCCGGCGACTATCCGCGGGAGAAGCTCCACAAGAACTTCGTCAAGGCGGCGACGAAGGGCCTGCTCAAGGTGATGAGCAAGATGGGCATCTCGACCCAGCAGAGCTACCGCGGCGCGCAGATCTTCGAGGCCGTGGGCCTCGACCGGACGCTCGTGGACGAGTTTTTCGCCCGCACGCCGAGCCGGATCGGCGGCATCGGCCTCGAGGGCGTGGCCCAGGAGATGCTGCGCCGCCACGAGCATGCCTGGCCGCAGACCAACGTGCCGCAGACGCTCGAACTCGACGTGGGCGGCCGCTACGCCTGGCGGCGGAAGGGGGAGGCCCACGTGCTCGCCCCCGAGGTGGTGGCGTCGCTGCAGCGGGCCACCCAGATCAACAGCCGGGAAGAGTTCCGCAAGTATCAGAAGCTGATCGACGAGCAGCAGACGAAGCTGCTCACGCTCCGCGGCCTGCTCGACTTCCAGTGGGCCGAGCAGCCGATCCCGCTCGACGAGGTCGAGCCCGCCAAGGAGATCGTGAAGCGGTTCGCCACCGGGGCGATGTCGTATGGCTCGATCTCCAAGGAGGCCCACGAAACCCTGGCTGTGGCGATGAACCGCCTCGGTGGCTGGAGCAACACCGGCGAAGGGGGTGAGGATCCGGTCCGCTATCAGCTCGAGCCCAACGGCGACAGCAAGAACTCGAAGATCAAGCAGGTGGCCAGCGGCCGGTTCGGCGTCACGAGCCTGTATCTCGTGAACGCCCAGGAACTGCAGATCAAGATGGCCCAGGGGGCGAAGCCCGGCGAGGGGGGCCAGCTGCCGGGCCACAAGGTGGACCGCGAGATCGCCCGGATCCGGCACTCCACGCCGGGCGTGGGCCTGATCTCGCCTCCGCCCCACCACGACATCTACTCGATCGAGGATCTCGCCCAGCTGATCCACGACCTCAAAAACGCCAACCACCACGCCCGCATCAGCGTGAAGCTCGTGGCGGAGGTGGGCGTGGGCACGGTGGCCGCGGGCGTGTCGAAGGGCAAGAGCGACGTGGTGTTGATCTCGGGCCACGACGGCGGCACCGGGGCGAGCCCGCAGACGTCGATCATGCACGCCGGCCTGCCCTGGGAACTCGGCCTCGCCGAAGCCCACCAGGTGCTGGTGATGAACGATCTCCGCGGCCGGATCGTCGTCCAGACCGACGGCATGATCCGCACCGCGAAGGACGTGGCCGTGGCCGCGCTGCTCGGGGCCGAGGAGTTCGGCATCGCCACGGCGTCGCTGGTGGTGATGGGCTGCATCATGATGCGGAAGTGCCACCTCAACACCTGTCCGGTGGGCATTGCCACCCAGGACCCGGAGCTCCGCAAGAAGTTCACCGGCCAGCCGGAGCACGTCGTCAACTTCTTCTTCATGCTTGCCGAGGAACTCCGCGAACTGATGGCGAAGCTCGGCTTCCGCACGATCAACGAGATGGTGGGCCAGGTGGACCGGCTCGACACGCGGGCCGCGATCGCCCACTGGAAGGCGAAGGGGCTCGACTTCTCCACGATCCTCCACAAGCCGGAGGTGCCGGACCGCGTGAAGACGTTCTGCCAGGAGAAGCAGGACCACGGGATCACCGAGTCGCTCGACATGACGACGCTCGTTGGGCTCTGCCGGCCGGCACTGGAGCGGGGTGAGCGGGTCGTCCTCGACCTGCCGATTCGCAACATCAACCGCACCGTGGCCACGATCCTGTCGAGCGAGGTGACCAGGCGGTATGGCGCCGGCGGCCTGCCCGACGGCACGATCACCATCAACTTTCGCGGCTCGGCCGGCCAGAGCATCATGGCCTTCGGGGTGCCGGGCGTGCAGGTGACGGTGGAGGGCGACGTCAACGACTACTGCGGCAAGGGCCTCTCGGGCGGCCGCGTGATCGTGAAGCCCGACCGGACGGCTCGCTTCAAGGCCGAAGACAACGTGATCGCCGGCAACGTCGTGGGCTACGGGGCCACGAGCGGTGAGATCTTCATCCGCGGCATCTGCGGCGAGCGGTTCTGCGTGCGGAACTCCGGCGCCGAGGCCGTCGTCGAGGGCACGGGCGACCACGGCTGCGAATACATGACGGGCGGCCGGGCGGTGGTGCTCGGCGAGACGGGGCGGAACTTCGCGGCGGGCATGAGCGGCGGCATCGCCTACGTCTGGGATGCCTCGGGCGCCTTCAAGCCGAAGGTCAACAAGGAGATGGTGGAGTTCGAGGAGCTCGACCAGTCCGACCTCGACTACCTGAAGGGCCGGATCGAGAAGCACGTGGCCTACACCGACAGCGCCCGCGGCAAGGCGATCCTCGCCGCGTGGCCTGCCGAGCAGAAGCGGTTCGTGAAGATCATGCCGACCGACTACAAGCGGGCTGTCGCCGAGTTGCGAAAGCTCGCGGAACAGGATCAGCAGGATGCGAAGGAGCAGGCGGTGGGCTTGAAGGCATAGGGCTGAAAGTGGGTGCAGGTTTTCAACCTGCACAAAGCATCGAATCACTGTAGGGAGCTGATGACCGATGGGTGAGCCGCGCGGATTCATGAAGTATGAGCGCAAGGTTTCCGGCTACGCGCCGGTGGCCGACCGCCTGAAAAACTACAACGAGTTCCTCACGATCCTCCCGCCCGAGGAGATCAAGACGCAGGGCGCCCGCTGCATGGACTGCGGCGTGCCCTTCTGCCACACCGGCTGCCCGCTGGGGAACATCATCCCCGACTTCAACGACCTCGTGTATCGCCAGCAGTGGCACGAGGCCAGCCAGCGGCTGCATGCCACCAACAACTTCCCCGAGTTCACCGGCCGCGTCTGCCCCGCGCCGTGCGAGACGGCCTGCGTGCTGGGCATCAACGAGGATCCGGTCGCGATCAAGCAGATCGAGATGGCGATCGCCGACAAGGCCTGGGACGAGGGCTGGGTGGTGCCCGAGGCGCCCAACGTCCGCACGGGCAAGCGCGTGGCCGTGGTGGGCAGCGGCCCGGCGGGGCTCGCCGCCGCCCAGCAGCTCAATCGCGCCGGCCATCTGGTCACGCTCTTCGAGCGGGCCGACCGGCCGGGCGGGTTGTTGATGTATGGCATTCCCGACTTCAAGCTCGAGAAGTGGCGGGTCTGGCGGCGGGTCGAGCAGATGCGGGAGGAGGGGGTCGAGTTCCGCTGCGGCGTGGACGTGGGCACCGACATTAGCGGGCAGCAACTCGCCGAGGAGTATGACGCCGTCGTGCTCACCGGCGGGGCCACGCTCGGCCGCGACCTGCCGATCCCGGGCCGGGAGCTCGAGGGCGTGCACTACGCCATGGAGTTTCTCCCGCAGCAGAACAAGAAGAACGCCGGCGACGAGGTGCCCAGCCAGATCGTCGCGGCGGGCAAGGACGTGATCGTGATCGGCGGCGGCGACACGGGCAGCGACTGCGACGGCACGAGCAACCGCCAGGGCTGCAAGAGCCTCACGCAGTTCGAACTGCTGCCGCAGCCGCCGGACCTCGGCAAGTATCCGCGGCGGCACGAGCGGCCGGCCCACACGCCGTGGCCGCTGTGGCCGGTGATGATGCGGACCAGCTCGTCGCACGAAGAGGGCTGCCGCCGGGAGTTCGGCATCCTCACCAAGGAGTTTCTCGGCGACGCCGCCGGCAACCTCCGTGGCCTCAAGACCATCCGGATCGAGTGGTACACCGACGAGGCCTCGGGCCAGCAGAAGTTCCGCGAGCTCGCGGGCACGGAGCAGGAGTGGCCCTGCCAGCTGGCGCTGCTCGCGATGGGCTTCGTGGGCCCGGAGAAGCACGGGCCGATCGCCGACCTCGGCCTCGAACTCGATCCCCGCGGCAACGTCAAGGCGGGGGCCAACTTCATGACCAGCCGCGAGGGCGTGTTCGCCGCGGGCGACATGCGGCGTGGCCAGTCGCTGGTGGTGTGGGCGATCCACGAGGGCCGCGAGTGTGCGCGGGCGGTCGATCTCTGGCTGATGGGCCAGACGAATCTCCCGAGCACGGCGGCCGGCGAGTTCGCCGTGCACGCGGCCACGTCCTGACCGGCTCCTACGGCGCCGGCTGAATCTCGACGCGGAGCGAGCCCGCATCGTCGGCGAGGTCGCCGGGCGGCTCGTTGAGCTTGAGGAACAGCGGGCCGTCGGTCGCGGCGGCGATCGTGGCGGATCGCCCCTCGCCGAGCACCACGAACCGTGGCCGCCCGCCGTCCGGAGGCGAGTCTGTCCACTGCGCCGCGAGCAGCCGGCCGAGCGGCCGGCCGCGATACCAGTCGAGCGAGATCCCGGCGGCCTCCGTCTCGATCGTGGTGTCGCCGATCCGGCCGAGCGTGCAGCGGCCGGAGGCCCGGAGGGCGTAGCGACGATCCTTGGCGAGCGTGATGCCGGCGTTCTGCCAGCCGCGACCGGCGGCCACGTCCATGCGCTGGGGGCCAGCCACGAGAGGCCCCGCCGTCCAGTCGATCGCCGACCGCGTGAAGTCGTAGCCGTAGTCGAGGTCGTCGGTGAGCGCGTCGAAGTCGCGGGAGGCGCGGCGGGCGTCGTAGCCCGGCATCGCGGTGAGCCGCTCGTTGAAGTCGGTCCCGAGCGGGCCGCGTTCGAGGCCGGTGAACGAGGTTGCGTAGGCCGGGTGCCGGGCGAAGAGCACCACGGCCGCCCAGCTGGTGGCGTAGTCGGAGAGCGACCGATGGTTGCCGGGCGGCAGCGCGAGCACGTCGTCGAGCGCCGCGATCCGCCCCTGCTGCCGGAGCCCGCGGATCTCCTCGATCCGCCCGAGCTGTTCCACGTCGGCCGCTCGGGCCGGCATCGGCGTCACGTTCACAGCCGGCCCGTCGGGCCCCTCGTCGAGCCGGTGGGTCGCCAGGTATTCGGCGATGCCCTCGTTGTACCAGACGGGCGTGGCGAGCCCGCGGACGGTGAGGGTGAACGCATGGACGCCTTCGTGAAGGAGGAGATGGCGGCGGTAGGCGGGGTTCGACTGATCCTGCAGCCAGAACACGTTGGCATCGCAGAAGCCGTTCACGAACTCAGGCACGGTCGGCGGCAGCAGTCCGGCGGCCCGAAACCGCTCGCGGTCCACCACCAGGCAGCCACAGGCTCGCCAGTCCGGCAGCGACGCGGGGTCGAGCCGATAGTGGTCGCACCACGCCGCGAACGCCCGGTCGAACACGGCGGGCAGCATGTCCACGCCGTCCCCGTTGCGCGGCGGGCGATCGGTGACGAGCACGAGCCGTTCCGACTCGAGCACCCGCAGTCCAGCCCGGCGGGCCTGGGCCGCGAGAGGGTCGACCGGCCGAAACACCCCGGGGTCGCCGTGGGCCGCGAGCGGTGCGGCTGCGGCGAGCAGGAGGACCGCCACGGTCGTTCGCCAGCAGTCGTGCATGTTTCCTAGTTCACCCAGACATCGCGGATTCGACAAGGCGGCCATCCCAGGGGCAGGGCGGCTGATGGACCGCGGTCGAAATACCGATCGCAGAGAGTGGGTGATCGGTGCTACAAGCCCTGCGTCTTCGACGAACCTTCTCGGGACAACGTCCTCACGTGCCGCTGACTCGACTGGATCGTGTCGGTATCCATCGGAGGCTGGGAGTGTTCCTGGCCGTGGCGACCTGCGTGCCGCCCGCAGGGATCGCGCTCGGGCAGGCCCCGTCCGACGAGGCGAAAGTGAGCGCCTGGGCGACCGGCGGCACGTCGGCCACCGCCAAGCCCGGCGACATCGGCGGCCCACCCGCGAGTGGCGTGCTTCCCTACTGGCAGGCGCCGGCGGTGCCGCAGGCGGTCGTTCAGGGAGGCGCGATTCCGCCGGGGTGGCAGCCGCAGGCGATTCCCTATCATGGCATCGGGCCCGACGGGAAGCCGATCACCATGGTCGTGGCGCCCACGTATGTGTTCACGTATCAGGTGGGGCCTCCGGTGCTCGCTGTGCCCGGGGCGACGAGTGGCGTGACGCGGTCCGCTCCGGCGGCGGCTCCCGCCACCGGATGGAACTACGCCACCCGCGGGGCGCCGCCGGTGAATCCGGCGCTGCCGGCGGCCACGGTCGCCCGCTATCCGCCCACGCCGTACCAGTTCCCCGCCGACTCTCGCGCGCTCACCGGCACGCCCATCGTGCCGCCTGCCGGCAGTCCGTCACCCGTGTCGCCACCGCCGGCCATGGCAACGGCGCCGTTCGCCGCCCCGCCCGCGCCACCGCCCACGCAATGGGTCTCGTCAACGCCGCCGCCACCCGCTCCGCCGCCGGCCGCACCGCTGCCGCCGTCCTCTGGTGACTGGGTGACCGTGCTGCCTCCGGCCGTCGCCAGTGCGGCGCTCGCCGCCGGAGCCACCACCGCCGGATCTCAGACCTCGAACCCGGCGCTCGCGTCCGTGCCCCCGCCGGCCGCTCCGGCATCCGCGCCTCTGGGTGGCACGCCTGCCCAGCCCGTGAGCACCGGCCTGTCGGCAATGCCGTCGTCGGTCGCCGCGCCGCACCTCTGGCGGGTCGTGGGCGTGCAAGACGGTGACACCCTCACCTGCCTCGACGAAAGCAATCAGCAGCAGAAGATCAGGCTCTCCGACATCGACGCGCCGGAGATCGGGCAGGACTTCGGCAAGGCGTCTCGCGAGGCGCTCGCGGCGCTCGTGTTCGGCAAAACGGTGGAGGTGGTTGATCAGGGTCGCGATGAGACCGGTCGGTGGATCGCACGCGTGATGGTGGATGGCATCGACGTGAACCGCCAGATGGTGGCCACCGGCAACGCCTGGCACTACGCCGCCTACTCCAACGACCAGACGCTCGCGGCCGTCCAGGCCCAGGCGCAGAGCCAGAAGCAGGGCCTCTGGGCGGCTGCTTCGCCGACCCCTCCGTGGGTCTATCGGGAGTCTGCGAACAACACCTGAGCGGTTTGGCGGCCCGCGACCTTGAACGAAGCACGGCTACTTCTTCGTCTTGAAGACAAGCAGGTAGGGAACGGCGGCTTGGCCATCGGTCGATCCGCCCAGCACCCCGCCCGCCCAAAGGCAAACCAGGGTGGCCGT
>JBBAVS010000034.1:29882-32272 GCA_040397585.1 Pirellulales bacterium
CATCGGTCGATCCGCCCAGCACCCCGCCCGCCCAAAGGCAAACCAGGGTGGCCGTATGGACCACGGCGACGATGAGGTTGCTCACCACCACCGGGTTTGTGACCGTCCCGACCGTCAGCGGCGTTGTGACCTTGTACAACACCTGCACGAGCAGCAACGCCGCGACCGCCTTCGGTTCGCGCGGATCATCGGCTCGCCACTTCGCTAGATTCTATCCGCCGCCTGCTGCATCGCCTGGTTCTGCCTGACGTCATTGCAACGCGGCGATCGCTTCGCGCATTGCCGAGAGGACTTTTGCCACTTCTCGGGCCGGATCGTAATCCTTGCGGCCCATCGACAGGGTCTCGATCGGCACGAAGCCGCGATACCCGCCGTCGTGAATGATCGTCGTGAGTCTCTTGTAGTCCGTGAGCGGCGTTTTCAGGCTGCTGCCGAGCGTCTCCTTGATCTGCCAATTCACCGCGTGCGGCACCATCGATGCGATGTCCGCATACGGGTCGTCCGTGAGGTACTTGCCGGTGTCCACCAGGGCACCGCACCATTCATGATCGACTCGTTTCAGCAGGCTGAGGTGCTCGGCGGCCGAGTTGAGAAAGTCGCCGTGGTTCTGCACGGCGACGATCACCCCAAACTTCTTCCCGTGCTCGGCGCATTCCCGCAGGTCGTCGGCCATCCAGCGTTCGACCTCCTCGCGGGATGTCTGGCCGGAGACGTCCCGCCAATCCATGTTGTTATGCGGCCCGGCGAAGACGCGGATGACCGGTGCCCCAAGCCTCGCGGCGGCTTCGACCCACGCCTTTGTCAGGCGCACCCCGTCCGCGCGGACACCCTTGTCCTTCGTGGCAAAGTCGTTCTTCACGCCGGTGCCGCTGATGACAATGCCGCGATCGTGCGTGTACCGCTTCATGCGATTCACATACGTATCGTCCGGAACTCTCGGATAGCCGGGGAAGAAGTAACCAGTCAGGTCCACTGCCTCAATGTCGTGGCGCGCACAAAAATCGCAGACGCCGAAGAGGTCAATCCCTTTCGACGGGTCGGACTGGTGAGCGGTGAGCGGTTCGAGGAAAGAGTAGGCGTTCAGCGTCGGCGTCAGCTTGCCCTTCCCTGTCCGGCTGATTGGCATCTGCGCGGCGACCGGCGATGCCGCCGCCAGTAGGGCGGAAGCGGTGAGGCGAAGAAAGCCACGACGGGCTTGGTTAATCGACATAGCATTCCCTACAAGGCTTGAATCCCGGAGGTCCGCAAACGCCCTCCGCAGCCGAACGGGAAAGCTGATCAGCGGCGGACCACCGGCTCAGCTACGCCGCTGGACCCGATCCACCGTCTGATCCAGCGCCTGGTTCTGGCTACCCCGCTATCCCAGTCGACGCCGAATCCACAAGGGATCGCGGCGAGCATCTATGACCGCAACGACAACCAGCATGCCTTCGCTCAGCGTGTAGTAGATGCAGAAGGGGAATCGTTTGGACAATGACCGATGGTATCCAAGGGCGATTTCATGAATGCCGCCGTAATACGAAAGGGAATCGATATCGGCTATCAAGCAGGTTCTTCCGGGATTTCAGTGGCAAGGTAGCTGAGGCCTGAGGTCGAGCCGTCCGCAATAGAAGAGAATACGAGTGCGGTAGTTCCCGAAGGAACGGAACCCGCGGGCCGCGTACTTCAGTGCCTGAATGACGCTATTGAAGCCCTCACTGGTGGCATTGGTGATGCGGTAGAGGAAGTAGCTCAGGAGGTTGGGCAGATGTCGTTTGAGCATCTTCGCCACCCGGACAATCGGCCGAAGACGGCACCGCACACCCCATGCATACCACTCGGCCTGGAGGGCCTTGTTCTCGGCCCGCCGGACCTGATCGACCGCCTCTCCGAGATGCTTGGCGACGTGGAACTTGTCGTGCACCAACTCGGCGTTCGGAAGCTGATGTGCCACCGCGTTGGCATAGGCTGGAAGCATGTCGGTGGCGACCGCCCGAACCTCCTGTCGCTGCTCAACCGTCAGCGTCTGGAGGACGGCCTCGGCAGCCGCCTGAGTACGTTCCGGGACCACGTCAAGAACACGGGAACCATCGAGATCATTGAGGACGGTGATGTAGTCATGCCCCTTCCTGAAGCTCTTCTCGTCGATGCCCAGATGGGGGATGTGCGTCGTCTCCCGACGCTCCAAGCCCCTTGCGACCGCGCGATCCATGATGGATTGCACGGCATCCCAGGAGAGGCCGAGCAGGGCGGCCGCGGCATTCACGGTGCGGCAGGCCTGCAGGACTTCGATGGCAAAGGCTTCGAAGAGGAGGGTGAATCTGGAGTGCTTGCCCGCCCATGGCGGCACGATGGTCTTATTGAGCTTTGAATAGTTCTTTCAAGGATCTACAGATCGAGTTCAGCCTGAC
>JBBAVS010000035.1:0-31892 GCA_040397585.1 Pirellulales bacterium
GATGGAAGTGGCCGCCGGTCTGGAAGTGGCCGCAGGTTTTCAACCTGCGGGTTCCTCGCCCTGGGCTAGCCGCCCCGCTCAGACCGCTTATGCCGTCGGACTCGCTTACTGGACGGCGGCCGGCGGGCCGGTCCAGCGGATGTCCACCTTCATCCCGAACACCTTCTCGAACAGGTCGGTCCGCCGCTCGGCACCCCAGATGTCAACCTGCGGCTCCTGGTCCGACACCACTTCCAACAGCGTACGGCCGTGGTCCACCGTCGCCACCACGTCGCGGACCTGCTGCGACCGGCTGCGGTCGAGCCCGCCGGCGATGCGGAGGATGGCGGCGAGCCGCTGCACGCGGTGCTGGTCGTCGGCCGCCAGCCGCGAGAGGTTTTCGTGCTTCTTCTTCGGGAGCGCCCCGCGGTGGTAGCGGGCCACGTTCGCGATCAGTTCCAGATCGTGAGGCCGCAGGCCCGGTAGCCGGCTGTTGCGGATCAGGTGGTAGCTGTGCTTGTGGTGCTGGTCGTAGTTGATCACGTAGCCCACGTCCTGCAGCCGCGCGGCGCACTCCAGGAGCAGCCGGTCGCCCGGCGGCAGGTCGAGTGGCGCGGCGAGCTGCTCGAAGATCCGGGCGGCGAGCGCCGCCACCGTGCGGCCGTGCTCGACCTCGCCGGAGCAGGCGGCGGCGAGCCGCTCGATCGCCGCGAGACGGAGGGCGGAATCGTCCCCCTCGCCGCTGCCGACCGCCGTCTCCTCGATCATCTCCCGCAGGAGCCCGTCGCGCACGCCCCGCGTGTGGATCGCAAGCGTGTTGACGTGGAACCGCTTGAGCAGCGCATCGACGATCGACAGGCCCGCCACGATGATGTCGGCACGGTCGGGCGTCATGCCCGCCATGCTCCGCCGCGCCCGCAGCGGCATCTTTCGCAGCCGGTCGAGCAGGTGGCGGACCTCCGCATGCGACACCGTGGTGCCGGCGACCGGCAGGTTCGACTCCCGCCGCGTGGCCATCACCAGCTCGGCGAGCGTGGTGAACGTCCCGCCGCAGCCGACGAGCAGATGGGGCGCGAACAGGGGCTTCGTGGTCCGCTTCTTGAGGACCGCCGCGATCTCCGCGTCGAGCCGCTCCAGGGCCCGGGCCGCCTCCGGGGTCTCGCAGCAGTCTCCCAGGGTGAACTGCTCGGTGAGCCGCACGGCCCCCAGCGGCGTGGAGAAGATCGACTCGATGAGGTTGCCGGTGGCGAACACGATCTCCGTGCTTCCGCCGCCGATGTCCGCCACGATCGTGTTGCGGCCGGAAAGGTCGAAGGCATGTTGCACGCTCGTGAAGGCGAGCCGCGCCTCCCGTTCGCCCGAGATCACCTCGACCTCCAGGCCCACCTCCTCGCGGACGCGGCGGCAGAACTCGGGCCCGTTGCGGGCCTCGCGAACGGCGCAGGTGGCGATCGTCCGCAGCCGCGTCACCTGGTAGCCCGTCGCGATCTCCTTGAAGGTGCGGAGAGCGGCCACCGTGCGGTCCATCGACTCGTCGTCGAGCCGGCCCTCGGCCGAGGCGCTGCGGCCGAGGCGGGTCGGCTCCCGCTCCTCGTCGAGGATCCGATACGTGCCGCCGCGGAGCGCCTCGGCGACGAGCAGCCGCACGGAGTTGGAGCCGATGTCGATCGCGCCCAGCCGGCAGGCCAGGTCGGCCGACAGGAAGATCTGCCGGTCGTCGGTGATGGGCGGTGCGTCGGGCACGAGTGCATGTCTCGGGGACTGGGCCCAATCATACCGTCGTCGGGGTACACTAACGCCCCTCGTCATCGCCCAGCCGCTCCGGACGATCCCGCCGCCGTGCCGTCCCTTGCCGAACCGACCGTCTTCCCGCAGGCCGCGGGGGAGTGCGCGCCGTGTGCCGTGGCGGTCGGCAACTTCGACGGCGTGCACGTCGGCCACGCGGCGATCGTCGGCCGGCTTCGCGCGGCGGCAGCCCGGCATGGCGTATCGGCCGTCGTGCTCACCTTCGACCCCCATCCCGCCAGCATCCTCCGGCCCGAGCAGGCGCCGCTCCCGCTCACCACGCCGGCCCGGCGGGCCGAACTCCTCCTGGCGCTCGGCGTGAACGCCGTCTGCGTGCAGCCCGCCGACGCCGCGCTGATGGCCCTGGAGGCCGAAGCCTTCTATGCAGGTGTGCTCCGCGGCCGGTTCGCCGCCCGGGCGATCGTGGAGGGGCAGGACTTCCGATTCGGGGCCCGGCGGCGGGGCGACGTGGCGATGCTCGCAACGCTCTGCGGCCGCGACGGCGTGGAGCTCGACGTGGTGCCGCCGGTCGTGATCGACGGCGAGGCGGTGTCGAGCTCGCGGATCAGGACGCTGGTGGCCGCGGGCCGCGTGGCCGAGGCCCACACGCTGATGACCGCCCCCTATCGGCTCACGGGCGCAGTGGTGGTGGGCGCCCGCCGCGGCGGCACGATCGGCTTTCCCACCGCCAACCTCGCGGGGATCGCCACCCTGCTGCCGGCGCTGGGCGTGTATGCCGCGGTGGCTCACGTGGACGGGGTCGCCGTGCCGGCGGCCGTGCACGTCGGCCCCAACGTCACCTTCGGCGAGACGAGCGTTTCGGTGGAGGCCCACCTGATCGGCTTCGCGGGCGACCTCTACGGGAGGCCGCTCGACGTTGACTTCCTCGACCGCGTCCGTGACACTCGTCGCTTCTCGTCGGTCGAGGATCTCAAGGCCCAGCTGGCCGACGACGTGGCGGCCGCCCGACGGATCGTCGCCGCGGCCGCCTCCTCCCCCGGGACGACATGATGCGACTCGACTGGTCCGCGCTCCTCGACGTGCTCCGGGGCTGCTCGAAGGTGGTGCTCACGAGCCACGTGCGGCCCGACTGCGACGCGCTCGGCAGCGAGCTGGGCATGGCCGGGATCCTGGAGGCGATCGGCAAGCACGTGCGGATCGTGAACGCGCAGGCGACGCCGGCGAACCTCAGGTGGATCGACCCCGACGGCAAGATCGAGTCGCTCGCCGAGAAGGTGCGGCCCGCCGACCTCGCCGACCGCGACCTGTTCATCGTGCTCGACACCAGCGCCTGGGCCCAGCTCGGGGCGATGGGGGACGTGGCCAAGTCGATGCGCGATCGCGTGCTCGTGGTCGATCACCACGTCAGCGAAGACGACCTCTCCGACCGCTGGTTCAAGGACACGGCGGCCGAGGCGACCGCGCGGATCGTCTACGAGATCGGGCTGCGGCTCCGCGTGCCCCTCACCGAGCGGATCGCCACGCCGCTCTACGCCGGCCTCTCCACCGACACGGGCGGCTTTCGGTTTCCGAGCGTGAGCGGCGAGACCTTCCGGATCGCGGGCCGGCTGGTGGATGCCGGGGCCAATCCCACGGCGATTTACCGCGAGCTCTTCGAGCAGGATTCGCTCGCCCGGCTGCACCTCGTGGGGCGGACGATCGCCGGCGCCGTCACCTCGCACGACGGCAAGGTGATCGTCTCCACCGTGCGGCAGCAGGACATCAAGGAGGTGAAGGCGCAGCCTGCCGACACCGAGGACCTCGTCAACCTCACGCTCGCGGTGAAGGGGACCGAGGTGGCGGTGATCCTCATCGAGCAGCCCGACGGCCGGATCAAGGTGAGCTTCCGCAGCCGCGGCCGGCTCGACTGCAACGCGCTCGCCGCCCGGTTCGGCGGCGGTGGCCACAAGGCCGCGGCCGGCACGATCGTTGACGGTCCGTTCGACGCGGCGCACGAGCGGGTGGTGGCCGCAGTGGACGAGGCCTGGCTCGCGCTCCAGGCGGTGCCCGCCTGAGCGGCCTGAAGCGGCCAAGGAGCAGACATTCATGGCACGGTCGCAGCCTGGTGCTCGCTCAGTCTCGTCCACGCCCGAGTCCGCAAGCGGCGGCGGCCGCGGTGCGTCGCGGCGCGACATGCTCACGAAGGTGCTCGCGGTCGCCTGCGGCGGCCTGGCGACGCTGCCGCCGGTGGTGGCGGGCCTGTGGGCCTTTCTCGATCCGCTGCGGCGGGCCGCCGGGAAGGCGGCGTTTCTGCCGGTCGCCGATCTCGCCGCGATCCCCGACGACGGCGTGCCGCGGCAGTTTCCCGTGATCGCCGACCGCGTCGATGCCTGGACGGGCTTCGCGGGCGAGCCGGTGGGCGCCGTCTACCTCAGCCGCCCGCAGGGCTCCCGCGAGGTGCGGGCGCTCTCCGCCACCTGCCCGCACGCCGGCTGCTTCGTCGACCTCGAGCAGGCAACGCGGTGCTTCCGCTGCCCCTGCCACAACAGTTCGTTCACGCTTGATGGCAGCATCGTGAATCCCAGCCCGAGCCCTCGCGCCATGGACGAGCTCGAGTGCCGCGTGGGGGGCAACGGCCAGGTGGAGGTGAAGTGGCAGAAGTTCCGCGCCGGCGTCGCGGCGAAGGTGGTGCAGGGATGAGCCGCCCCGCCGCCCGCGCCGGTTTTGCGCAGCCCGTGCGCCGCGGCCTGATCGGCCGGCTGGCCGACTTCCTCGACGACCGCACCGGCTACCGGACGCTGGTTCACGAGGCGCTCTACGAGCGGGTGCCCGGCGGCGCCCGCTGGCGGTATGTCTGGGGCAGCACGCTCGTGTTTGCCTTCCTCACGCAGGTGATCACGGGGCTCTTCCTCTGGGCCAGCTACGCCCCGAGCGCCCAGACGGCGTGGGAGAGCGTGTATTACATCCAACACGAGATGACGGGCGGCTGGCTGCTCCGCGGCATCCACCACTTCATGGCGCAGGCGATGGTGGTGCTGCTCGCGCTGCATCTGCTGCAGGTGGTGATCGACGGCGCCTACAAGGCGCCCCGCGAGGTCAACTTCTGGCTGGGCCTCGTGCTGATGATGCTCGTGCTCGGCATGGCGCTCACCGGCTACCTCCTGCCCTGGGACCAGAAGGGCTACTGGGCCACGATCGTGGCCACGAACCTCGCGGGGATCGTGCCGTTCGTCGGCCCGTCGCTCCAGCAGCTCGTGATCGGCGGGCCCGAATACGGCCACCACACCCTGACGCGGTTTTTCGCGCTCCACGCCGGCTTCCTGCCGGCCACGCTCGTGCTCTTTCTGGTTGTCCACCTCGCCCTGTTCCGCAAGCACGGCCTCCACGCGAAGCAGCCTGTCACGAAGCCCGACGCGATGTTCTGGCCCGATCAGGTGCTCAAGGACGCCGTGGCGATGCTCGCCGTGATGGCGGTGGTGCTCGGGGTGATCCTGGTGCCGGCGCTGCGGGCGATGCTCGCCGGCGAGGTGGTGCAGCCGGGGCATCTCGGGGCGGAACTGGGCGCGCCGGCCGATCCCTCGCTTCCCTACGCGGCCGCCCGGCCCGAGTGGTACTTCCTGTTTCTGTTTCAGTTCCTCAAAGTCTTCGAGGGCTGGGGGGCGACGGGCGAGTTCGTGGGCGCGATCCTCGTGCCGGGGCTGATCATGACCGTCATGGCCCTGATGCCGATCCTGGGCAACTGGCGGCTCGGCCATCGGTTCAACGTGGCCTTCACGCTCGCGGTCCTCGCCGGAGCGGGGCTGCTCACGGCCCTGGCGCTCAACGAAGACTACGCCGCGCTGTGGGTGAACCGGGCCGCGCTCGCCGAAGCCGAAACGCTCCACGACCAGACCGGCGGCGATCCGGCGAAGCTCCTCGCGGCGGTCGGCGGCGACCCGGCGAAGGCAGCGGCGATCGAGCGGCAGTGGAAGACGCTCGAAAAGGTCCGCCGCTCGCAGGCCTACCTCGACGCCGTCAAGCAGGCCAAGGCCGATGCCGCCCGGGCGGTGGAGCTGGCCGGCCGCCCCGAGCGGATTCCGCCCGGCGGGATGCTCGAACTCGTCCGCCGCGATCCGCTCGCGCAGGGGCCGCGGCTCTTCGCCCAGCACTGCGCCGGCTGCCATGCCCACATCGACCCCTTGGCTCCCGACGCCGAAGCGGTGATCGCGACGTCGTCGGCGGCGAATCTGTTCGCGTTCGGGTCGGCCGACTGGATGCGAGGCCTGCTCGATGCCGATCAGGTGGCCGGGCCGGCCTACTTCGGCAACACGGCCCACAAGGAGGGCGACATGGTGTCGTTCGTCCGCGACGATCTCGCTGATGAGGCCACCTGGCCGAAGGCCGACATCGACGCGGTGGTGGTGGCGATGGCTGCGGAGGCCGGGCGGCCCGTGCCCGCCGAGCTCGCGGGCCGCGTGGAAAAGGGCCGCGAACTGGTCGCCGCCAGCGACCGCTGCGGGGCCTGTCACCGGTTTCGCGACAACGGCACCGACGTGGGCGCGGCCCCCGACCTCACCGGCTGGGGCGGTCGCGACTGGCTCGTGGGGATCATCGCCGATCCGACGCACGAGCGGTTCTACGGTGACACCAACGACCGCATGCCGAGCTTCGGCACGGCGGCCGAGGGGGCGCTCCCGCCGCTCTCCCGCGAGCAGATCGCACTCCTCGCCGACTGGCTGCGGGGCGTGTGGTACCGTCCGGCGCACCACTGAACGAGGGGCTGATGCGACACGCGATCCTGATTCTCGTGGCGGCCGTGCTGCTCGCGACGGGTCCCGCCCGGGCTGCTGAACCGGCTGCCTCAACGCGGACCGTGTCGTCCGCCGGCACCGTCTCGGTGGTTCTCGTCGGCGACATCATGCTCGACAACGGCCCCGGCCACGCGATCGCCTCGGGCCGCGACCCGTTCGCCGCCTGCGCCGAGTTGCTACTCGACGCCGACTTCACGATTGGCAACCTCGAGTGCGTGCTCGGCACCGCCGGGAAGATGGTGCCCAAGGCGTATTCGTTCCGGGCCGCGGCCGACTCGCCGCGGTTTCTCAAGCGGTACTTCACCGCCGTGTCGCTGGGCAACAACCATGCCTTCGACTTCGGGCCCGAGGGGCTCGTGGAGACGCTCGACCTCCTCGATCGCGAGACCATCGGCCGATTCGGCGCCGGCCGCACGCTCGCGGAGGCGCGGCGGCCGCTGGTGCTGGAGAAGGACGGGCTGAAGATCGCGATCCTGGCCGCGAACGGCTTTCGCGCCGACAACTACGCCGCGACGACCGAGACGCCGGGCGTGGCGCCGCTTCGCGAGGCCGATCTCTTGGCCGACATCGCCGCCGCCCGGACGCAGGCCGACGTGGTCGTGCCGTTCATCCACTGGGGCGACGAACTCGAGGCCGGCCCGCTCGAGGCCGATCGGCTGTTCGCGCGGAAGATGATCGACGCCGGGGCGGCGGCCGTGATCGGCAGTCATCCGCACGTCACGCAGACGGTGGACGTGCACCGCGGCGCCCCGATCGTCTACAGCCTCGGCAACTTCGTGTTCGACTACTATCCGTGCGACCCGCCGGAGTGGACGGGCTGGGTCGTGAAGCTCACCGCCGCGAAGGGACAGCCGGTGGCGGTGGAGACCCGCGCCGTCGTGCTCGACCCCGCCGGCCTGCCGAAGCCCGTCATCTCGCCGTAGCGCGAGCTTGCAGCCTGCGGGGGCTGCCCCGCGCGCGTCTCGTGCAGGTTGAAACCTGCACCCGCGCCGCACCCCCGCGTCAGCCCACGCCGCCGAGCGCCGTCGCCCGGGCCACGCGGCCGACGCCCACCATGTAGGCGGCCGTGCGGAGGGGGAGTTTCCGGGAGTGGGCGAGCTGCCAGACCTCCTCGAAGGCTTTTCCGAGGATGCGGTCGAGCTCGCCGCGGACGCGGTCGAGGCCCCACTGGTAGTGCTGCCGGTTCTGCACCCACTCGAACCAGCTCGCCGTCACGCCGCCGGCGTTGGCGAGGATGTCGGGCAGCACCGTCACGCCGCGGGCCGCGAGCAGGTCGCCGGCCTCGGGCTCGACCGGCGCATTGGCGCCTTCGATGACGATCGGCGCCCGGATCGCGTCGACGTTGGCCGCGGTGATCACGCCGCCGAGCGCTGCTGGGATCAGCACGTCGCAGTCGGTCGCGAGCAGGTCGGCGGCGGGAATCGCGTCGGCCCCCGCGAAGCCCGCGAGCCGGCCGCCGTTGGCCCGCGCGTGGCGGAGCAGCTCGAGCACGTCGAGGCCCCGGTCGTTCCGCAGCGACGCGGTGGCATCGCCGACGGCCACGATTCGGCACTCCGCGTCGGCGAGATACTTCGCCGCGTGGGACCCGACGTTGCCGAACCCCTGGATCGCCACCCGCGTGCCCGGGATCGGACGGCCGAGCCGGCTGAGGAGCTTGAGCGTGAGCGCGCCGACGCCGCGGCCCGTCGCCTCCTCGCGGCCCGGGATGCCGTGATACTCCACCGGCTTGCCGGTCACGCACCCGGGGGCGAAGCCGTGGTAGCGGCCGTACTGGTTCATGATCCAGGCCATCATGTCGGCCGTCGTGCCCATGTCGGGCGCCGGGATGTCGACGTCGGGACCGAACAGGTCGTGCAGGGCATCGACGAACTTCCGCGTGATCCGCTCCAGCTCCCGCAGCGAGCAGTCCTGGGGGGCGACGGCCACGCCCCCCTTCGCGCCGCCGAAGGGGATGTCCACGACCGCCGTCTTCCAGGTCATCAAGGCCGCCAGCGACCGCACCTCGTCGAGATCGACCTGGGGGTGATACCGCAGGCCCCCCTTGAACGGTCCGCGGGCGTCGTTGTGCTGCACGCGGTAGCCGATGAAGGTGGCGATCTCGCCGGAGTCGCGCTCCACCGGGAGCTGCACCTGCACCTCCCGCTTGGGCGTGGCGAGCAGGCGGCGCATGCTCGCGGAAAGGTCGAGCGCGTCGGCCGCCCGCTCGAAGTAGATCCGGGTGGCGTCACTGGCGCGCATGAAACGAAGCCTCCGATGGGACCGGCGTGCGGGCCGGGATGATAGCAGCCGCGGCTCGGTCGCGTCGGCCCCGGCGGCCTACGCCGGCGGCGGTCGGAGGCGGTACGATCGGAGCGGCGTCCAATCGTGAGTCCATACCAGCCGCCGCCCGCATCGCTCCATGCCAGCGCCCGCTCCCGACGAACTCTGGCAGCTGCTCGTCCGCACCCGGCTGCTCGCGCCGGACGCGGTGGCCCCGCTCCGCGCCGAGCATGCCGCGGCGGTCGCCGCCGGGGGCGACGGCTCGACGAAGGGGCTCGCCGGCTGGCTCCTGAATCGCGGCCTGATCACCCGCTGGCAGGCGAAGCGGCTCGTGATCGGCGACACCGGCCCGTTCATCGTGGGCGACTACCGGCTGCTCGAACGCCATGAGCGTGACGGCGACGGTCTCCTGTTCACAGCCCGTCACGAGCCGACGGGCAGGCTCGTGACGCTGATGCTGCTCAACGCGAAGCGGTGCCGCGACCGCGACGTCTGGGCCTCCATCCTCGCCCGCACGGCGGCGGCGCACGCCACTACCGACCCGATGACGACCCGCACCTGGTCGCTCGAGCAGCAGGACGGCGCCACGTTCATCGTCTGCGAACTCGTGGCGGGCACGAACGTCGCCGACGAGCTGGAACGCCTGGGGCCGCTCCCGCACCAGCAGGCGGGCGTGCTCGCCTGGCAGATCGCCAAGGCTGTGGGCGAACTGCACGCCCGCGGCGGCGTGCACGGCCAGCTGTCGCTCGACATGCTCCGCCGCGAGCCGCCGCCGCCCGGGGGCGGCGAACGGAACGGCCGCGTGCGGCTCCTGCAGTTTCCGCTCGCGGGCGATCCGCATGCCCTCGCGTCGCTGCCCTCAGAAGACGTCGAAGCGGGCCTCGCGCGGCTCGGCAGGCGGGCGGCCTACCTGGCGCCGGAGCTGATCCAGCGTGGCGGCCCCGCGGATGCCCGCGGCGATGTGTATGCGCTCGGCGGCATCCTCCACGCCCTGCTCGCGGGGCAGCCGCCGCACTGGGACGGCGGGGCGGTCACGGCCGTGAAGGCAGCGGCCGCGCTCGGCCCGGCGCCGCTGCCCGACAGCGTGCCGCCGCCGCTCCGCGACGTCGCGGCCACGATGCTGGCCCGCGATCCGGCGGACCGCTATCCCGATGGCCGCGTGGCGGCTGCGGCCCTCGCCGGCGCCCTCGGCCTGGCGATGCCCGCCGACGAGCCTGCGGTGACGGTGGCGGCCCCGACATCCCGGCCTGCCACCCGCGCCGCGGCGGCCCGCCCCAAGCCCGGGAGATGGCTGGCGGTGATCGGCGGGCTCGCCGCCGGGGCCGCGCTGCTGGCGGGGGTCGTCGCGATGATGAGCCGGATGCCCGTCGGCCCTGCTCCCGACGTCGACGCGAGCAAACGGACGCCGCCTCGGCAGGTCGCCGGTCTGCGGGAAGCGCCGCCCCCTGGCGCGGCGGTCGCGGACCGTGAGCAGGCATCCGCGGCGAAGCCCACCGAGCCCGAGGCCACCCACCAGCACGAGGCCGGTGGCCCTGGAGCGCTGCGGCCTCGGGCGACGGTCGCCGAGGAGATCGTCAACAACCCCGACTTGCCGTGGGCCTCGCCGACGCACGGCCCCCCGCCGGCGCTCGCGTATCTCCCGCCGGGCTCGCAGCTGGTGCTCCTCGCGCGGCTGGCGGCGGTCGAGGCCGACGACGAGGGGGCCTTGTTTCGCCGCTCGCTCGGCCCCGAGGCGGAGGCGGCCTGCGACACGCTCATCACGCTCTGCGGCGGCGACGCGGCGGCGATCGATCTCGTTCAGGCGGGCTGGCAGGCCGAGGGGCCGGACGAGGTGGTGGGAGGCTATGCGGTGTGGTTCACGCCCGGGCATGCGGCTCCCTCCGACGAGGCCGCCCGCGCGGCGGCCTGGGGGCCGACGACGACCGAGACGATCGAGGGGGAGACGGTGTATCACACGAAGGCGCTTTCGCTTTGGACGCCCGCCCGCGAGCGGGGCCGGGCACTGGTGGTGGCGCCGCGGTTCATGGTGGCCAGGGCTGCCGCGGTCGGCGACCGCGGCGCGAAGGAGCTGCTCATCGCGCGGATCATTCGCGAGACGAAGCCGCTGGCCGACGACGACTCCGCGCCTCTCAAGGCCGCGCTCCCGCGGGATCTGGAAACGCTCGTCGGCATGCTCGACGCCGACCGGCACCTCACGCTCTGGGCCGCGCCGCACTTCCTGCTCACCAGCGGCCGGCCGGTGCTGGCCGGGCCGCTCGCGAAGCTGGCCGAGCCGCTCGACAGCCTGTTTGGCAACGGGCTGCAGGCGGTCGCCCTCTCGCTCCACTTCGGCCCCGCTGCCTACGTGGAGATGGATGCCGTGGCCACGCTCGACGTGCCGCCGAAGACGCTCGCCGCCGCGGTGACCGGCCGGGTGGAGGGCTTGGCCGATCGCGTGGAGGCCTACTGCACCGCCCTCAGCCCCGATCCCTACGGCCGCGTGCTCGTGCTCCGCCTGCCGGCGATGCTCCGCGTGCTCGCCGCCCAGCTGCGGAGCGGCGCGGAGGGGAAGGGGGTGGTGCTCAACGCCTACCTGCCGCGGCATGCCCCCCACAACCTCGCCCTCGCGGCGGAGCTGGCGCTCGCCCAGACGCCGGGGGCGGCGGTCGCGAGCGGCAGCCCGCCGCCCGCTCCAGCCGCGGCGCCAGAAGGGGCGCTTGGCAAGCTCGGCCGCACGATGACGCTCACCTTCGCGAAGGACAACCTGGAGCGGTCGATCCAGATGGTGGCGGAGGAGACGGGCGTGCCGATGGAGATCCTCGGCGGCGACCTGCAGCTCGAAGGGATCACGAAGAATCAGTCTTTCGGGCTCGACGAGCGGGCCAAGACCGCCGCCGAGATCCTCCGCGTGATCCTCGCCAAGTCGAACCCCGACGGAAAGCTCGTCTACGTCGTCCAGGAGAAGGACGGCGAGGAGTGGGTGCTGATCACCACCCGCGCGGCCGCCGCGAAGCGGGGCGACACGCTGCCGCCGGCCTTCGCGCCCTGAGTGGCCGCAGGTTTTCAACCTGCGGAGCGCGAGGTGCGCCTCCCCGCTCGGGGCTCGCCATCAGGAAGCCCAATCGCGTAAGCGATGGGGATCGTGTCCGCGACCCCCGCTCGGGGCTGCCCATGCCCATCGCCGGACGCTCAGCATCAGGAAGCCCAATCGCGTAAGCGATGGGGATGGGAAGTGGCCGCAGGTTTTCAACCTGCGGGTTCCCGCCCGGTGCGCTGCCCGCGGCTTCATCGTTCGGATGCGATCTCGGCACATCGACGGCGCGGCCCGCCTGCAGGCCGGCAAACCCAGGTCGAAACCCCGGCCATGCAAAGTTCCTGTGCCGCCGTTGGGGTCGTGAGTCTGGGCAGGCCGCGAGGCCGTGGCGATCCGGCCAAACCACGGGGTCTGGACAGACCGTTCCCGGCGGCCGAGATCTGACGATGGTGTCGATTCCTCCTGCCGAAAGAAGGAGGTATGTGCGCGTTGGGCAGATGGTCGTGGCGGAGGCTCTGCGCCCAGGGTGCGTGCCGGTCGGTCGCGGTCGCGGCGGCTCTGGCCGTGGCGACCGCAGGGGCCGGCGCGGCGTCGGCCGAGCGGCCCCAGAAGCTGCTCTCGTATGACTACGGCGGCGGCGACGACGGCGGCGGCGAGGAAGGACTCTACGGCGATCGCATCGTGACCGATCGGCCGCACATCGCCGAGGCGGCCTCGACGGTCGGGCTCGGTCGCGTGCAGGTGGAGAATGGCTACACCTTCTACGTGGACGGCTCGGCGGGCACGACGACGGAGCTGCATTCGTATCCCGAGACGCTCGTGCGGGTCGGCCTCTTCCAGGAGTGGTTCGAGTTCCGCGTCCAATACAACGCGTTTTCCGAGGCGGTGGCGGGGCCGGCGGGCACGTCCTTCCTGCAGGGCAGCGACGATCTCTATCTCGGCGCCAAGGTAGGCCTGGCGGCGCAGGCCGGAATCTTGCCCGAGCTCACGATCTTTCCGCAGATGCGGGTGCCGACCGGCAGCCCGGCCTACTCGGCCGACGAGGTGCTCCCGGGCATGAACTTCGTCTACGCGTGGCGGGTGGGTGAGCGGATGGAGATCGAGTGCAACACGAACGTCAATCGGCGGCGCAACCCCGACGCGGCCGGCTACTACACCGAATACCTGCAGACCTTCAACTTCGAATACGACCTCAGCCGGCGGGTGATGCTCTTCAACGAGTTCGTCGTGTTCGCGCAGGTGGGGGGCGTGAACGTGCCCCAGCAGGCCTACTCGCACGGCGGCCTGCACTGGTTTCTGCTGCCGAACCTGCAGATCGACGTGCACGCCGCGGTGGGACTCAACGAGGCCGCCGCGGATTTCTTCGGCGGCTCGGGGATCTCGTGGCGGTGGTGATCGCGTGGGCCGGGGCCCCGCGGGTCTCCGGTCGCCTGCGCTCCGGCCTCAGCCGCCGAGCAGGACGAGGGCCATGCCCATGTAGATCACGATGCCGACGACGTCCACGATCGCCGACACGAAGGGATTGCTCATCAGCGCGGGGTCGAGGCCCAGCGACCGGAAGATCAGGGGCAGCACACAGCCCACGAGCGACCCCACCATCACCACGCTGAGCACCGTGGCCGGGATCACGAGCGCATGCACCGGATCGGGGGCGTAGGCGAGGCCGAGAAGGTAGCCCGGAATCGCCAGCAGCAGGCCGAGCATCAGGCTCACGGCGAACTCGCGGCGGAGGATCCGCTTCCAGTCGCCGAGCTTGCAATCGCCGGTCGAGAGGGCGGTGATCACGAGCGTGGCCGCCTGGTTGCCGGAGTTGCCCCCGCTGGCGATCACCAGCGGGATGAAGGCCACGAGCCAGGCATGGGGCGACTTCCAGCGGGCCAGCACCATGGCCGTCACGGCCGCGGTCGCGAACAGGATCGCCAGCCAGATGCCCCGCTTCCAGGTGAGCGACACGACGGTCGCGTCCAGATAGCCCTCGCCGAGCGGGGCGATGGCGGCGATCCGCTGGGCGTCGTCGGTGGCCTCCTGGCGGACGGCGTCGAGCACGTCGTCGTGGGTGACGATCCCCACGAGCCGGCCGCGGTCGTCCACCACCGGCATGGCGATGAAGTCGAAGCGGGCGAGCTGCTCGACCACCCGCTCCCGCGGGTCGTCCATGCGGACGGTGATCACGTCCTTCTGCATCAGGTCCGACACGAGGCTCGTCGGCTTGGCGAGGATCAGGTCGCGGAGCGACACGAACCCGAGCAGCCGCCGCTCGGCGTCGAGCACGTAGATGTAATAGATGCTCTCGCTGTTGGGGGCCTGCGACCGGAGCCGGGCGATCGCCTCGCCGGCCGTGATCTCGGCGGGGAGCGAGGCATACTCCGTCGTCATCATCGAGCCGGCCGAGCCCTCCGGGCAGGAGAGCAGCATGCGGATGTCGTGCCGCTCGGCCTTGGCCACCAGCGGCAGGATCTCCTCAACGAACTCCGGATCGAGCTCGCGGAGCAGGTCGTCGCGGCTGTCGGGGGCCATCCACTCGATGAGGCCGCCGAGGTGCTGGCGATCGGAGGCCTTCATCAGGGCCACCTGCCGCGGCATCGGGTAGTAGGGGAAGATCTCCGCCTGCCGCTCCACCGGGACGGCGTCGAGCATCCGCCAGAGCTCGCCGTCTTCGAGGCCCTCGGTGAACTCGGCGACGGTCGCCGGGTGGAGTTCTTCCGCCACCTCCCGCAGGCCGGCGGCGTCGCCCTCCGCGAGCATCACCCGCAGCTCGGGAATCAGGATGGGGTTGGCGGTGGGCATGGCGGGAGGCCCGGGCCACGGGGAGGGAAGGGCCTATACTGCGGCGTAGTCCCGTTATCGACCAAGTATGACATCGGAATGAGCCGACGCGAGCGATGCCTTCTCGACATGGTGATGGCCCGCATCGGCCTCGCGATCGCGGTGCTGTGCGGCGCCGTGGCCGGCCGAGCCTTTGCGGACGAAGCGGCCGGGGGCCGGGCTCGCGGGCTCGAGCTCCTGCTCTCGAAGGCCTACCTTCCGGCCGACTTCGACCAGGAGGTGTTCGACGCCCTGTGGACCGTCTGGGAGGAGCCGCTGCGGTCTGAGGCTGAAGCCGCCTCCGTGCCGGAGCGGCGGCGGATGGCGATGGAGCGGTATGGGCTCGTGCCGCACCCGGACGATCCGTCGCGGAGCATGCAGTATGTGGTCGATGGCGACGGCCGCTGGGTGATGAGCTGCCTGGCCTGCCACCAGGGGCAGGTCCGCGGCACGGCGATCCCGGGCCTGCCCAACTCCAGCTACGCGCTCGAGACGCTCACCGAGGAGGTCCGCCAGGTAAAGGTCCAGCAGGGCAAGGCCTTCAGCCACATGGACGTGGGCTCGCTGCTGCTCCCGCTCGGCACCACCAACGGCACGACCAACGCGGTGATCTTCGGCGTGGCCCTGATGCGGCACCGCGATCCCGACCTCTCGATCGTGCAGCGGCCGCCGCGGCTCGACCTCGTGCACCACGACATGGATGCTCCGGCCTGGTGGCACTACCGCCGGCGAGAGACGCTCTATGCCGACGGCTTCGCCCCCAAGGGCCATCGGATCCTGATGCAGTTCCTGCTCGTCAAGGAGAACGGCCCGGAGAAGTTTCACGAGTGGGAAGACGATTTCCGGGCGATCGAGTCGTGGATCGCGGCGCTCGAGCCGCCGAAGTGGACCGGCCCGCTCGATCAGAGTCTTGCCGACAAGGGGGCGGGCGTGTTCGCGGAGCACTGTGCGTCGTGCCACGGCAGCCACGGCGCCGGCGGATCGTATCCCGACCGCGTGATCCCGATCGAGGAGGTGGGCACCGACCGCGTCCGCCTCGACTCGCTCACCGCGAAGGAGCGGGCCGAACTCACCTCCAGCTGGTTCGGCCACTTCGGCGCCGACGGCCGCGACCTCGAGGATCGCACGGCGCCGACCGGCTACGTGCCGCCGCCGCTCGACGGCGTCTGGGCGACGGCGCCCTACTTGCATAACGGCTCCGTGCCCACGCTCTGGCACGTGCTCCATCCCGCGGAGCGGCCGGTCGTCTGGCGGCGGACGCCGACGGGCTACGACGACATCCGGGTGGGCCTGGAGGTGGAGGAACTCGCCGACCTGCCCCCGGGGCGGCTGCGGTCGTCCGACCGGCGGACGTTCTTCGACACGCGGAAGCCCGGCAAGAGCGCCGCCGGCCACGACTTCCCCGATGCCCTTACCGAGGACGAGAAGACCGCGGTGCTCGAATACCTCAAGACGCTGTGACGCCGAGAGCATGCCGCGGCGCGGCACGGGAGATTTCCGCAGGTTGAAAACCTGCGGCCACGGGAACCCACGTGGGTGCAGGTTTTCAACCTGCACAAGCAGGTCCCTCCGCCCCGTCCCGGTTCGGCAAGCGAGGGGCTGCCCGTGCCCGGGAGCCGGCGTTTGCTTTCTTCGCGCAGCCACGATGGCGAAGCGAAGAAAGCACCGAGGGAGCCGAGGCCCGGAGGGCCGAGGCGAACGTCCGGCGACGGGCATCGGCAGCCCCGAGCGATGTGGTCCACAGGGCCCATTCCCGCAGGTTGAAAACCTGCGGCCACGGGAAGGCCCACGTGGGTGCAGGTTTTCAACCTGCACAAGCAACTCCGAGCGGGGATCCCGCAGGTTGAAAACCTGCGGCCACTTTCAGGCATCGGCAGCCCCGAGCGACTGCGGCCACGGGTGACGGTACGGGACGCCACGATGTGATACGATTTCCCGACCGCGGCGGGGCCGCGTGACACCGACCGGAGACCACCGATGACCCAGCTCGAAGCCGCCCGTGCCGATCAGATCACGCCTGAGATGAAGTTCGTCGCCCAGCGCGAAGACCTCCCCGAGGAGCTGATCAAGAGCGAGGTGGCCCGGGGCAGGATGGTGATCCCCGCCAACACGGTGCACCTCACGAAGCGGCTCGAGCCGATGGCGATCGGCATCGCCGCCCTCACCAAGATCAACGCCAACATCGGCAACTCGGCGGTGACGAGCGACGAGCAGACCGAGCTCCAGAAGCTCCACATGGCGGTCCACTACGGCGCCGACACCGTGATGGACCTCTCCACCGGCAAGGACATCGACACCATCCGCCAGGCGATCATCGACGCCTCGCCGGTGCCGATCGGCACGGTGCCGATCTACCAGATGCTCGAGGAACTCGGCGGCGACATCGACGACATGCGGCCGCAGCACTTCCTCGACATGTGCGAGAAGCAGGCGCAGCAGGGCGTTGACTACATGACCGTCCACTCGGGGCTCCTGCAGGAGCACCTGCCGCTGACGATGCACCGGGTCACCGGCATCGTCAGCCGCGGCGGCTCGCTGATCGCCCGCTGGATGATGACCCACCGCCAGCAGAACCCCCTCTATACCCACTTCGAGGACCTCTGCGACATCTTCCGCCAGTACGACGTGACCTGGAGCCTGGGCGACGGCCTCCGGCCCGGCAGCATCGCCGACGCCAGCGACGAGGCGCAGTTCGCGGAGCTGCACGTGCTCGGCGAGCTCACCCGCCGGGCCTGGAAGAAGGGCTGCCAGGTGATGGTGGAGGGCCCCGGCCACGTGCCGATGGACCAGATCGACATGAACGTGAAGCGGCAGATGGAGGAGTGCGACGAGGCGCCCTTCTATGTGCTCGGGCCGCTCGTCACCGACATCGCTCCCGGCTACGACCACATCACCAGCGCCATCGGCGCGGCGCTCGCCGGCTGGAGCGGCGCGGCGATGCTCTGCTACGTGACCCCCAAGGAGCATCTCGGGCTGCCCGACGCGGAGGATGTGAAGCAGGGGGTGATTGCCTACAAGATCGCGGCCCACGCCGCCGACCTTGCCCGGCACCGCAAGAACGCCCGCGTCCGCGACGACGCCCTCTCGCGGGCCCGGTTCGCCTTCGACTGGAACGAGCAGTTCCGGCTGTCGCTCGATCCCGAGACCGCCCGGAAGTATCACGACGAGACGCTGCCGCAGGAGACGTTCAAGAGCGCGCACTTCTGCAGCATGTGCGGGCCGAAGTATTGCTCGATGAAGATCTCGCAGGAGATCCGCGACATGGCCGCCGCCGATGGGGCCGACGTGGTCACGCTCGCGGTTCCCGCGCCGCACGGGTCGTGATCGCCGCCTGGCTGACGCTCGTGGTCATGTGCCTCGGCGGCGTCGGACAGGCGGTCGCCGCCGACGTTCCCGACCTCTGGCAGCGGCCTCGGGGCGACGACTGGCCGCAGTTCCTGGGGCCGAATGGCGACGGCACGAGCCGCGAGACGGGCTTCTTCACCCCCGAGGGCCTCCGCGGGGCGAAGGTGCTCTGGAGCCGCCGCATCGGCTCCGGCTACGCGATGCCGTCGATCAGCCGCGGCCGTCTGTTTCAGTTCTCCCGCGTCGGTGGCCGCAACCGGCTCGACTGCCTGCGGGCCGAAACGGGGGAGCCGCTCTGGCAGTTTGACTACGACACCGGCTACGAGGACCTCTACGGCTACGAGAACGGGCCCCGCTGCTGCCCGGTGATCGACGACGACCGTGTTTACGTCCTGGGTGCGGAGGGGATGCTCCACTGCCTGAGCGTGGTCGACGGCGCGGTGATCTGGAAGCTCGACACCACCGCCCGGTTCGGCGTGGTGCAGAACTTCTTCGGCGTGGGGAGCACGCCCGTCGTCGAGGGTGACCTGCTGATCGCGAACGTCGGCGGCTCGCCGCCGGAGAGCCGCGACACGCCGCCCGGCCAGCTCGACCGCGTCCGCGGGCTCGACTCCGGCGTGGTGGCGTTCGACAAGCGAACCGGGGAGGTGCGGTATCAGTTCAGTGACGAGCTGGCCAGCTACGCGAGCCCGGCGCTGGCCACGATCGCCGGCCGCCGCTTTGGGTTCGTGTTCGCCCGCGGCGGACTCGTGGGCTTCGATCCCGTGGCGGGCCGGCAGGACTTCCACTTCCCCTGGCGGGCCTCGATCCTCGAGAGTGTCAACGCCGCCAACCCGGTGGTCGTGGGAGATGAGGTGTTGATCAGCGAGACGTATGGCCCTGGGGCGGCGCTCGTCCGCGTGAAGCCCGGCGGGAGCGAGGTGGTCTGGCAGGACGATCCGCGGAAGCGCGAGAAGAGCCTCAAGGCCCACTGGAGCACGCCGATCCACCACGAGGGCCACGTCTACGCCTGCAGCGGCCGCCACACGCAGGATGCCGACCTGCGGTGCATCGAGTGGAAGACCGGCCGGGTCGTCTGGTCGCAGTTCGGCCTGGGGCGGGGCAGCCTCCTGTTGGTCGACGGCCACTTCTTCTATCTGCTCGAGAACGGCACGCTGCTTCTGTTCCGGGCCGACCCCCGCCGCTTCGAGCAGGTCGGGGAACTGCCGCTCGTTGCCGACGAGCCGGCCGCCGGGGGCGAGCCAGCGCGGCTCGTGCGGTATCCGGCCTGGGCGGCGCCGATCCTCGCGCACGGCCTGCTCTACGTGCGGGGCGCCGACCGGCTGGTATGCCTCGAACTCGAGCGCGATTCCGCCGCCCCGTGAGCCGCCCCGCGGCGGCAGAGCAGCATGAATCCCTTCCCGAGCGAGATCCGGCGGCTCGAACTCGTGGTCCGGGTGCTGGCGGTGGCCACGCTCGTCTGCCTGGCGTTTTCGTGGCGGCTCTGGATCTCCATGCGGCTCTATCCGCTCGCGCCGCTTGTCGGGCTCGTGCCGCCCTTTCCCTACCCGCTTGACCTCGCCGTGGCGGCGGTGCTGGCCGGGCTGCTCGTGGCGCTCGCGGTGTGGCCGCTCTCGGTGCCGCTGGTGGCCGGCGTGGTCGGCCTGTTCGCCGTGCTCTTCGTCCAGGATCAGAGCCGCCTCTGGCCGTCGTTCTACGAGTTCTTCTTCCTGTTCCTCATGCTGGTGGCCCGGCGGCCGAGCGGTAGCGAGCCGGAGGCGGTCCGCACGCTCTCAGGCATGCGGTTCGTGGTGGCCGCGGTCTACTTCTGGGGCGGTTTCCAGAAGCTCACGCCGCACTTCTTCCGCGAGGAGTTTCCCTGGTTTATCCGGCCGCTCACCGACCTCGTGCCCTTCGAGGTGCCGTTCCTGCCGGTCCTCGGCATGGCGGCGGCGGTCGCCGAGATGCTCATCGGAATCGGCCTGGTGACGACGCGGTTCCGCAGGATCGCCCTCGCCGAGGCGCTGGTGATGCACGCGGTGATCCTCGTCTGCATCGGCCCGATCCGGAGCAACTGGAACGACAGTGCCTGGATCTGGAGTCTGGCGTCGGCGGCGCTCGCGGTGGCGCTGTTTCGTGGTGCGCCGCCGTTCGACGTGCGGCAACTCGTGGCGGCCTCGCCCCTGCGATGCCTGCCGCAGGCGCTGGCGGTGGTGTTCGTGGGCCTGATGCCGGTGCTCAACAACGTGAACCGCTGGGACTCCGCCCTGTCGTTCAATGTGTACACCGGGAACGTGAGCCAGGGCTTCGTCCTCATGGCCCCCGAGGCAGCCGCGCGGCTGCCGGCGGAGATCACGCGGCACGTGGCGCGGCAGGGGGAATGGGCGGTGCTCGACGTGGGGGCGTGGTCGATGGCCGAGTTCCACGCGGGCGCGTATCCCGAGGACCGCGTGTTCCGGGCGATCTTCGCCGCGATCTGCGGCCGGCTGGCCGACCCGGCGGCGCGGCTGCTGGTGATCCGCAAGGCGGACTGGTTCGGGCCGAAGCAGCCGACGGTACGGGCCTGCGGCGCGCCCTGATGCGGCTTGCCGGTCAGCCCCTCGCGCGGTTTCCCATGCAAGGCGTGAGCGACCATCAACCGTACCGCTTACGCGGTTACGCTTTCTGAATCGGGCTATCGTACCGCTTACGCGGTTACGCTTTCTGAATCAGGCTATCGTACCGCTTACGCGGTTACGCTTTCTGAATCAGGAAGCCCAATCGCGTAAGCGATGGGGTCGGGCGCGAGGCTCACGTGGGATCCGCGTGAGCTGTCGCCGGTCGGCTACTTCTTCGACCAGCCGGTGCCGTCGGGGCGGTCTTCGAGCACGACGCCCGCCTCCGTGAGCTTGTTTCTCACCAGGTCGGCGGTCGCAAAATCCTTCGCCTTGCGGGCGTTGGCCCGGATCTCGATCACGAGCTCCATCAGCTTCGCCACCAGCCCCTCGTCGGCGCCCCCGGTCTGAGGCGGCGGCGTGAGGAACAGGCCGAGCACGCCGGTGAGCTCGCGGAGCGTGAGCATCATGGCGTCGAGCGTTCCGAGCTCCGCCGCCGGCTTCTTGGCCTCAAGGCCGTGCTGGTCGATGAACTTGTTGACCACGCGGACATAGTCGTAGAGCGAGGCGATCGCGATCGCCGTGTTGAAGTCGTCGTCCATCGCGGCCAAAAACTTGTCGCGGAGGGCCGTCGCCTCGGCGCCGGCCGCGGCCACCGCCGCGTCGCCCGCCCGTCGATCGCGGCAGGGGAGGGCGTAGAACGCCTTGCCGCTCACCCGCTGGAAGCGGGCGAAGAGCCGCTCGAACGCCTCCATCGCCCGGGCGCTCTCGCCGAGCGGTTCCTCGCCGAAGTGGATCGGGCTGCGGTAGTGCGTGGAGAGCAGGAGCACGCGGATCGCCTCGGGCCGGTGTCGCTCCAGCAGCTTCTTGAACGGCTCGGCGCCCGTGGACTTGGAGATCTTCGTGGCGGCCTGGGCGGCGGCGTCGTCGGCCGCCTCGCCCCGCGGCCGTCCGCCCACCTTGCCGGCGGCGCCCGCCGCCTGCATCAGGCCGTTGTGCATCCAGAAGGTGGCCATCGGGCAGTCGTGGAGCGACTCGCTCTGGGCGATCTCGTTCTCGTGGTGCGGAAACACGAGGTCGAGGCCGCCGCCGTGGATGTCGAAGTGGGGGCCGAGGATCGCCTTGCTCATCGCCGAGCATTCGATGTGCCAGCCGGGGCGGCCGGGGCCCCATGGGCTCTCCCAGGCGGGCTCGCCGGCCTTGGCCTTCTTCCAGAGGGCGAAGTCGGCGGCCGACCGCTTTCGGTCCGCGGTGGAGCCCCCCTCGCCCTGCATGCTCTCGACGGTGCGGTTGGTGAGCTTGCCGTAGTCGGGGTCGCGGGTGACGTCGAAGTAGACGTCGCCGTCGCTGGCGTAGGCGCAGCCCTTGGCGACGAGCCCCTCGATGAACGCGATGATCGTGCCGATGTGCTCGGTGGCCTTGGGCATCTGGTCGATGCTCGTCACGCCGAGCGTGGCGAGGTTCTCCAGGTAGTCGGCCGTCATCTCCTCGGCGAGCTTCGCCATGGTCGTGCCGCGGACGGTGCTCTCGGCGATGATCTTGTCGTCCACGTCGGTGACGTTCACCACCCACGTCACCTGCCAGCCGGAGTAGACGAGATACCGCTTCACGGTGTCGAAGATCACCGGGCCGACCATGTGGCCGATGTGGCTCGGCTTGTAGACCGTGGGCCCGCAGAGATACATCCCCACGTGGCCCGGCTTGACCGTGACCAGCGGCGTCTTGGCCCGGGTGAGGGTGCTGTAGACCTCGATCTTCGGCAGTCCGTTCGTCGCTTCCGCCGTCGCCATCGCGCCTCCGCTTCCGTCAGGTTGACCTGTGATCCGGGCGCCGCGAATCGGCCGCCCGGAACGGCGGCGATTGTCGCCCCCGGGGCCGCGATCACGCAATGCAGGTTCAGGCTCCGTGCTGGGGCGGTGGGCCCTGGCGTGTCGGAGGAGGATCTCGGCGGAGCCTGCGAGGATCGCGGCCCTGACGGCCGCTTGGTCGCGTCTGCAGACCGCCTTGCTTCACCCCTTTCCATTCGTCCCGCCTCGGGCGCCGAGGGGCGGCGCTCGATCAAGCGGTCGGGCGTGTCGTGCCGATGAGAGAGGAACTGACGAAGGGGTGGGGAAGGCGAATCGATCGGTCGCGCCGCTCGTGGCGACCATTCTGGCGTTGGCATGGGGCACGACGGCTCCGCCTCCGGTCCCTTCGTCGGCGATGCCACCCGCCTCGGGGCCTACTATCACTCCACTCAGGCCTTCCGCTTCTCCAACGAGGCCATCCTCTTCAATGAGCGACGCGCCGACGACATCGGCATGGGCCTCCCGCAGACGGTGGGGCTCGGGATCTCGAACGAGGCGCTGATGAGCGGCAGGCTGCTCCTCTCGGCGGACGCGCTGTTCCTCGACTGGAACAGCGCCGCCCTCTTCAAGAGCATCTACGAACGTCGCCCGCTACGCGCAGTCGCAGTCCGCGATCATCCATGAACACCGGATGACGGGAGGGATCGGAGTCCGCGATTTCCTCATGCGTGGCCTCGACTTCGACGCCTTCGCCGGTGGGATGTTCCCCGCGAGCCAGACGCTCGGGAACTGGACCACGGTCAACGTCGCCGGCTCCTGGGTGGGTCTTGGATTCACCTGGCGCTTCGACCAAGCGTCGACCGCGCGCCGGGACCTGATCCCGGGCCAGCCCGCGAAGGCCGGTCTACCGCGGGCTTGGGGCTCAATCGTCTGGGCGTAGAGCCGCCGGGGCGACGCGGCCCCGGATCGCCCTGGGGGTGACACGCGGTGCCCGGGACGCGACGGTGCTGGCAGAGTCATCCCGCGCAGACCTAAACTCGGTCCGGTCTCCACCGCGTCGTAGGAGCACCACCAACCGAGAGGGGCCGTCATGATTCGTCGTCACCAACTCGCCGCCATGCTGGTCGTCGCGGTGTCCGCGTCGGTCGCGACTGGATTCGCGGAGGCGCGCGAGCCGGTCGTTTCACCCCCGGGCACGGCGCCGTCCGGCAGCGTGGTTCCGTCACCCGCGCCGCCGCCGTTCGCAGGAGTCATCCGGCCCACCGCGGACCAATCCACGCCGAGTTGGCCAACGCAGCCCCGCGCCCCGAAGGGTGCACCGAACGTACTGTTCGTGATGCTCGACGACGTTGGCTTCGCCCAACTCGGCTGTTACGGAGCCCACGGCGTGCGGACGCCGAACATCGACAAGCTTGCGGCGAACGGCCTGCGGTACAACAACTTCCACGCCACGCCCCTGTGCTCCCCGTCCCGCGCGGCCTTCATGACGGGCCGCAACCACCACTCGTGCGCGATGGGGGTGATCTCCGAGTTCTCGACGGGATTCCCCGGCTACCACGGACGCATGCCCCTCTCGCACGGCATGATTTCCGAGATTCTCTCGCCCGCCGGCTGGTCGACTTTCTGCCTGGGCAAGTGGCATCTCACGCCGCCCGAAGACGTCAACCTGGCGGCGAGCCGACGCTGGTGGCCGGTCGGCCGTGGATTCGACCGGTACTACGGGTTCCTCGGGGGCACGACCAATGAGTTCGTGCCCGCCATCACCCAAGACAATCACTTCATCAAGCCGCCGGGCACACCGGAAGAGGGCTACCACTTCCTGGCCGACATGACCGCGAAGGCGCGGGAGTACATCCTCGACGTGAAGCACGTCGCGCCCGACCGCCCCTTCTTCATGTACTACTGCCCCGGTGGCGTGCGGGCTCCGCAGCAGGTGCCGAAGGAGTGGCGCGACGCATTTCGCGGGGCCTTCGACAAGGGCTGGGATCACTATCGCGAAGCGACGCTCGCGAAGCAGATCGCTCTGGGGATCTGCCCGCCCGGAACCAAGCTGTCGCCCCGCGACCCTTCGATCCCCGCCTGAGACGAGCTCAGCCCGGAGCACCGCCGGGTGTTCGCGCGGCAGATGGAGGTGGTCGCCGGATTCCTCGGCTTCATCGACGACCAGGTGGGCCGCCTCGTGGCGACGCTCGAGGAACTGGGCGAGCTCGACAACACGCTGATCGTGCTGGCGTCCGACAACGGCGCCAGCATCGAGGGGGGTGAGAACGGCATTCCCAACGAAGTGCTGTTCTTCAACAACGTGCCCGTCACGCTCGAGATGACAGCGGCGGCATTGGACGACTGGGGGGGGCCGAACACCTTTTCGGCCGTGGTCGGTGGCTGGTCGTGGGCCGGGAACACGCCCTTCCGTCGCTGGAAGCGAGATGCCACTCGCGGCGGCGTCTCGGTGCCGCTGATCATCCACTGGCCCGAACGCATTCGCGACGGAGGGGCGATTCGCCCCCAGTTCACGCACGCCATCGACGTCGTTCCCACCGTGCTCGACGTCCTCGGCATGGAGAGCCCGGCGGCGATCAACGGCATCACGCAGGCGCCGATGGAAGGGAGCAGCTTCGCGGCGACCTTTGCCGATGCCGGTGCGAAGCTGCGTGGCGGACCGCAGTACTTCGAGATGGCCGCCCGCCGGGCCATTTACCACGACGGCTGGCGGGCCTACTCGCCGTGGGAGTTCGGCAAGGAGGTGACGACCGAATCGCTGGCCGGTTCGACGTGGATGCTCTTCAACGTCGCAGAGGACTTCTCGGAGTGCACCGACGTCGCGAGCAAGTTCCCCGACAAGGTCGCCGAGCTCGAGCGCCTGTGGTGGATCGAAGCCGCCAGATTCAACGTGCTGCCGCTCGACGGGCGATCCATTCTCCGGCAGCTGGAGCCGAGGCCCACGCTGGGCCAGCCGCGAGCGACGTACACCTATCGCCCCGGCGCCGGGGAAGTGCCCTCGTCCGTGGCCGTCAACGTCCTCAACCGGTCGCACTCCATTACCGCCGAGGTCGTCATCCCGGAACAGGGTGCCGAAGGAGTGCTGCTCGCCCAAGGCGGGCGGTTCGCCGGATACTCGTTCTACGTCAAGGACAAGAAGCTCCACTACTCCCACAACTACGTGGGACTTCAGGAGTCGGTGCTGGAATCGAACGCGGAGATTCCACCGGGTAAGACGACCTTGCGCTACGACTTCGAAGTCACCGGACCGCCCGACCTCGCCACCGGCAAGGGGACGCCCGGCATCGGTCGGCTCTTCATCGGTCCACGCAAGGTGGCGGAGGCCAAGATTCCCGTGACGGTGCCGCTGATGTTCTCGCTTTCGGGCGAGGGCCTGTGCTGCGGCTGGGACAGCCTCAGCCCCGCCAGCTCGGGCTACCGAGGTGAGTTCCGCTTCACGGGGACGATCGAGAAGGTGGACGTGACATGCCGCGTGCCGAACGTCGCCCAGCCGGCGGCCGAGCCTGCGGACTGATATGCTCCAGAATCGCGATCGGGGGACAGTCTCGACCGAGGCCCGGTGCGGTACAACGACACCCGGGCCGCGGCCCGGCCTGTCCCCTCATCTGTTCCGCACCTTCACGCGAGCCATCCAATGACCACCCGACGTCAGTTCGTCCAGAGCCTGCCTGCTTTCGCCGTCGCCGCCCACATGCTCGACGCTGACACAGGAAACGCGGCGCCGGCCCCCGTCGCCCCGGCCACGGGGCATTTCCATCCCAAGGGCAAGCCGCCATCGGAGTTCACCAAGGCGGTGCTGCGGAAGGCGAAGCAGGCGCTGCCGTTCGACGACACCCGCGACTTCGACGAGCAACGGCGCGGCCTGATCGCCCCGATGAAGGATCTCACGATCACGACCGACGCCGGCGACGTCGTCTGGGACATGACGCGGTTTCAGTTTTTGGACCAGAAGGACGAGTTCGACACCGTTCATCCCTCGATGCATCGGATCGGTCAGCTCAACAACAACTACGGCCTGTACGAGGTCATCCCGGGCATCTACCAGGTTCGCGGCCTCGACCTCGCGCAGACCACGTTCGTCCGCGGCAAGACCGGCTGGATCGTGTTCGACTGCCTGGTCACGGCCGACGCGATGCGGGCCGCGTGGAAGCTGTTTCAGGAGCACAAGGGGGAGGGCCTGCCCGTCACGGCGGTCGTCTACTCCCACTCCCACGGCGACCACTGGGGGGGCGTACGCGGCGTCGTGGACGAGGCCGATGTCCGCGACGGCAAGGTGCAGATCCTCGCGCCCCGCGACTTCATGGAGTACTCGATCTCGGAGAACGTCTTCGCCGGCAACGCCATGAACCGGCGGCTGTTCTATCAGTACGGCGTGCTCCTGCCGGTCGGGCCCTACGGCTACGTCACCCAGGGGCTCGGCCACGGCATCTCTCGCGGCACGTCCGGCCTGATCGCCCCGACCCGGGTCGTGGAGAAGGACATCGAGGAGATCGAGGTGGACGGCGTGCGGATGATTTTCCAGAACACGCCGAACACGGAGGCCCCCTCGGAGATGAACACGTACATCCCCGACATGAAGGCGCTCTGGATCGCCGAGAACGTCTGCGCGACGCTGCACAACATCTACACGCTCCGCGGGGCGCTGGTGCGGGACGCGCTCAACTGGTCGAAGTACATCAACGAGGTCATCTACCGCTTCGGCCAGGAGGCGGTGGTGATGTTCGGTGCCCACCACTGGCCACGGTGGGGCAACGACCGGGTCCAGGAGATCCTCCGCGGCCAGCGGGATCTCTACGCCCACTTCAACAACCAGGTGCTGCACCTCGCGAACCAGGGCGTGACGGTCAACCAGATCCACAACGTCTACGAACTTCCCGAGAGCCTCCAGCAGCGGTGGGACTGCCGCGGCTACCACGGCTCGGTGCCGCACAACGCCCGGGCGGTCGTCAACCGCTATCTCGGCTACTGGGACTGCAATCCTGCCACGCTCATTCCGCTCTCCCCGGAAGACTCGGCGCCGCTGTACGTGGAGATGATGGGGGGGGCGGAGAAGATCCTTACGAAGGCGCGGCAGCTGCATGACAAGGGCGACTATCTGCTTGCTTCCGAGATCCTCGACAAGCTCGTGCATGCGGAGCCGAAGAATCAGACGGCCAAGGAGCTGCTCGCCGACGTGTTCGAACAGATCGGCTACCAGCAGGAGAACCCCGGGCTCCGCAACAGCTTTCTGGCGGGAGCCTACGAGCTCCGTGAGGGCATACCCGAGGGAGCCTCGCCCAAGTCGAGCGGCCCCGACGTCATCCGCGCGATGAGCACGGAGCTGTTCCTCGACTTCCTCGGCGTCCGGATGGACAGCCGCAAGGCCGAGGGGATGCGGTTCACGATGAACCTCATCACGCCCGACAACGGCGAGAAGTTCGTGGTGGAACTCGAGAACGCAACGCTCACGAACCTCCCGGGCTTCCTCGCCGAGAAGGCGGATCTGACGCTCACGATCAACCGCAAGGACCTCGAGCAGACGATGATCGGCGCCAAGACGCTCGAGGCCCAGATCAAGGACGGCACGGCGAAGGTCGAGGGCGACGTCACCATCCTGGCCAAGCTCGCGGCGACGATGGTGGACTTCGATCCGCGGTTTGAGATCCTGCCCGGCACCCGGGGCCGCGAGGAGGTTGTCCATGCCGAACCCTACGAAGCGGTGCCGGGAAAGACGATCCCGGAGTGATCGGCGACGGGCATCCGTCGTCCGCGCAATCGGATTTCCTTACGCAACCGGCACGATCGGCCGATAAGCAGTCCAGAGGAGCTGCTCCATCCATGGAGGGAGGTCTGCGCGAAGGCCTCCACGTCTCCCGGCCCCCCCACACTGACACCAGCCCGACGGGATCTGGTGGGGGCGACCCCGGGAGAACCGCCGTGCCATGCCCGCTACCGTGCGAGAGCGATCCGGTCACAGGCCCGTCCGCGGCTGCCTGGCGCTCGCCGTCTGGCTTGCCCTCGCCGCCATGCCGGCGTCTCTTGCCCGGTCCACGGAGCCTGCGGAGACGGACATCGTGGTCAAGGCGATCCCACCTCCGCTGTCTGACGAATGGCAAGCTGAGCTCTCCTCGGCCACCTCGTCCTGCACCGGCTGTACCGGCGACGGCTCCGGCTGGGGCGGCAGTCGGTTCCACGCGGACTACGACAACGGGTTCGCGATCCTGCCAAACGACCCCGAGGCGACGCCGTTCTCGCTGCGGATCCGCAATCAGACCATGTTTCGGTACGACGGCTTTGCACGCGCCGAGCGGTTCTGGACCGACAGTGCGGGCACCCAACGTCAGACCACCACCTCCAACTCCTTCGGAATCCCGCGAGGGCGTTTGATCTTCTCGGGCGATGCGCTGCTGCCCCGGCTCTCGTACCTGCTGAACATCGACTACAACTCGGTCACGAACCAGCCGATCGGGTTTCGCGCCTTCTGGTTGAGCTACCGGTTCAGGAAGGCTCTCGAACTGTACGTCGGCCAGTCGAAGGTGCCGGGCTCGCGGGAGTGGATCGAGAGCGCGTTCGTGTCGCTCCAGAGCGCCGACCGCACCATGGCCAGCACCTTCTTCCGCCCCAGCTTGAGCTACCGGCTTCGTGGCCGGCCAGACGGGCCTATTCGTGCGCACCCAGATCGTCGCCGTCCTCTGACAAGAGCCAAGTGACAAGAGCCAGATCATGAAGCTTACCGCTTGTGCGATCAGTGCTTGCCTGCTCGTCGTCGGAGTGCCGATGCAAAGCGACGCCCAGGAGGCTGCCGGCCCCGCTGGCCAAGTCCTCACCGAACGCCTCGCGCACCCGTATTCCGTCGATCTGCTTCCCGACGACCCGGCCCCACCCCCGTTCGAGGCCACTCCCGAAGGAGCCGGGCGGTCGGCGCCGAACGAAGCCGATCCGTTCGGCCACAAGACCGTCACCGGCGATCTGTTCGATCGCTGGTTCTCGACCAAGGAGTCGGGAATCACGTTCGGCGGCCGGATCACGCAGTTCGCCTTCGGGGTTGCCGGCGGCATCGATCGGCCGGTGCCCCCGCCGCTCGGGCAAGGCAACGTCTTCAAGTACACCGGCCGGAGCGAGTATGACGCCGTGTTCGATCTCGAGAAGTTCGGGGGCCTACCCCACGGCCGGCTCCTCGTCAGGCTCGAGCAGTGGTACGGCGAGTACGGCAACGTGTCGCTGCGAGCGGGCACCTTCACGCCCGTGGTGTTCCCGGCGCTCCTGCCGCCCCGGCCCAACGACCCGGGCGTCCCGTACGTCACGAACTTTCTCCTCACGCAGCCCTTGTCACCGAACTGGGTCGTGTTCGGCGGCAAAAAAGACGTGCTGGGCTCCGTCGACCAAGACGTCTTCGCCGGCGGCGACGGCACCGATCAGTTCGTCAACCAGGCGCTGATCGCCAATCCGCAGTTCCTGCTCGGAATGCCTTACTCCTTCTTCACCGCGGGCGTCGCCTCGCCACGCGACTGGGGCGGGATGGCGATGTTTGTCATGGATCCCAAGAATCGGACGGCCGACTTCATGCAGTTCGGCGATCTGTTCAACGAGGGAATCATCATCGGCGGCGAGATCAAGGCGAAGACGATGTTCCTCGACCTGCCGGGGCAGCAGCACGTGGGCGGCGTCTGGAAGCACCAGGAGCAGCTCGACCTGCGATTCGCGTTCACGCCGCCAGAGCCCGACGAGCCGTCTCCCGGGGCCGGTGCGCGGACCCTGTGGAACTCCTGGCTCGTCTATTACGGTTTCGATCAGTACTTCGTCCGCTACACCGACAACCCCGACCGTGGGTGGGGCTTGTTCGGCCGTGCGTCCATCGGCGATGGCAACCCGAACCCGATCCAATACTTCCTGAGCACGGGCCTGGGCGGCTTCAGCCCGTTGGGGCAGCGGCGGGGCGACACGTTCGGCCTGGGCTGGTTTCTGGTGGGGGCGAGTGACCAATTCGGCCCAGTGCCCACGGCCCTGTTCGGCCCACGGAACGGCATGGGGCTCGAGTGGTTCTACAACATCCAGGCCACGCCCTGGCTGAACATCACGCCCGACCTCCAGTGGATCCGCCCGGGACTGGGGGCGATCTCCACCGACAACGCCTTCGCGTATGGCGTGCGGGTCAACGCCACGTTCTGACGCCTGCCTTCCGGACGTGGATGCGCCGACGGATGCTCCGGCACCGGCGCGACCACGAGCGGCACGTTCGACATCGCCTGGAGCGGGAGCGTTGCCTCCGTCAGCGGTGCATACGTCCACGCCCCGACGGATGGGTCGGCGGCCAGGGGATCGAACGTGGCCCCCGCGGTGTCGCTACCCGGGGCGTTTTCCTCCACTGTCGCCACCGCCGGTGGAGGGATTCACGCCACGGTCCGCGAACGTCGGGCGTGTGTCCCGCGCCGCCAGGCGGGCGGTTGCGATCACGCCGACGAGCACCAGTCCCACGCCGAGTCCGACGGCCGCATGGGCTCCGGCGGCAAGCGGCGTCGTCAGATCGTGGAGGGCGTCGTGGATGATGGGAATGCCATGGGCGATGATCCCGCCACCGACGAGGAACATCGCCGCTGTGCCAGCAACCGACAGCCCCCGCATCAGCCACGGCGCCACGGCGAGGATGCCGCGGCCGAATGCCGCGAGCCACCGCTCCGGACGGACGGCAAGCAGGCTCCCGGCATCGTCGAGCTTCACGATCGCCGCGACCAGCCCATACACGCCGATCGTCATGGCCGCCGAGATCGCCAGGAGCACCGTCAGCTGGGTGAGGAGCGGCCGGCCCGACACCACCCCGAGCGTGATCACGATGATCTCGGCCGAGAGAATGAAATCGGTGCGGATCGCCCCGGCGATCTTCCGCGACTCAGCCGCCGGTCCGGTGGGCTGCGCCGTGCCGTGGCCCGACGCCGCAGCCGCGTGGGCCGCGTTCGTCGGTCCGGCGTGGTTGCCGGCACCGCCATGCGCGAGCCGATGCAGGATCTTCTCGGCCCCCTCGTAGCAGAGGTAGGCACCGCCGGCGATGAGCAGCGGCGTCACGGCCCACGGGGCGAGCCAGCTGATCGCGAGCGCCGCCGGCACGAGGATCGCTTTGTTGACCGCCGAGCCACGGGCCACCCGCAGGACGACGGCCAGCTCGCGGGCCGGATCGACCCCCGCCACCTGCTTCGCATTGAGCGCCAGATCGTCGCCCAGCACCCCGGCCGTCTTCTGCACGGCGACCTTCGTCATCGCCGCCACGTCGTCGAGGGCCGATGCGATGTCGTCGAGCAGGAGAAGAAGGCTGGAGGCCATCGGGGTGCAGGGCTGCTGGCGGGTGACACGGGCCGGGAGGCCCTGAACGATCACCGTGAGCATACCGCCGTGATCGTCGGCGGGCGCATGCCGTGCCGCTCGTGCAGGTTGAAAACCTGCACCCACTTCGGAAAAAGTGGCCGCAGGTTTTTAACCTGCGGTGAGTCCAGGTCCGGGGTGGCGCTTGTGCAGGTTGAAAACCTGCACCCACTTCGGGACACCTGCACCCACTTCGGAAAAAGTGGCCGCAGGTTTTTAACCTGCGGTGAGTCCAGGTCCGGGGTGGCGCTTGTGCAGGTTGAAAACCTGCACCCACTTCGGG
>JBBAVS010000036.1:0-1472 GCA_040397585.1 Pirellulales bacterium
CGGTGCAGACGAGCGTGTATCCGAAGGTGATCGACTGCCCGGGCAAGAACAGCGGCCGCGAGTCGCTCGACGCCGTCGCCAAGAACGGCATCCAGCTCAAGGTGAAGGCCCGCGTGACCGTGCGGACCAATCTCTACCAGCTCATCGGCGGTGCCACCGAGGAGACGATCATCGCCCGCGTGGGCGAGGGGATCGTGTCGGCGATCGGCTCGGCTGAGAGGCACTCCGACGTGCTCGAGAACCCCGACGTGATCTCCAAGACGGTGCTCGCCCGCCGGCTCGACGCCAACACGGCATTCGAGATCGTCTCGATCGACATCGCCGACATCGACGTGGGCGCCAACATCGGCGCCCGGTTGCAGGCCGACCAGGCCGAGGCCGACACCCGCGTGGCCCGGGCCAATGCGGAGGGCCGGCGGGCGATGGCGGTGGCCCGTGAACAGGAGATGATCGCGGCGATCGAGGAGAGCCGGGCGGCCCTCGTCGATTCGGAGGCCGAGGTGCCCAAGGCCGTGGCCGACTCGCTCGCGTCGGGCCAGCTCGGCATCACCGACTATTACAAGCTCCGCAACCTGCAGGCCGACACCGACATGCGGCGGAGCATCGCCTCGGGCCCGACCCCCGCCGTGGCCGGCGGCCAGTGACCATCCTCCGGAGCCTCGTCGCCATGGATGCCGTCGGACCGCTCTTCGCCGCTGGCGGCGACTGGGTCGACATCCTGCTGCCGGCCCTGTTCGCGATCTTCTGGCTCGTCGGGCAGGTGATGAACCTCCTCCGGCGGCCGGCCGGCGGCGGTGCCCCTGCGGCGGCACCCCCGCGGCCGCCGCGCCGCCCCGTGGCCGGCGAACCGCCCGCCGACGTCCGCGTGCAACTCGAGCGCCAGATCGAGGAGTTCCTGAGGCAGTCACGCGGCGGACCTCAGCAGCCTGCGCCAACGCCGCGGCCTGCGCCGCCGAAGCTGCCCGCAGCGGTGAAGGCGGAACGGCCGCAGGCAGGAGGCAAGAAGGCCGCGAAGCCTCCGGCCCGCGCGGCGGCGAAGTCGGCCAAGCCCGCACCCCGCCTCACCGATCGCCAGTTTGCCCCGCTCGGCGATGCGGGCGACGACGTCATCGAGCACGTGCAGGAAGCGTTTGCGAACGATCTCGGTCATCGTGATCCGATGCTCGCGCCGCCGCCAGCGCAGCCCGGCGCCGCACGCTCCACCGCCGACGACGTTGCCAAGGCGGTGCGGGATCCGGCGGTGCTCCGCCGGCTGATCGTGATGCGGGAGATTCTCGACCGGCCGGTGCAGCGCTGGGAGTGAGTCTGCGGGCGTGATCCGGCGATCCGCAGGCCGAGCCCCGATGGGCAGGTTGAAAACCTGCCCCCACTTCCGCGCAGCGGCCCACACGTTTGCAGAAAGTGGCCGCAGGTTTTTAGAGTGGCCGCAGGTTTTTAGAGTGGCCGCAGGTTTTCAACCTGCGGATCCCCCC
>JBBAVS010000036.1:1572-24638 GCA_040397585.1 Pirellulales bacterium
CAACTCCGCTGCCTGGGCAGGTTGAAAACCTGCCCCCACTTCGGGAGCGAGGCCAGAGCCTTCGTGAGCATGGTGAAAGCCTGACCTCGCGTGAGGCAGAGTGGCCGCAGGTTTTTAGAGTGGCCGCAGGTTTTCAACCTGCGGATCCCCCCGCCAACTCCGCTGCCTGGGCAGGTTGAAAACCTGCCCCCACTTCGGGAGCGAGGCCACAGCCTTCATGAGTAGGTTGAAAACCTGCCCCCACTTCGGGAGCGAGGCCACCGTGTCGGAATGCTGGCAGGCGGTGCTGGCATGGCCCGTCCCGCCGAGGAACCCCCGGAAAGAGGGGACGTGATGGGTGGCGGTGGGCGGTTTTCCCGGGCCGCGACGCGGTTCGAATTCGCGGCTTGAGTGGCCGCCGCGGCTGGTCTACAAGAGATGCGGCAGGGTCGCTCCGGCGGCCCGAACGCAGCGCGTAGACGAGGAAGCCCAAGCCTCGTCTACGCGCTTTTTTGCTGTCGGACCCACGGCCTGTATCCAAGGATGGATGAGGCAGGCATGTCATCGCTCTCGCTCGCCGCGGTCGCGCGGGTCGTCGCCGCCGCGCTGGTTCTGACGTCGGCTGCGACCGCCGCCGAGGTGGCCACGCTCCCGGTGACGGTGACCGTCTCGGCCGACCACGCCTACCTGCGCTGCGGGCCGGGCGACGATTTCTATCCGACCGAACGGCTCTCCGCCGGCATCGACGTCGAGGTCTGGGCGATCGAGCCGTCGGGCTACTGCGCCGTGCGTCCCGTCCGGGGCAGTTACAGCTGGGTGCTGGCCCGCGACGTTCAGGCCGAGTCGGTGCCGAGCGACGGATCCGCTGCCGGTCCCGGCCGCACGACGGGCGTGGTGGTGACCGACAACGCGGTCGCCCGCGTGGGTTCGCAGCTCAACGACCTCCGGCACGTCACGCAGTTGGCGCTCGAGGCCGGCGAGCGGATCACGATCCTCGAACACGTGCGGATTCCCGACGGCCGGCATGCCGGCGACTGGGTGCGGATCGAGCCGCCGTCGGGAGAGTTTCGCTGGGCGCGGGCCGAAGACCTCGGCCTGCCGCCCGAGCTCGCGCCCGTTCCCGATCCGGCTGCGGTCGCGGATGCCGCCGGTCTCGCCGCGGCGGGGGCTGCGGTCGAGGCACTGCGGGATGCGGGCACCGCCGTGACGCAGGCCGTGGCCGAGTTCGACGCCGCCACCGAGAACGCCGCGCCGCCACCGGCCAGTGGGATGACGAGACTCCTGTCGGGCTGGTTGCCCCGCGGCACCAACGTGATTGACCGCGCCACGCCGGCGGCGCCGCCGCCCGCCGTGAGCGCCGGCGCCGCCGCCGCCTCGGGGGACGAACTGGCCGACATCGATCTCGCCCTGTCGCTCGCCGTCACCGGTCAGAGCGAGTCGTGGAACCTGGCGCCGCTCCGTGAGCGGTTGCGACTGGCCGCGACCCGGGCCACCTCGCAGGCGGACCGCTCCCGGGCCCAGGCCATCGATGCCAGGCTGGCGCGGTTCGAGTCGATCCAGTCGCAGCAGAAGGGGCTCCAGGTGGCGGCGGCGGCACAGCCCGAGCCGCTGCGGCTCGGGGGCATGTGGTCGAGCCTCTCCACACTCGGCTCGCGGCCGGTGCGGCCCGGCGTGCTGCCCGGCGGCCAGCCGGCGGGCGGCCAGCCGACCTGGACGCCGCCCGATCAGATGGAGACGACCGGCCGCCTCGCCACCGTGATCTCCCGGCGGCCCGACGCGCCCCGCTGGGCGGTGGTGGACAACGCCAACAACGTGATCGCCTTCGTCACGCCCCAGCCAGGGGTCGATCTCGGGCCGCTCGTCGGCCAGCAGGTGTCGGTCCGCGGGGCCCGCGGCTACATGCCGGAGTACAAGCGGCCGTACCTCGTGGCCTCGGAAGCCCGCGTGCGGATGGCTTCGCTGCCGCCGTCCGGCAGTCGGCCCGACGGCACGCAGTAGCCCGTCAGCGCTTCTGCATCGCGTCGAGCTGGTCGGCCGTCATCCATCGCGCCGCGAGCTCGGCCTGGACCTGCTCCGCGGCGTGCCCCGGGGTCGCCGTGGCGGTCGCCTGCCGACCGCTCGCCAGCGTGACGAGCGCGGTGCGATCGGCCGGCGGGGTTCTCGTCATCCGGTCGGCGATGCGCGACACCGCCACCGGGTTACGGGCGGCCGCGGCGGCGAACTGCGAGACGAACAGGCTGATCTCGTGGAGGTTCGCCGCGGCGGAATGGACGATGAGCGGCTGCAGCGAGCGGGTGACGAGCTCGAGCCCCATGCCGTCGACGTCGAGGAAGGCGTCGATCTGCACGGTCTGCCGCGGGCGGCCGTTCGCCGCGGCGGCATCGCTCGTGATGCGCACGACCACGAGGCAGGAGCCCGTGAGCTGCTTGGGCGCGAGCGGCCCGTCGTAGGCACCGCGGCCGTGGAACACGTAGAGGCCGCCGTGGTCGCCGCGCTCGCGGTGCAGGAGCCGCAGGGCTCCCACGGTGCCGTAGCCGTCGGCGAGCCGCCACTGCCCGGCCGCCACCGGATCGAGCGTGAGCCGACTGATGCCGAGCACCCGCCAGACCTCGACGAGCGTCTCGGGCTTGGAGAGCACGAAGTCGAGGAGTGCGGGATCGCAGGCGATGCTCGCCGTGGGGAGCCGCCGGTAGAGCGTGGTCCGCTCGATCGCCTGCTCGGCGAGCCGGCGCTCGGCGGCCGGCATCCGGGCCAAGGGGATGGTGTCGATGGCACGGCGACGGGTGTCGCGGCTCGAGGATCCGGAGTCGGCCATGGCGCCGACGACGCCTCTGGACAGACTCGATTCGCCGGCGGCCTCGGCCGGCAAGTGAAGCCAGGGCAGGCATGCCAGCCCCAGCAGAAACAGCGCGTGACGGCGCATGAACTCGGTCCCCCCTTGCAAAGCCCTCCCCGGCACCGCGAGCGATGCCGCCTGCGGAAGGTATTCGGCCTGCGCTGCCGCGTCGGGCCAGAGATTCCGGCGAGACGCCGCCGCGAGCCGCTGCGGCCTTGCGTGCCTTGCCCCACCTCCGGCGCCGCGGGTCGCCCGCGCTTTCGCAGTTTGCCGGCGTCGCCGGCATGCCGCCGCCCAGGGTTTCTTGACGCAGGCTTCCGCCGTCCGTAGCGTGATTCTTCGGCGGCGATCTTGGCCCGAAATCCCGGAGGCAGATGCATGCAGCGGCACCAGCGACCGAATCGGCGGCCGACCGGCATCCGGCAGCCGCAGCGGACGATCGAGCAGCTCGAGCCGCGGCACGCCTTGGCGGTGAACTTCGCCGCCGGCGTGTGGACGATCGGCGGCGACGACAACGCGGCTCTGCCCGACGACACGATCGTGGTCGAGCGGAACCCGGCCAATCCCCGCCAGCTGCGGGCGACCGTCAACGGCGTCGTCGTCGATGTCCGCTCCGAGGCCCGCATGAAGTCGATCCACGTGGTCGGCGGCGCCGGCGACGACAGGATCACGATCGACGTGCCGGGCAACGGCCGGATTACCACGCGGCTGGAGGGGGGCTTCGGCAGCGACACGATCACCGGCGGCGACGGAGCCGACGTGATCCTCGGCGGGCCGGGCCGCGACACGCTGAGCGGCGGCGCCGGCGACGACGAGCTCCGCGGCAACGGCGGGGTCGATTCGCTCGTGGGCAGCAGCGGCGACGACGCGCTCTTCGGCGGCGCCGGCAGCGACGCCCTTCGCGGCGGCGCGGGGGCGAACACGCTCGACGGCGGCCTGGCGGTGGACGCGTTCTACGGCACGGCGGGAGTTGACGTGGCGCGGCTCGATGCCGGCGAGCAGCTCGTTGGCAACGAGGTCACCAATCCGCTGGCGCCGGTCGGTGAGAGCGGCCGGCTGAAGTCGTGGGCGATCGAGGCGGCCGTGGCGCGGTGGCGCGGCCAGCTCGGGCAGCCGGTCGCGCCGTGGTGGCGAGGCCCGATCCCGATCGAGGGCGGCGGCATCGGCCTCGGCGTCACCACCACCACCGCACCCCCCAACGCCACGTCCACGTCTGATTATTCGCAGACCCCCACGCAGGCCGCGGGGGTGGACGAGGGGGATCGGGTGAAGACCGACGGCAGCCACCTGTTCACGATCGCCGGCGACGGCGTGGACATCCTCGACGTCGGCACGCCGGAGCGACTGGGCGTGGTCGCCCATCTTGCCCTGCCGGGCGACGAGCGGCAGCTGTTCCTCACCGGGACGCGGCTGACCGTGATCTCCCAGGACTGGGGGCGGCCCGACGAGGTCATGGCCATCGGGGCCATGGGATTCCGGTCCATTCAGGCGCCGAGCGTGTCGCAGGTGGTGGTGACGGTCGTGGACGTGGCGATCCCGACCGCCCCGAGGATTCTCGAGACCACGCGGCTCGACGGCTGGCTCAACGACGCCCGGGCGGTCGGCGACCGCGTGGTGGTCGTGACCCAAGGCTCGATCGACCTTCCTGCACCGGAGATCGTCACCGCGGCGGCCAGTCCGGTGCCCGCGGCGTCGGCCGCACCGCCGGCGCTCGCCGTGTGTCCGCCGCTGTTCGTGATCGGTCCGCTCGATCCCAGCGACGGCACCCTCAGTCGCTACGAGGACGAGGCCTCCTACCGCGAGCGGCTCGAGCGGGCCTGGGACGCCCTGCCGTTGCCCGGCTACGAGGTCGTCGATGCCGCCGGGATGGAGTCGGCGGGAAGCCTGATCGATCCGGCCCGCACGTCGCTGCCGGTGGACGGTGGCGACACGAGCCTCGTGTCGGTGGTCTCGTTCACGGTGGGCGACACCAGCGCCGGCCCCGACGCCGTCACCACGGCCGGCGGCATCGGCGGCCGGATCTATGCGTCGCCGTCGGGGCTCTATGTGTTCGACACGCATGCCGGCTCCTGGTGGGATCCCGCCGACACGGCCACGGTCACCAACATCTACAAGTTCGACCTCACCGCGGCGGCCGCCCCGCTGGTCGCGACGGGATCGGTGCCCGGCATGACGCTCGACCAGTTCTCGCTCGATGAGGCCGACGGCTTCTTGCGGGTGGCCACGACCGACGGCTTCGGGGCCGACGCCACGACCGCCGTGACCGTGCTGGCCGCCGCCGCGGGCCGGCTCGGCGCGGTGGGGAGCGTGGCGGGCCTCGCCCCGGGCGAGCGGATCTATTCCGTGCGGTTCGCCGGTGATCGCGGCTACGTGAGCACGTTCCGCCAGATCGACCCGCTGTTCGTGATCGATCTGGCGACGCCGGCGGCGCCGCGGGTGACCGGTGAGCTCAAGGTGCCGGGATACTCGACCTTGCTCGTGCCGCTGGACGACACGCACCTGCTCGGCGTCGGCCGCGATGTCGATCCGCTCACGGGTCGCGATGGCGGCCTGCAGCTCTCCCTGTTCGACGTCGGCGACCCGGCGAACCCGACACGGTCGGCGACGTTCACCTTTACCGGCGACTGGGGCTCGTGGTCGCCCGCCTCGTGGGACCACCATGCGCTCGGCTGGTTCGCGAAGCAGGGCATCCTGGCGGTGCCGGTCCAGGAGAAGAACTCGACGACCGATCTCGTCGTGTTCCGCATCGACACCGGCGCCGATGCCGCGTTCGAGCGGCTCGGCACGATCCAGCATGCCGAAGCCATCGACCGCAGCGTGCGGATCGGCGACGTGCTCTATGCCGTGTCGCCGGGCCTGGTCACGGCCCACCCGCTCGCCGCTCCGGCGGTCCAGCTCGCCGCCGCCGAGCTCTCCGCCCCCGTTGAGTGGATCGTGGCGTATTGAGGGTCGGGATCGGGTGTGAGGCGGGGGATTTCGCGGTCGGAACGGGGTTTGCCGGACGCCGCAGGTTTCCTATCATCCCGCCCGGGTCCGGTGCCGTCAGCCCGAGGACCGCGCCAGGATCTCCGCGATGCCCCACGTGCCCGACGACGCCAGCGACCGCGGCCTCGACCGCTCCGGCCACCGGCCGGGCCTGCTCGGCCAGGCGCTCGTCGCCTGGACGCGCGTCTGCCTGCGGCAGCCGTTCGCCGTGTTCGCGCTGGCGGTGCTCTCCGCCGTCGGTAGCGGCTTCTGGACGGCCCACCACCTCGGCTACAAGGTGAGTCGCTCCGATCTCGTCGATCCCAAGAGCGAATACCACAAGCTCTGGATCGACTACATCCACGAGTTCGGCGAGGACGACGACGCCGTCGTGGTGGTCGAGGGTGATTCGCGGGAACGAGTGATTCCCGTGCTCGAGGAGATCTCGCGGGAGGTCGCCCGGCAGCAGTCGCTGTTCCGGTCGGTGCTGCACGAAGTGGACCTTTCCGCGATCCGCGCCAAGGGCCTCCATTATCTTTCTCCGGCCGACCTGACGGCGATCGACCGGTTCATCGAGCGGACGCAGCCGATCCTCGACGGCGGCTGGGCCCAGCTCCGCGTGGGCACGATGGTCGGCGGGCTCGCGGGCCAGATGGTCGCGGGCGCCGGCCCGCGGGATCCCCGCGAGGAGCCGGCCACCGCCTCGCTCGAACGCTACGTCGAGAGCCTCGTGGCGGGGCTCGAGGCGCCGCCCGTGAGCGAGCTGCGGCCGGGCGAATACGTCTCGCCGTGGCCGGGAATGCCCGAGTCGCTCTCCACGCTCCGCGATCTCTCCAGCGAGCACCTGCTCGCCAAGGACGGCCGGCTGGGCTTCGTGCTGCTCCGGCTCACGAAGGAGAAGGAGGGCTTCGCCGGCGCGTCGGCAGCGGCCGACGAGCTGCGGCGGATCATCGCCCGGGTGCGGGATGGCCATGCGGGCGTGTCGATCGGCCTGACGGGCATCCCGGTGATGGAAGACGACGAGATGCGGGCCAGCCAGACCTCGATGGTCTGGGCGAGCGGCCTGTCGATGGCGGCGGTGATCCTCGTGATCATCGCGGGCTTCGGCGGCGTGCGGCACGCCCTGATGGCCAACGGCGTGCTGGCGATCGGGATGGCCTGGGCGTTCGCCTGGGCCACGGTGAGCGTCGGCCACCTCAACATTCTCAGCGTCACCTTCACCGTGACGATGATCGGCGTGGGCATCGACTACGGGACGTATTACGTCGGCCGCTACCTGGAGCAGCGGCGGCAGGGGATGGACTGCGCGGAGGCGCTCCTCGAGACCAGCGGCCGAGTGGGCCCGGGCATCCTCACCGGCGCGATCACCACGGCCGTCGCCTTCTTCGCGGCCGCGATGACGAGCTTCGCGGGCGTGGCCGAGCTCGGCATGATCGCGGGCGGCGGCATCGTGCTCTGCTGTGCCGCGGAACTGCTCGTGCTGCCCGCCGTGCTCGCGATCGTCGATCGCAGCTTTCTGGGCCGGAGCATTCCCCAGCCGGTGCCGGTGCATGCCTGGCTGGCCCCCATCTTTCGCCACCCGCGGATCGTGATCCTCGGCGGCGTGGCCTGCACGATGGCGATGACGGGCGGTTTGCACGAGCTCCGCTACGACCACAACCTGCTCAACATGCAGCCGGAGGGGCTGGAGAGCGTGGAAATCGAGAAGAAGCTGCTCGAGGAGTGCGACCAGAGCGTCTGGTATGCCCTCTCGATCGCCGACTCGCGGGAGCAGCTGCTCGAGCGGAAGGCAAAACTCGTGGCCCTGCCGGGCGTGGAGCGGGTGGACGAGATCGCGTCGCTCCTGCCCGTGGACGAGGAACTCAAGCGTCCGCTGATCGAGCGGATCCGTGGCCGGCTCGCCGCGCTGCCCGAGCGGCCGCCGGAGATTCCGGTCGATCGGCTCGACGCGCTGGGAGAGACGCTCGCCTGGGCGCAGACCGAGGCCTCGAAGCGGCCCGGCGGCCTGCGGACGGCGTGGCACCTCGAGCGGGCCCGCGACAGCCTGCGGAGGAAGGGGCCCGAGGAATGCTACCGGGCGATCGCAGCCTTCCAGCAGCGAGCGGCGGGCGACCTGCTCTCGAGGCTCCACGCGCTGGCGGGCGTGGCCGATCCGGAGCCGCCGGCGCTCGCCGACCTCCCGCCGAGCCTCGTGGAGCGGTTCGTCGGCTCCAGCGGCCGTCATCTGCTCAAGATCTACGGCCGCGGCGACATCTGGAACTTCGAGTCGCTGGAGAAGTTCGTTCGCGACGTGCGGAGCGTCGATCCCCGGGCCACCGGCAACCCGGTGCAGGCCTACGAGGGCTCCCGGGAGATGAAGCGGAGCTACGAGCAGGCCGGGCTCTACTCGCTGGTGGTCATCCTGGCGGTGCTCTGGCTCGACTTCCGCTCCGTCAAGCACGCGCTGCTCGCGGCCCTCCCGCTGGCGCTGGGCATGCTGCAGACGTTCGGGCTGATGGGACTCGTGGGGATCGATCTCAATGCGGCGAACCTGATCGGTGTTCCGCTGATTCTGGGAATCGCCGTCGACTATGGCGTGCACATCGTGCACGACGCCCTGGAGCGGCCCGGCCCCTACCGGATCAGCGCCTCCACCGCCAACTCCGTGCTCGTCGACGCGCTCACGACCATCCTCGGCTTTGGCGCCCTGATGGTGGCCAGCCACCGCGGGCTCGAGAGCCTGGGGCGGCTGCTCACGCTGGGCGTGACGACCTGCACGGTCACGTCGCTCGTGTTCCTGCCGGCGCTGCTCAACGTGATCGCCTGCGGTCCGGCCGCCGACGCCGGGGATCACGACGCGGAGGCCGACGACGAGGAGCCACCGGCGTCGCTGGCCGCCTGAGCGGCCGGCCGGAGGATCGCGGTTGCCTCGGGAGCGGTCCGCGCGGTACTTCCCCGGACCCGCCGCACGTTTCCTCCGTTCCCCAACCGCTCCACGGGTGATCCCATGCCTGCCAGCCGTCGTCGTGCCGCAGTCTTCCTCGTCGCCATCGCGGGGGCGGGCGCCGCGCTCGCCGCCTCCGCCGCCGAGCCCGAGCGGGTCGTGAACATCGCCATGGAGGACCAGTTCAAGAACCGCCACGAGACGCTCCGCTACCGCGGCGACGTGGTCGTGCTCGTGTACGCGGAGCGGAAGGGGGCCGAGGCGGCGCTGGAACTCGGTCGCCGGCTGCACGTCCGCTTCCATCCCACCGCGGCGCAGGCCGCGGCGACGGAGTGGTCGCGGCAGCCCGTGGTCAGTCCCGCGGGCTGGCCCACCTCCCTGGCGGCCCCCGACGTGCACGTGATCCCGGTCGCCTGCCTGCCGGAGGTGCCCAAGGCCCTGGAGACGGTGGCCCGCTCCCGGTTCCGCAAGGATTCGCAGTTCGTCTCCGTGTGGCTCGACTTCGAAGACAGCATGCGGCAGCAGTTCGGGATCGTTCCCCACGAGCCCAACGTGGTGGTGCTCGATACGCGAGGCTGCCCGCAGGCCGTGGTCTCGGGCCACCTCGACCAGGTGCGGTTCGGCGAGGTCGTGGCCGGGATCGACCAGCTGCGACTGCGGGCGCTGCAGGAGCGCACGGCCGTCGTTCCCACCGCGGCCACGATGCGCCGCTGACGGGCCCCACGCCGCCCGCTACGAGCGGTGTCGCTGCTTGAGCTGCTGGCTGGCCCGCGTGAGCGTGTTCCGCTCGGCCACCGTGAGGCTCGCCTCGCCGGAGCGGCTGATCTTCTCCAGGATCCGATCGACCTCCTCGTCGAGCTGGGGGTCGTCGCCCGGCCGCACCGCCGTGGCCCGGTCGTCATCGGGGCTCACCACCCGCATCCGCGGCCGCCGGGAAAACCACTGCCTGATCGCGGTGATCGGCCCTTCGCCCAGGCCCTCCAGGCTCCAGCCCCGCCAGGCGTAGAGCAGGCCGAAGAGGGCGCCGGAGAGGTGGGCGACGTGGGCCACGTGGCTCGTACGGTCGCCCAGGCCGCCGATGTCGGAGGCGAGATAGAGCAGGCCCAGGGCCCAGGCTGGCACCGGAAACACGCCGTAGATCAGGATCGTCTGCCGGGGGTAGTACCAGATGAACGCGGCGAGCACCGCCATCACGCCGCCGCTGGCGCCGATCAGCGGCGCTCCGGCCGCCATCGTGGGATGGCTGAAGCGTTCGACGACCACCCAGCCGAACCCGGCGAAGATGATCGACGCGCAGTAGAACCGGAGGAACTCGGCCCGCCCCATCACGGCCTCGATCTCGCGGCCGAAGAACCAGAGGGTGAGCATGTTGAAGATCAGGTGCCACGGTGACCGCGGGTCGTGCAGGAACCCGTACGTCAGGAGCGTGTAGAAGGACTGCGGCTTCCGCGGCAGGTCTTCCGGCAGGCAGAAGATCTCGTTGAGCGAAAACGGCGGCAGCAGGCCGTCGAAGAGGTTGCCGGCGAAGATGAAGTTGGCCAGCCAGACGGCGACGTTGACCGCGATGATCGCGTTCACGCCGCTCCAGTCGGCCGCGAAAGGCCGGCTTCGATCACCGTAGTAGCCGCGGTCCTGGTATCCCATCGCCCGGGCGCCGCACGGCGGCGTGTTGGTGAAAAGGGACGGAGCACCGGTCCCAAAGCACGCATCCTACGGCCAGCCCGATCCCGGAAGCAAACGCCCGGGGCCGCTGCGGCCGCTGCCCACGCCGGCCGCGCGTGTGCTACGCTGCGAACCCCGTCCGCCCGGGTTCGGCGCCGCGGCACACGGCCCCCGGGACGGCGACATCACCACAGGGGATCGGGCGACGATGGCGACCAACGGCGGGCTGGGGCGGAAGCTGCGGATGGGAATCGTCGGGGGCGGGCAGGGCTCGTTCATCGGCCGGGTGCACGTGACCGCCGCGGTGCTCGACAACCGCGCCGCCCTCGTGGCCGGCGCCTTCTCCAGCGACGCCGCCCGCTCCAAGGCCAGCGCCGCCGACTACGACGTGCCCGAGTCGCGGGCCTACGGATCCTGGCAGGAGATGCTCGAGCGGGAGCGGGCCCTCCCGGCCGGCGAGCGGATCGACTTCGTGACGATCGCCACGCCCAACCACATGCACTTTCCCGTGGCGAAGGCGGCCGTCGAGGCCGGCTTCCACGTCGTCTGCGACAAGCCGCTCACGCTCACGCTCGCCGAAGCCGAGGAACTCGCCACGGCGGTGGCGGGCTCGAAAAACGTGTTCGTGGTCACGCACAACTACACCGGCTATCCGCTCGTGCGGCAGGCGCGGGAGATGATCCTCGCCGGCGAGCTCGGCGAGATCCAGGCGATTCGCGCGGAATACATCCAGGGCTGGCTGCGGACCCGGCTCGAGAGCGAGGGGCAGAAGCAGGCGGCCTGGCGGACCGATCCCACGAAGAGCGGGGCGGCGGGCTGCTTCGGCGACATCGGCACCCACGCCTACAACCTCGGCCGCTACATGACCGGCCTCCTGCCCGACTCGATCAGCGCCACGCTCAAGATCTTCGTGCCGGGCCGTCCACTCGACGACTACGGCCACGCCGTGATCCGCTACGAGAACGGGGCGCTCGGGACCGTGACCGCCTCGCAGATCAGCCACGGCCGGGAGAACGATCTCCGGATTCAGATCGACGGCACCGAGGGCAGCCTCGAGTGGCACCAGGAGGAGCCCAACAAGATGACGGTGCGCCACAACGGCAAGCCGCACTATCTCTACACCCGCGATCCCAACGCCCCGTTCACGAACGACGCGGGGCGGGCCGCCTGCCGGCTGCCCTCGGGCCACCCGGAGGCCTTCTTCGAGGCCTTCGCCAACATCTACCGCGCCGGCTTCGACGCGATGGCGGCCGCGGCGACGGGGGCGAAGGTCGAGCACAAGGACACCGTCTATCCCAACATCCACGACGGCGTGGAAGGGATGTACTTCATCGAGCAGTCGGTGGCGTCGAGCAAGGCCGGGGGCGGCTGGCTGCCGCTGAAGCACCCGCTGGCGAGGCGGTGAGCCGATGGCGAGCAACGACACGAAATACTTCGTCTTCGACATCGAGAGCGTGGCCGACGGGGAGCTCGTTTCCCGGCTGAAGTATCCCGGCGTTGGCCTCGCCCCGGCGGAGGCGATCGCGAAGTACCGGGCCGAGCTCATGGCGGAGAACGGCAAGGACTTCATCCCCTACACCTTCCAGCTGCCGATTTCCCTCGTGATCGCCAAGGTGGCGAAGGATCTCTCGCTCCAGGACCTGATCGCCCTCGACGAGAAGCAGGCGCGGCCGCACGAGATCACGCGGCTCTTCTGGGACGGCTGGCGGAAGTATCAGCGGCCCCGGCTGATCACGTTCAACGGCCGGGGATTCGACATGCCCCTGCTCGAACTCTGCGCCTTCCGCTACGGGATCCCGATCGCCGACTGGCTCGCCGAAGACTCCCGCAACTTCGACCAGCCGCGGTATCGCTACAACACCGCGGCCCACTTCGACCTCTACGAGTGGCTCACCAACTCCGGCGCGTCGCGGTTCGCCGGCGGCCTGTCGCTGGCGGCGAACCTGATCGGCAAGCCGGGCAAGACCGACGTGGCGGGCCACATGGTTCAGGACTTCTGGGACGCGGGCCGCGCGGCGGAGATCCACGACTACTGCCGCGGCGACGTGCTCGACACCTACTTCATCTTCCTGCGGTCGCGGGTGCTCGCCGGCGACATCGACCTCAAGCGGGAGCACGCCCTGATCGAGCACGCCCGCTCGTGGATCGAGGCCAAGGCCGAGGACAGCCCGGGCCTCGCCCGCTACCTGGCCGCCTGGGGCGACTGGCAGAGCCCGTTCTGACGGCTGACGACCACCGGGTCATCCGGCTGCGTCCTCTTCCCGATTCATCGGTCAGACCGAATCGCCTGCCGCCGTGAAGCAAGCCATGGGTGTTTGCCCACAATCACAAGCACAGGCGGGCCGTCACGGCGCGTGACAAAAGGGGATGTTGGCAAGCGCGGCGAGGACGCGACCGGCGGGCGCGTCCGAGACTCGTGAATGCCTCAGGATCACATGTGACCCGTCTCACTCCATACAATCATGCGTTTCTGGGCCGTCGCAACTGGCGGACCGCCAGCAGCGTCAGCGGTAGGCTCGCGATGCCCAGCGCCAGCGTCGTCGGCTCCGGCACCGCCGAGAACGTGGCCACGAAGCTGCCGTCGTTGTTGCTGTAGAACGTGGGATCGCCCTGGAAGTCGGCCCCGTCGATGAAGCCCAGAAACAGCCGCGTCGCGGTGTCGGGAACAGAGAACTGCTGCTGCAGGCCGCTGCCGGTGGCCGTCAGGCCGTCGCCGATGAAGAAGGTCTGATTGAGGAGTGGCGACAGGCTCGAGAAGTTGGTGCCCAGGGCCGTCGAACTGAAGTCGAGCCGGGCCGGAGCCGTGCCCGCCGGGACGCTGTCGTCGAGAAACAAGCCCGCCAGAAACATCACTCGCCGGCTGGCGCTCACCGTCTCGATGAGTTGCAGGCCCGAAATGCCGTCATAGGAGTTGATGTTGGTGTTGAACCCGTCGTTGTTGGCCGGCGGATAGTTGACGAACCCGCCGTCGGGACCGTTGAACTGGCCGCGGTTGGGATCGCCCACGTCGTTGTTGTAGGAGACCGACCCGGTCACGCTCGTGAACGTCAGCACCCGGCCCGAACCGGGTGTCAGCGAAAACACCGGCGGCAGGATGCCACCGCCGTTGCCCCCGGGATCGGGCGCGGCACCAGAGCGCCCCGCGCCGAAGAGGTTTGACTGCGAGTTGATGGTCTGGGCCGAGAACGGCTGGGCCGCCGTCGGCGCGGCCGCCAGCCACCAGCCGCCGGCCGAGGCGATCACCGTAAATCCGATCCGAGCAACGAAGCGAGACATGGGCGTGACTCCTCTTGAGCAACCGGGCTATCTGCGGCGAACTTGGGGTTGCCGGCGTGTGGCGGCGTGGCGCGATCCTGACCGGAGGCCCATGCGGTTGACGTCCGCTGCTCGGCCAGATTGTACAGCAGCCAGGCCGTCGCCCCCGCCACCACGCTGCGTAGGTCGCGGGTGCTCGCCGGCGACATCGACCTGAAGCGTGAGCACGCCCTGATCGAGCAGGCCCGCTCGTGGATCGAGGCCAAGGCCGAGGACAGCCCGGGCCTCGCCCGCTACCTGGCCGCCTGGGGCGACTGGCAGAGCCCGTTCTGACGGGAGTCGGCCGGGATCACTCGCTGATCGCTTCCTTGACGAGCTGCACGAAGTGGTGCGCCCGCGACGAGCCGATCAGCTCCTGCACCTTCTTCTCGGCCGCCTTCTTGTCGGCGTATTCGAAGAGGGCGAGCCGCTTCATGCCGGAGTTGAATACGCCCCAGTAGGCCTTCATCCGGGCTTCCTTGGCCACCTTCTTGCGGGCCGGCTTCTTCGCGGCGACCTTCTTCGGCTCCTTGGCCTTCTTCTCCTTCGCGGCCTTCTCCTTGGGAGCGGCCTTCGTCTTGCCCCGGGCCTCCGCGGCCTCGACCTGGGCCCGCAGTTCCTTGCGATTTACGACTTTCCGCGCCATGTCTCGGTCGCCGTCCTTCCATCAGTGGGAAAATGCCTGCACGAGGCCGGGAGTATACCGTTTCGGGCCGCCTCCGCAGGCCCGGTTTATACTTTGTCCATACCATGTCGATCGCCGCCCCAGACGTGCCGCTCGCCTCGCCGTTCGCTGCCTACCGCGGCCTCGACGATTCCCTGCTCGTGGAGCGGATCGAGGCGGTCCGCCGGCGGATGGGCTCCCGCCTGGTGATCCTCGGCCACCACTACCAGCAGGACGGCGTGATCGCCCACGCCGACTACCAGGGCGACAGCTACCAGCTCTCGAAGTCGGCCGCCGACCGGACCGACTGCGAGGCGATTGCGTTCTGCGGTGTCCACTTCATGGCCGAGACGGCCGACATCCTCGCCAACCGTCCGGAGAAGGTCGCGGCCCGCGGCGGCCGACGGGTGGCTGTCGTGCTCCCCGACATGGCGGCCGGCTGCTCAATGGCCGACATGGCCGCGATCGAGCAGGTGGAAGATGCCTGGGCCGATCTGGGCAGCGTGATCGACACCGCCGACGTCACGCCGGTGACCTACATCAACTCGGCGGCGAGCCTCAAGGCCTTCTGTGGCCGCCACGGCGGCATCGTCTGCACGTCGAGCAACGCCCGCGCCGTGCTCAACTGGGCGTTTGCCCGCAGGAAGCGGGTGCTCTTCTTTCCCGACCAGCACCTGGGCCGCAACACGGCCCGGGCGATGGGCATCCCGCTCGACGAGATGGTCGTCTGGAACCCGCACGACCCGGCACTCGGCGGCAACCCGCGGGAGCGGATCGAGAAGGCCCGGGTGATCCTCTGGCAGGGGCATTGCAGCGTGCATGCGATGTTCAAGCCGGAGCACGTTGACGCGCTGCGGGCCAACCTGCCGGGCGTGAAGGTGCTCGTGCATCCCGAGTGCTCGATGGAGGTGGTGGACAAGGCCGACCTTGTGGGCTCCACCAGCTACATCCTCGGGCAGGTCGAGAAGGCCCCGCCCGGCACCACGTGGGCGATCGGCACGGAGCTGCATCTCGTGAAGCGGCTGGAGAAGAACCACCCGGAGCAGACGATCCGGTTTCTCTCGCCGGTGGTCTGCATGTGCGCCACGATGTATCGCATCGACCTGGCGCATCTCTGTTGGAGCCTCGAGCACCTCGAGCGGGGCAAACCCGTCAACGTGATCCGCGTGGACGACGAGACGGCGAAGTGGGCCGTGACGGCGCTCGAGCGGATGCTCGCGGTGAAGTAGGGCGGGCCGGCGCGAGGGGGCGCCGATTTGCACCATCAGTGGGTGCAGGTTTGCAACCTGCACAAGCAGCACATCGAACCCGCGCTCCGCAGGTTGAAAACCTGCGGCCACTTCGGCAGCTATCGCAGGTTGAAAACCTGCGGCCACGTGAAAACCTGCGGCAACCCCTCGCTCGTCAGCCCTCGGCGGCGTATTCGTCGAGCATGCTCTCGATCCGGGCGAAGACGTCGGCCATCTGGTCGGCGTCGGGCAGGAGCGTGACCCGGAAGTGGTCGCGGTAGGGGACGTTGAAGCTCGATCCCGGGGCCACGAGCACGTGCTTGCGTTCCAGGAGATCGAGCGCGAACTTCTGATCGTCGAAGGCCGCAAGCCCTCCGGGCAGCCGCTCGGCGTGCACGCGGATGAAGGCATACATCGCCCCCTGCGGCGATACGACGGAGAGCCAGCGGCTGCCCGCCACGGCGCCGAGCATGGCCGCGCGGGTGGCATGGAGCCGGCCGCCGGGCCGCGTGAGATCGAAGATCGACTGGTGGCCGCCGAGCGCCGTCTGCACGGCGAACTGCCCCGGCACGTTCGAGCACAGCCGGAGGCTCGCCAGCAACTCCACCGCCTGGATGTAGTCGCGGGCATGCTCCCGCTCGCCCGAGAACACGAGCCAGCCGACCCGCAGTCCGCAGGCCCGGTAAACCTTGCTGAGCCCCGAGAACGTCAGGCAGAGGGTCTTCTTCACGAGCGCCGCCAGCGGCACGAACTCGGCGCCGTCGTAGAGCATCTCGTCGTAGATCTCGTCGGCGCAGAGCACGAGGTGCCGCCGCTCGGCGATCCCCACGAGGGCCTCGAGGGTCTCCCGCGGGTAGACGGCGCCGGTCGGATTGTTGGGATTGATGAGCACCAGCGCCCGCGTGCGATCCGTGACGAGGGCCTCGATCTCCGCCGGGTCGGGCACGAAACCCCGCTCGGGCCGGCAGGGATAGTGCACCGCCGTCGCCCCGTGGATCACCACCGACGCCGTCCAGAGCGGGTAGTCGGGGCTCGGCACGAGCACCTCGTCACCCGGGTTGAGCAGGGCCCGCATCGCCAGCATGATCAGCTCGCTGACGCCGTTGCCGATGAACACGTCGTCGGCGGTGACGTCCATCACGCCGCGGTTCTGCTGCTGCATCACCACGGCCTCGCGGGCCGGAAAGATCCCCTTCTGGTGCGAGTAGGGATCGGCCTGGTGGAGATTCTCCACGATCGCCACGCGCATCGACCCCGGCATCCGGAAGCCGAAGGCCCCGGGGTTGCCGATGTTGAGCTTCACGATCTCGTGTCCCTCGCGCTCGAGCTGCTCGGCGCGGCGGGCGAGGGCCCCGCGGATCTCGTATTTGACGTCGTGGAGGTGTTCGGAAGCGCGGAGCGGGCGGAGCGTCATGGGATGGACGGGGCGTGCGCGGGAGGCCGGGGAAAAACGCCATCCTACACAGCCGCCTCGGGATGCCCCACGCCGCGCGGCAGGCGTGCGGCGGCAGGCGGCTCAGCCCGCCAGCGCCGCCTGGAGCGCGTCCCACGGCAGCTTCACCCAGGGCACGCTCTCGGGAAGGCCGGCCGCCTGGTGCCCCGCGGTGCCCCGCGGCGACGCATCGGCCCGCGCGAGGCCGCGGTCCACGGCCGAGGAGAGCCGCTCGAGCCATTCCGGCACTTCCACCCCCGACCCGCTGGCCACGCCGAGACACGCGTCGGCCTTGGCCTCGAAGGCGGCGCCCGCCCCCTCGGGGCGGCCGGTGACGAGCTCCGCCACCGCCGGCGTGACGAGCGCCTCGAGTTCGTCCTGCTCGAGCATGGTCGTGAACGGACGGCGGACGCGGTCGGAGATGCTCGCCAGCCGCACGCTCCAGTGCCCCTCGAGCTGGTCGAGCCGGCGGACGAGCCCGGCGGCCGTGTCGCGGGTCTCGTCGCGGAGCCGGGCCCGCCAGGCTTCCGCCGCATCGCCGGCCCCGCGGCGGGCGAGCACACGGTGGGCCATGTTGACGGGCCGGAGCGTCCAGGCGATGCGGTCGTGTTCCGCCTTCACGCGGAGGTGGTCGAGGAGGATATGGAGACACTCGCCGCGGTCCGACTGCGTCGTGGTCGAGTTCCAGTCGCGGTACTCCGCGTGGTTCTCGGCGATGCTCTCGAGCACCAGCCGCAGCCGCGTGGCCGCCTGCTTCATCGGCAGCGCGCCGGAGGTCAGGTCGTCGATCAGCCGCCGCGGATGGCGGTTGGCGGGGGGCGGCGGCTCGCCGGAGTCGAGGTCGCGGTCGACGAGCTGCTCGAGCCAGTTCCGCACGCCGCCGCGGAGGATGCCCCGGAGCGACGACGGGGCGAGCAGGTGTTGGGTGAACAGGCCCTGCCCATACCGCTCCACGAACTCGCGGACGCCGGCGAACGCCTTGTCGTCGCGGACCCGCTCGAGCACCGAGAGCCGCAGCTGCCGGGCGTGCGTCATCCAGGTCTCGAGCAGCTTGGGCACGAGGAGGGCGAGGCCGTCGAGGATCCGCGCCGTCCGCGTCGCCTCGTCGGGCTCTCCCTCGCCGCTGCTCTCCACGATCCGCTCGACGAGCGCCGTTGTGCCCGCCTCGAACACGCGGTCGAACTCGCTGACGCTCGCCCCGCCGGGCGGCCGCCGGCTCTCCAGCGCCTTGGCGAGTTGCACCACCGTGATCGCCTGTTGCACGAGGCCGAGCCTGGGCAGGCTGGCGGCCATCCGTTCGAGGAGCCGCTCGCGGGTGCGGGCCTTGACGATCCGATCGGCGCGGCCGCCGCGGGAGAGCGGCACGTAGAGCACGGGCCTGCCGACGAGGCGTTCGCAGACCGCGTCGGTCCGCGGGCCCGCGTCGGCCGGGTCACCGCGGAGGAAGGCCGCGATCATCCCGCCAATCGAGCCGGTGGAGGCGACCGCGGTGCCCGGCGTGCCGAGGCGGAGCCGCGCCGAGAGGATCCAGAGCGTTTCGCCTGCCTGCACGGCCGCATCGACGAGCCGCTCCGCCGCCGCGTCGCGCTGCCAGCGGAGGCGGTCGAACTCGGTGGGCGACATGCCCGGCGGCGGCTCCTGATCGCGGAGCGCCACCAGGGTGGCCGCGCGGACGAGCGTCCGCCTGAGCCGGCGGATGGTCTGGCTCCAGCCGGTCACGGCGTCGAGCTCCTCGGGGTCGGCGGCGAGGCCCTCGGCCGCGTCCCCCGTGCACCAGGCGACGACGGCCTCGCGATACAGCCGGAGCACGCCGCGGACCAGCTCGGCGGCGTCTTCGACGGTCGCCAGTGCGTCGAGCGACCCGCCCCCGGGACCATCGACGTCGATCATGCCCCCCTCGATGCCGTCGTCGGCCGAGTCGCGCCAGACCATCGTTTCGTAGGCGGCGGCGACCCGTTCCTCACCGTCGGCCTGATCGTCCTCGTCGTCACCGTCGGGGTCGTCCCGCTGACCCATGATCGGGGCGACGGCGGTGGCGACGATCACGTCTACGACCGTGCCCGTGTTGGCTTCGACGAGTTCGAGGAAGCGGCGGACTCGGCTGCGGGCCGCCGGCGAACGCTCGGCGGTGGCCTGGGCCACCCAGCGGCCCGCGGCGGCGAGCCACGCCTGTCCGCTCCGCTCGATCGCCGGCCCCTCCAGGAGCGAGGCCCAGTGCACGAGCAGCCCTGCGGCGCCGTCGAGATCGCCCTCGTCGAGCAGGGCGTCGGCGGCCTGGGCGTGGCTTCGCGGCGAGGAGAATCCGGCGACCTCCTGCTTCCAGAATCCGGGGGGCGGCGCCGCTGGTGCCGTCTCGCGGCGCCGGCCAAGCGCGGCGATCACGTCGCGGGCCGACTCCACGCACTCGCGGCCGGAGAGATGCGGCACGCCCGACACGGTGGTCGTGGCGAACGTGTCCCACCACGACGCGAGCTGCTCGAGCCGGGCCGCCGCCCGCGCGGCCGCCGGTGCCGTGCCCACGAGGCTCGCCTGACGCCACGCAGCGGCATAGCCCTCGAGGATCGAGGCGGTGGCGTGGACGAGATCGTCCACCCGCGGGTCGGGGAGGCTCTCGCCCCCCGGCTCATGCAGCGGAAACTGCCCGGAGAGGCCGAGGATGTTCCAGGGATCGACCATCGCGCCGCAGCCGACCGCTCGGGTGAGCAGCTCGGCGGCCTCGTCGAGCCGATCGATCGCCTCGTCGGTCGCGGCCCTCCGCCAGAGGGCCTGCTGCGCGGCGACCACGCGGCTGGTGATCCGGGCGACCATCCGCGCGCTGGCGGCGGGCACCGCGCCGGCGAGCCGTTCGGCCGCGGCCGCCCGGCCGAGGCGGGCCATCACGGCGGCGAGGGCCACGTGCTCGACCTGCCGCGCCCGCCGGCCGGCGAGCATGGCATTGATATGCCGGCGGACGCCGCCGAACGGCTGGCGGATCCGGCGGGACTCCTCCTCGAGCCGTTGGCGGTGACGGGCCGGCAGCGCGACGAGCAGCCGCCGGTAGAACTCGTCGCGGTAGGAGGCGATGCGGGGCAGGAGCTCGGCGAGCGGCAGCGATGCCTGCAGGGCGCCCGGGCCGTGCCCGGAGAGGCCGCTGGCCATGAGCATCACGCCCGCCAGCACGGCCGACGATTCCCAGCGGAACTCCGCCTCGTCCACTCCGGCCGCGGCCTGCCGCGCCGTGTCGGGCCACGAGAGGATGCCGTCGACCGTGGCCTGCTGCACGACCATGCGGCGATACAGGCCCCGCTCGTCGATCCGCGCCGGATCCCAGAGTCCGAAGAGATAGTTAGGCCGGCTCGCCGCGGGATGCAGGAAGTCGAATGCCCGCGGGTCGATGGCGAGTTCTTCGAGGGCGTCGAGGTCGAAGTCGGCCTGCCGGAGGAGTTCCACAGGCACTTCGCCGAGGATCGCGATCGCCCCGGCGACGAGCTGGCGGTAGCGGCCGTGGGCCGCGCCGGCGCCGGCGACGTAGAGCGGGATCGGCCGCACCCGCTCGTGCGGATACGGCGCCGATAGGCGGCCGTTCTCCAGCACCGCCAGCGGCCGCCACCCGACGTAGTCATTGAGCCGGTCGATCACCCGGGCCACGGCGTCGGCCCGCTCGTCGTCGCGCGAGGCCTCCGCGAGGAGGCTGCGGATCGCCGCCATCACGAAGAACGGTCGTTCGACGGCGCCGGGCGGCTGGTGCTCGAGCAGGTCGGCATGAAAGCGCCGGTAGGCCGGCAGCACGTCGCCGAACGTGGCCTCGACGGCCCAGCGGGCCTGGGCCGCATCGCGAAAGGCCTGGGAGGTCGACTCCAGTTCGTCGATTCGCCGACGGAGCACCTCGGCCACCCGGGTGGCGGCCGCGGGCGATTCGACCACCGAGCCATCCGCGGCTGCCGGCTCCACGTCGGCGAACAGTTCGTTCATCGCCCGCCAGGCGGCGGCATCGAAGGCGCCCGACGAGAAGTTGAGGTAGCCGAGCAGCACCGCGGCGGCATCTCGGGAACCAGGCGGCTTCTCGGGTGGCTGCATCGACGGGCCGGTGGAGGGAAGGCGGGCGGAAAAACCGGTGCAATCCGCACCAGCGTAGCATTTTTGTGCCCCCGCGATCACGAACTATCCTTGGCCTGCCGCGTGGCACGGCGTGCGGATTTCATCAGGATCCATTGCTCATGCACCGTTTCTTCTCGCTCGGCGTCGCGTGGCTCTCGGGCTGGGACGTGATGCTGACGCCGGTGGCCGCCGTGGCCGGTGGATCGCTCCTCTGCGGCACGGCCGGCGACGAGCTCGTGGCGGGCCGCGCGGGACTCGTGCGGGAGTGGGTCGTCCAGGTTCCCTTCGACTCCGCCGGCTATGCGCTCGAAAACGTCTCGATCGGCGCCGGCCTCGTCGTGGCTACCAGCGGCGACGGGGGCGTGCATGCGGTGAGCACCGGCACGGGAGCCGGACAGCCGCGTCCTGGGAGCGTGCTCTGGTCGCAGCGGTTTGGCAGGCCTGGCGGCCCGGGGCAGCCCGCCGGCATCGGTGCCGACGTGGTCACCGTCGCCCGCGACCTCGAGATGGTGGCCTTCAACCGCGCCGACGGCAGCATCAAGTGGCGCCGCTCGTTCGGCCGTCCGTCGTCGGGCGGTGTCGTGCCCTCCGGCGATTGGGTGTATGGGCCGCTGTCTGGCGACGGCTTGATGCGGGTGCCGACCGATCCGTATCGACGCCCCGCGGAGCCGCAGCCGGCCGACAAGAAGGGCCGCGGCCGTGCGGTCACGCTCACGGGGACCGGGTCGAAGGCCGCCACGACCTCCTCCGCCGATCCGCTGCGTCCCCTCTCGCTCGATGCGGCTGGCCGCGTCGAGTCGGCGCCGATCCCCTACCTCGGCGGCGTGGTCTGGTGCACGGATGACGGGCTGATCGAGTCCGTCGTGCCCGTCGACAGCGAGGAGACCGAAGCCGAATGGGCGCGGACGGAGTTCGACCTCGGCGCCGCGCCGGCCGGGCCGCTGGTCGTCCGGGCAAAGAGCATCTTCGCCGCCACCACGCGGGGCGACCTCGCCCGCATCGACGATCCGCCCCCGGACGACGTGCACTCCTTCAAGGCCATGTGGCACGTGGTCCTGCCCTATCCGCCCGAAGGCGGTCCGCTGGTCGGCGGCGACACGGTGGTCGTGTCCCTGGGCGACGAGGGAATCATGGCCTTCTCCGCCGAAACCGGTGACGAACGGTGGCGGTCGTGTCTCGCGGGCCGGCTCGTGTCGATCACGGGCAACCACGCCTGGTTCGTGGACCGCGTGGGCCGCCTCTCCAGCCTCGACCTCGCGACCGGGATGCCGGGGCCGCAGATGTGCCTGGGGAGCTTCACGCTGCCCGTGGCCAACACCGTGGACGAGCGGCTGATCCTCGCCTCGCCCGATGGCCTCGTGGTGTCGCTCGCGCCGCGGCGCACCGTCTCCGCGGTGCCCCCCGCGCCGCCGCAGCCGAACTGGCGGCCTGGCGCCGACCGGCCGGCAGTGCAGCCCGACGCGGTCGAGCCTGCGGCCGAGCCGGCCGTGGAGCCGGCGGTGGAGCCGGCGGTGGACGCGTCCACGACGGAAACCTGATCACCGCTCGCGGGCGCAACGCGGAACCTGAGGGCTCGGTGGAACTCATGTGCAGGTTGCAAACCTGCACCCACTTTTCGAAGTGGCCACTGGTTCCTGCCCTCTGATCGAGAAAAGTGGCCACAGGTTTTCAACCTGTGGGGAGTCCAGGCTCGGGCTGATGCATGTGCAGGTTGCAAACCTGCACCCACTTTCGGGCGGTGGCCACTGGTTCCTGACCTCTGATCGAGAAAAGTGGCCACAGGTTTTCAACCTGTGGGGAGTCCAGGCTCGGGCTGATGCATGTGCAGGTTGCAAACCTGCACCCACTTTCGGGCGGTGGCCACTGGTTCCTGACCTCTGATCGAGAAAAGTGGCCACAGGTTTTCAACCTGTGGGGAGTCCAGGCTCGGGCTGATGCATGTGCAGGTTGCAAACCTGCACCCACTTTCGGGCCGGAGTGGCCGGAGGTTCTCGAAGTGGCCGCAG
>JBBAVS010000036.1:24738-31735 GCA_040397585.1 Pirellulales bacterium
AAACCTGCACCCACTTTCGGGCCGGAGTGGCCGGAGGTTCTCGAAGTGGCCGCAGGTTTTCAACCTGCGGAACAAGCGGGTTGCAGGTCATGTGCAGGTTGAAAACCTGCACCCACTCCCGATCACCGCTCGCGGGCCAAACGCACCGGCGCCCGCCGCTTTGGATCCTGCCGCCAGGCGAGCCGCAAGAGCGTGTAGAGCTCCGCGTCGTGACGCGCGAGCCGATGCGGATCCTGGAAGAAGCACTCACTCGCCACCGCAAAGAACTCGACGTCGCTCTCGGCGGCGTAGTCGTCGAACGCCGTCGTCCGGCCTTCGTCGAGCGCGGCGGCGAACCGCTCCTGCGCCGCGGCGATCCCCGTGAGCCATGCCGCGCGGTCGCGTGGCGGCAGCGGGGGGACGCCGTCGATGTCGCCGTCGAGTGCGTCGAGAAGGTGGGCGAACTCGTGGACCACCACGCTCCGCGGGCCGTCGCGGAGCCGGCCGCCGTCCATCACCCGCGGCCACGACAGCGCCATGCTGCCCCCGGACCACGTCTCGCCGATCCGCGCCTCCTGCCACGCGAGCTCGCCGCCCCCGGCGAGCGGCGTCGTGCGGGGCACGAGGTAGTCGCCGGGATAGACGAGCAGCGATTTCAGCGAGTCGAACCACTCGCCGTCGAGGCCGAGCGCCACGATCGCCGCCTGGGCGGCGATGCAGACCCGCACCTCGTCGCTGACCACGAGCCCCCCGCAGCCCTCGAACCGCTTCTCCGCGAGAAACACCGCTATCCAGCGGCGGCAGGCTTCGGCCTCGGCCACGTCGAGCCACTCCCAGGGCTTCACGCCACGGCGAAGGATGTCGTGCCAGGCCGGCGGGAAGGGCTGCTCGGCGATCGCGTGCCGCCGACGGGAGCGCAGGAACGACAACAGCATCCGGGCGGCCCCGCGGCGGACAGCGGGCCTACTGCGGCGGCACCGGCGAGAGGGGCATGCGCCGCATGAACAGGTCGAGCGCCAGGATCAGGCAGCCGATCGAGAGCGCCACGAACGAGAGCACGAGCATCACCGTGTCGATGTTCATCGGCGAGCGGCGTTGCGACTGGTCGTCTGCCATCGGAATCGTTCCTCGTGCGGCCGGGAGGGTTCAGGCCTTGAGCCGCGTGGTCACCTTGTCGCCCCGCTGCACCACGCCGCGGGCGTAGGCCTTGACGATCTCCGCCACGGCGTGGTCGGGCATCACGGTCTTCACGATGGCGCGGCCGATGTATTCGCCGCCGCGGTAGACCTCCAGCGTGTGGCCAACCTGGAGCCCGTCGTCGCTGCCCAGCGAGACCTGGATCGAGCCGGCCGCAACCGCGATCACGTCGCCGTCGAGCGTCGGAACGCGGTCCTTGGGCAGGCTGTCCACGCTGAGGCCGTTCTGAGTGAGGAGGATGCGAGCGTTGGCGACCTGCTTCTCGAGCTGCGCTTTTCGCTCCTCGGCGATCGCCAGCTGCGCCTGGGCCTCGGCGAGCCCCGCGGAGAGCTCCGCCGACTTGCCGACCTGGGCGTCCACCTTCGCCTGCTGCGCCTTCACGTCGGCCTGGAGCTGCTCGACGCTCTTGTCGGCCGCGAGCAGATCCTCGCGGAGCCGGCGGACGTCTGCGACCGCCTTCTCCATCTCCGCCTGACGCTTGTCCTTGTCGGCCCGCAGCGCCTGCAGCTCCTGGTCCTTCTGCACGATCGCCGTCTGCAGCTTGGCCACCACCTGGTCCCGCGACTGTTCCGACTCGGCCACCTTCTGCTGGAGCGAGGTGATCGCGGCCTCGAGTTCGGCCCGCCTGGTCTCGGACTCTTCGATCAGGATCTTGTAGCCGGGCTGCTGGCCGGGCAGGCAGTCGGCCCGCGAGCGGTAGACCTCGTCCTTCCAGTTCACGTGCGACATGTAGATGACGCCCGCGAACGTCATCAGCATGAGGCTCATGACGAACACCGCGAACACGAAGATCTTGCCGATGATGTTCATGAATCCCTCGTCGGCGGACGACTCCATTCCATTCTCGACCGGGATGGATGGCCCGGGCAAGCCGCCGCTCTGCTCTGTTCGGCAGGCGGGGCGGGTCGGCTCAAGGCGGGAGGCCGACGCCTGTCGCGGTCACCCATCCCGGCCGCTTCGCGGCCACCTCCACCCCGGGACGGCCAGCGTCAGGACCGCCACGACCGTCACGCACGCCCAGGCCGGCAGGCTCCCCCAGGTCAGCCACGGGCTCCACCGGCCGTCCCGCCGGACCGCGGCCCGGAGCGTGGCCGTGCGGCGGCGGGGGCCCCGGTCGAGGAGCCGACCGGAGCCGTCGATCGCCGCCGAGAACCCCGTGTTGGCCGCGATCACGATGGGGGTCCGGACCTCGATCGCCCGGAAGATCGCCGCGGCGAGGTGCATGTCGAGCTCGCTCGATCCCCAGAACCAGCCGTCGTTGGTGAGGTTCACGATCACGTCGGGGCGGCGACCGTTGGCGGACAGTGAATGGACGAGGTCGCGGATCGCCTCCGGCAGCGCCGTTTCGTAGCAGATCGTCGGGGCCACGGCGTAGTCGGCGATCCGCACCGCGACCGGCGCGGCGCCCGCCGACAGCCCGGCGGGCAGCGGGGTGATCTTGTAGAGGATCGGAAACGTCTCGGCGAGTGGCACGTATTCGCCGAACATCACCGGGTGCATCTTGTCGTAGCAGGCCACCGGCCGCCCCTCGGCGTCGAGGAACAGCCCGCTGTTGAAGTGCGCGGCGCCGCCGGTGGCACGGGGCGTGACCACCTGCCGATCGACGCCCACCAGCCAGGTCGTGCCGTAGCGCAGCGCGAAGGTCTCGAGCGCCTCGAACCGCTGCCGCTCGAGCGCCTCGCGGCAGCGGGCCTGGCGGTCGGGTGCGGAGTCGCCCTCGTTCGCCGGTCCGAGCATCTCCTCGACCACCGGCTCCGGCAGCGTCTCGGCGGGGTCGATCTCGAGCACGGGCCAACGCCACATCGTCTCCGGCCAGACGATGAGATCGGGCCGGGCCGCCGTGCCGGTGGCCGCGAGGCCTTCGAGGGTGAGCGTGTCGTAGTGGTGGGCGACGTCGATCGCCTTGTCGGGGTCGTGCTTGAGCTCCGTGTCGATCGAGCCCTGCACGAGCAGCACGTCGAGCGGCCGGTCCGTGGGCCGCGGCGCGGAGGCCAGCCGCAGGGTGCCGTAGGCCAGAGCAACGAGCAGCGCGGCGGCGGCGCCGGCGGCCGCGAGCGTCTCCCGTCGCGGGCTGCCGCGGCGGACCGTCGCCAGCGCGGCGGCGATCGCCATGACGAGTCCGCTCACGCCCACCGCCCCGAAGGCGTCGGCGAACTGGATCAGCGTGGTCCAGCGCCACTGCGTGTGGCCGAGCATCCCGAAGGTGAAGCCGCCGAGCAGCTGGCCGCGGACCTGCTCGCACGCGATCCAGGCGAGCGCGGCCGCCGGCACCAGCGGCCAGTGGCGGCCGTGCACGAGGCGACGGGCGGCCCAGACAAAGAGCGGCACGTAGCAGGCCAGATACGCGGCCAGCGCCACCCAGCCGATCGAGGTCGCCGGATGCGGCAGCCGGAGCCAGTGGATCGTGAACAGCCAGTGCAGGAAGCCGCCGGTCCAGATCGCTAGCCAGGGGCGGGGCCCGGTGAGCCGCGGGAGCGTCACGAGCGCCAGCCACGGCAGCGGCGCCAGCCAGGCCAGCGGCCAGAGGTCGGCGGGCGGCTGGATGAGGAACATCGTCGCCGCGCCGGCCAACGCCAACAGCCAGACGCGCCGCGCCGGGTCGGGCACGGCCCGATGGAGCAGGTCCAGGACGGCCGTCATTCCGCCACCTCGAACTCCGCGATCACCGCGCCCGTGGCCAGCAGCTCATCTTCGTCGGCGAGCTGCGCGACCAGGCGGCCCGACACCGGCGCCTCGAGGTCGATCGTCACGCCCCCGGCCGCCAGTTCGGCCACGCGGTCGCCGGCCATGACGTGGGCCCCCGGGGGCACGAGCCACAGCGAGAGCATCAGCGGCACGTCGCCGATGCCCAGCTCGGGAACGGTGAGCCGCCGGCGTGGAGGAGAGCCGCTCGACGACATCGGCGTCACCGCTGCTCGCGGAGCCACGCGAGCATCACCTCGCCGACCGCGGCGAGCGACTCGGCGGAGCAGGCCGCGGGCACGTCGGCCGTGGTGTGCCATGCCGGGTAGTCGAAGTCGATGACGTCGCAGGTGGGGATGCCGGCGATCATCCGCAAGGGCAGGTGGTCGTCCTGGACCGCATGCTTCGGCCGTGGCACGAACTGCCGCACACCCAGCCGGCGGGCGACGTCCCAGATCGAGTCCACCACCGGCCGCGTGTCGGGCCAATCGACGCTGTGCTGCTCCTGCCAGATCTCGAGGTCGCGATCGGCCACCATGTCGAGGAGCACCCCGTAGCGGTAGGCGTGCGGCAGTCGGCCGGCCTTCTGGTCGGCCGCATACTGCCGGGCGAAGAATGTGGAGCCGAGGAAGTAGGGGTCGCGCGGGGCGAAGACGTATTCCTCGCCGTCGAAGAGCACGAAGTCGACGCCCACCGGCCCCGGCAGCGCGGGCATCGCGGCGGCGAGCTCCATCAGCACCGCCACGCCGCTGGCGCCGTCGTTGGCCCCGAGGAACACGCCCCGCGGATCGACCGGATCGTTGTCGGGAAACGGCCGCGTGTCGTAGTGGGCCGCCAGCAGCACGCGGTCGCGGCGGCCGGGGTGCCAGGAGACGACGAGGTTTTCGAGGTGCACCGGCTTGCCCGTGCGGCGATCGCGGATCTGAAACGCCTGGCCGGTGACGGTCGCGCCGGCCGCGCGGAAGTGCTCGGCGAGCAGCGCCCGCTGCCGGTCCATGGCCGGCGAGCCGCTCGGCCGCGGGCCGAGGCGGCAGATCGTCTCGAGATGCTCCATGGCCCGGTCGCCCGAGAACGACGCTGCCTGGTCGGCGGCGCACGCCAGCGGCGCGACCGCGGCGAGCAGGACGAACCCGAGACGTGGGAGGGCGCGGTGGCACATGCGGGGAGAATTGTCCGCGGCGAGAGCGATGCAACGATTCTATCGCCTCGCCGTGGGCGGCCGACAGGCCGTTTCCGGGGGCGCGTGGAGGATGCCGCCGGGAGTGCCTACACTCGCAGTCGACACGTTCCCGGCTCCCCACGCCCCCAGAGACCCCCCCATGCCGATCGCCTCCGGCCCGCGGAGCCCCGCGGCCACCCGCTGCCTGCTCGTCGCCGTCGCCTGGGGGGCCGTGGCCGCCGGGACGGTACGCGGCGGTCTCGGGCCGGAGAACGTGTTCGTGGTGGTCAACTCCGCGAGCGCCGACAGCATCGCGATCGCCAATGCCTTCGTGGCGACCCGGGGCATTCCGCCGATCAATATCCTCATGCTTCCCTGGCAGGACAGCGTCGAGGCGACGACCATCGCCCGGTTCCGCAACGAGCTGCTCGCCCCCGTGTTCAAGGCGATCGAGTTGCGGCGGCTGGCGACGCAGGTCGACTGCATCGCCTGGTCGAGCGATTTTCCCTGGCGGATCGACTACAAGGACGAACTCCCGCCCGACCTCGCCGCCAAGGACACCTACCCATCGGGCTCGCTCGCCGGGATGACGATGCTCTACTCGACCGTGCAGAGCGGCGTGCCGATGTGGCTCGATCCCGAGAGCAACGACTACTACCGCCCCCTCGCCCGCGACGGCGTGCCGACGACGACCCAGGGCTTTCGCAGTTGGTACGGCTGGGGCAACGACGGTGAGCTGCTCGAGGCGGGCGGCACGCGGTACATGCTCTCGGTGATGCTCGGCGTGACCGCCGGCCGCGGCAACCGGCCACGCGAGGTCGTGTCCTACCTCCAGTCGGCGGCCCGGGCCGACGGCACACGTCCCGAGGGCACGATCTACTTCATGACCAACGCCGACGTGCGGACCACGACCCGCAGCGCCGTCTTCCCCGCGATCGTCAAGGCACTGGCCAATCTCGGTGTGAAGGCCCAGATCGTGTCGGGGGCCGTGCCGGGGGGCAAGGCAGACGTTGCCGGCCTGATGGCCGGCACGCCCGACTTCGACTGGCGGTCGAGCGGCAGCACGATCACACCCGGCGCGATCTGCGAGAACCTGACGAGCTTCGGCGGCATCTTCACCGCCAACTCCTCGCAGACGCCGCTCTCGGAGTTTCTCCGCTACGGGGCCGCGGGTTCCAGCGGCACGGTGATCGAGCCCTACTCGATTCCGGCGAAGTTTCCCCACGCGGCGATCCAGGTGCACTACGTCCGCGGCGCGAGCCTCGCGGAGGCGTTCTACCAGTCGGTCCGCTGCCCGTATCAGCTGCTCGTCGTGGGCGATCCCCTCTGTCAGCCCTGGGCCCGGATCCCGGAGGTGGAGGTGGTGATGGCGGCCGACGCCCGGGTGCTCGAACCGGGCACGGTGCTCTCGGGGACGGTGGAACTCGAGCCGCGGGCCACCGTGCCGGGCGGCGGTGCCGTCGATCGCTACGAGCTGTTTCTCGACGGCGTCCGGGTAATGGACTGCGGCGCCGGCGGCCGGCTCACGCTCGACACCGCCGCGCTCGCCGACGGCCACCACGACCTCCGCGTGGTCGCGATCGAGACGTCGCCGATCGAGACGCAAGGCCGCAGCGTGGTGCCCGTGTCGTTCGCCAACCACGAGCGGTCGCTGGAGCTCGTGGTCGAGCCCGCGCAGGTGAGCCTGAAGGGCAGCGTTCGCGTGAACCTGCGGGGCAAGGGGATCGGCGGCGCCGTCGTGTTCGCCATGGGCCGCGTGCTCGGCCGCACCACCGGTCCGGAGTCGTCGATCGAGGTGCCGGCGGAACTGCTCGGTCGCGGCCGCGTGACGGTGCGGGCCACCGGTCGCGGCGGACCGACGCCCGCGGAGACCGTCAACGCCGTGCCCGTGACGATCGAGGTTGGGGACTGAGTTCGGGTCGCGTGCGAAGCTGGTTGGCGGTCGGCAGCAGGGCGAGGTCGGAGCGTTGCCGCAGCCGG
>JBBAVS010000037.1:0-31278 GCA_040397585.1 Pirellulales bacterium
CTGGCGGCTACCGCAACGTCGCGCACTTCAAGGACGTGATCTACTTCTACTGCGGCGGCTTACGGCTTTACCCATGAAGATCCCGGATGGACCGGTTTTGTTTCTGCAACGCGCTGGCGGCAGAGTCGTCAAACACACGCCGGAATTGCTGGGGGCGGCAGCCTTCGTGGTCACCAGCCTCAGCTCCGAAACCTATGCACGCGAGCAGGAGATCGTTGACGACATGTTGCGTCTTCGCCTTGACTTGTCGAGTAACCGTGTTGACCCGATGAAGCGCCAGGAGTTTGCGGAGCTCTTCTTGGAACTGCTCGAAAACCGATGGGGGGAAGCGGCAGCAATCCAAAAGCGCACTCCGTGGATGTGGATGGCTACCCATCATGAGGTTGGTGATGCATTGATCGATGCTTGGGCAAAACTGAGCAAAGACATGCCCCCCAGCAGTTTCCGTTAAGATCCGGGGGAAACTCGTGCCACCAATAAACAGCCCAGAGTGATGAATCACCGCAGATTAGGAGGCCAGTCAGAGGCAAGCTGGCGTCGAATAAAATGCGTCGTTTGCGTACGTCTAGTGGCCGCCGCCTTCTTCTTGGCTGGCATGACAAAGGTTCGCGCCGTGGATGATGAAGCAATCGCCGAGCAGGTGCGTCGGTATGACGCCGCATGCGAACTCTTCGCGCGGACCGAGGAATACAAGTATGCGATCGAGTTTTCTGACGACCAGTCCAAGTCTCGATACAAAAGACGGGCGATCGTCAGCATTTCATTGACGCACGATTACGGGCCGAGCTTTCCGCAGCTCGTGGCCGACCTCGCAGCCCTCGAGTTCATCGAGGGGATGCACGTCGGAAGCGAAGCAATGCCCCGCGCCGAGGATCTCGACGCGATTTGCAAGGTCACGAGTCTTTTGGACCTCAGGCTCAGCGGGCCACGGATCACTGACGACCTGCTCGAGAAGCTGTCGCCGCTTGTGAATCTGCGGTACTTCGTCGCGTGCTCCTCGACGTCTGGCCCCTGTCCGCTCACTGGCAAGACGTTGAGCAAACTCGACGCGCTTCCGAAACTTGAATCGCTCTTCCTTGACGGCTTGAAGCAGTGGTCACCCGACGCCGCTGCGGAAGTGTGTAGGATTCGGTCGCTGCGTAGGTTCGGAATCATCCGGATGCCGACCTTCACCGATGCCGATGTCGCTGTCCTCGTGCAGCGGAAGGATTGGCGGAGGTTTGACTTTGGTGTCTGCGGAGTCACGAACGAGTCGCTGCGGCTCGTAGCCGAACTGCCGCACCTCGCCCACTTCGAGGTCGATGGCGAGTGCATCACGGATGCCGGCATTAAGTTGCTCGCCGCTTCGCAGTCGCTGGAGTTTTTGGATCTCCGCTTCTGCCCGAACCTTGGCGACGAGGCTGTGGACGCGCTAGCCGAGATGCGGAAGCTTCGTACGGTCAGGCTTCATGACCAGAACAAGATCACGCCCGCAGCGGTCAAGCGGCTGGCGAAGAAAAAGCCCAAGCTGCTGATCCAGCATCCCGCGATTGACCACTGGCGCACGTACGGCGGAAACGCCTTCTTCGATTGATGGGCCGTCTTCTCCGGGGTCCGCGAGCGACACAGGCATCATCCTGGGTTCCGGAGCGGGATGGCAGTTCCGTTCCATGCAGCTTACGGACCATCAGGAACTCTCCGAGTAGCTCGGCCCATGTGCGAAAAAAATGGAACGACGGATCCTTGGGCTATCGAGGTCGGCTCGGGCCAGGCGGCAAGGCTGATTGTCGCGTCGGTGTGTTGCCTGCTGGTAGTGGAGCAAGAAGCGATGAGCGACGAAGAACTGAGCGAGAGCGACCGGCGAAACGCGGCAGCAGTCCGGACACTGCAAGAGAAAAATCGTGATGCCATCCGCTGGGATGCCAGCCGACACAACATCGAGGCGGTCACCTTGCATCACGACCATGGCGAGGCCTTGCCGAACATTCTCGAGGATCTGGGCGAGTTTCCAGAACTTGAGGTGATCAGCGAAGCGCTGCCACGGGAAGAAGACCTCGACGCGATCTCTCGCCTGACATTTCTGAAGTCTCTGGCGTTAGCTGGCAACCGGGTGACGGACGATGTCATTCCCCGGCTCACGGCGCTCGCGGAGTTGCAATTCCTCCATCTCGGCAGTGGCCCGCTGACAGGCAAGACACTCAGTCGGCTGGATGCCTTGCCTAGCCTGGAGTGGGTGTCCCTCTCAAGGCTCGCCGCTCTGTCGCCCGCGGCCGCAAAGGAATTGATAAAGATCCGTTCGCTTCGGCAGTTGTATGTGTCGCGAACGCCACTCACCGACGCCGACGTGGAGGTCTTGGTGCAGCACAAGGAGTGGCGAAAACTTACTTTTTGCTGCACATCGGTGACCAACACGTCGCTGCGGCTCGTCGCGGGCCTGCCGCACCTGACGCATTTCGACGTTGACGGCGAGTGCATCACATCCGCCGGCATCAAGGAGCTGGCTGCGTCGCCGTCACTCGAATGGCTCGATCTCCGTTTCTGCCCAAGCCTTGATGATGCCGCGGTGGACGCCCTGGCCGACATGCCAAAGCTTCGCACGGTGAAACTTCTTGACCAAAACAAGATTACGCCTGCGGCCGTTAAGCGGCTGGCGAAGAAGAAACCGAAGTTGCTGATCCAGCATCCCGCCACCGATGACTGGGAAACGCACGGCTGGAACGGGTTCTTTGAGTAGCTCGACGCCATGACGTAGCCCAGCAGCGATGTGCGTAGGCGGCCTGTGCCGCCGGCCGGACCGAACGCGCCCGGGCGTGGCTCCTCGATCCGCGGTGCCGGCATGATCGCGGCGCGGTACGATGGTGTGACCATGGCGGACGCGGCTGGTTCGCGAGCGAGGTGCATTCATGGCGGTCGAACTCCGCGATTTCTCCTGGGAGAGGATGATCGAAGCCGTGCAAGCAGTCCGCGAACGAGCCCTGCGAGCGACCGCCGCCCTCGAACGGGCCGGCATCCCCTATGCGGTGGCCGGCGGCAACGCCGTGGCGGCGTGGGTGTCGCGGGTGGACCGGGCCGCGGTCCGCAACACGCAGGACGTGGACATCCTCGTTCGCCGTAGCGACTTCCCGGCCGTGAAGGCGGCCCTCGAAGCGGTCGGGTTCGTCCATGCCCAGGTGATGGACGTGACCTGCTTCATCGACGGCCCGGGCGGCAACCCGCGGGACGCGGTTCACCTGCTGTTCGCAGGTGAGAAGGTTCGCGAGTCGTATCCTCTGCCCACGGCAGACGTGAACGAACGGGAGCGCGCCGACGATTACCAGGTCGTCGCGCTCGATGCCCTCGTGCGGATGAAGCTCAACTCGTTTCGCCGCAAGGACCAGGTGCACCTCCAAGACCTGATCGCCCTCGGCCTCGTCGATGCCTCGTGGCTGCCGAAGTGCATCCCCGAGCACGCCGCCCGACTGCAGGAGCTGCTCGACGACCCCGACGGCTGAGCGCCCGCGGCAGTCTGACAGCGATCAACGCGGCTTGGCGGTGGTGTTCGTGATCCGGTAGAGCGCTGTGTCAGTGCGGAGGTAGAGCGAGTCGCCCACCGCCGCGGGCGTGGCGAAGATCCGGCCGTCGAGATGGTTCGTGGCGAGGAGGGTTGGCTCCGCGCCGGCGGCCGAGCCCGGATCGATCACGAACGTGTCGCCGTCGCGGTTGCCCACGTAGATCCTGCCTGAGGCGAACAGGGGCGATGACGAGAAGTTGCCGCCGAGTCGGAGGTTCGCCACGGCCGAGCCCGTCTTCGCATCCAGAAACGTCGCCACGCCCTTGTCGCTCACCATGCAGAGCCGCTCGCCCACGACCAGCGGCGAGGGCATGCTCGGGGCGCCCTTCTTCTCCTCCCAGGCGATCGCCGCGCCGCGGCCGTCGGCGGCGAGCCTCACGGCGAGAAGCCGCGGCTGGTTGAAGCTCGTGCTCATGTACAAGAGGCCGTGGCCCGTCACCGGCCGCGGCACCACCGAGAAGCCGAGCTCGCCGTAGCTCATCCGCCAGAGCTCGGCCCCGGTCTTGGGGTCGTAGCCGTAGAGCCAGTCGGCCCCGGGCGACACGAGCACCTCGCGGTCGCCCTGCTTCACGATGATCGGCGTGGCATAGGCCTTCTTGAGATCGGCATTCTCGCGGAGCGGGCCCGAGCGAGGCGTCTTCCAGGCGATCCGGCCCGTGGCGGCGTCGAGGGCCGCAATCTCCTGCACGTCGCAGCCGTCGCAGTTCACGATCAAGAGGCCATCGTGCAGGATCGGCGTGCTTCCCGGGCCGTTCATGTGGTCGAGCCGCAGCTCACGGGTCTTCCAGAGGACCGCGCCCGTGGCCGTGTCCACGCAGGAGGTGCCGTAGTCGCCGAACTGGCAGTAGAGCCGGCCGGCCGCGAGCACCGGTGATGGCGAGGCGTAGGAGTTGAGGGCGTGGATCGGCTGCGGATCGTCCACGGCGAGGAGCTCGAGGTCGTGCACGAGCCGGCCCGTGTCGCGGTCCACCGCGAGGGCTCGCAGGCTCACATGCGCCGCCACGCTCCGCGGCTGGCCGCCCGAGGGCTCCACGGCCCGCCGCGCCTTCTCGTCCGGCGTGGCCTCCCGCTCGACCGCCGTCGTCATCCACACGAGCCGCTCGTCGAGCACCGGCGACGACCAGCCGCGGCCCGGCAGCGGCGTCTTCCAGGCCACGTGCTCGGTTTCGCTCCACGTGATCGGGAGATCGTGGGCGGCGGGGGCGTGACCCTGGCCGTCGGGACCACGCCACTGCGGCCAGGGCACGTCGCCACGGGCGGGCAGCATGGCCAGGGCGGCCGCGACCACCAGGCACACCGGGCCGGCGCGGAGACGGGGCGATGTCATGTGAGACTCCTTGGACCGCGTCAGGATACCGGTCCGCCGCGGCGCATGCCCGCCCGCAGGAAGCCGTAGTTCTCCAGCCGCATCCGCTCGGTGAGGTCGTCCACCGTGGCCGCGGGCACGTCGTAGATCGCGAGCACGCGGTCGAAGAGCGCCAGGGCCGTCTCGAACTCCGCGGGAATCACCTCGTCGGCCCCGAGCTGCCGCAGCTCCTCGACCTCGAGGACGTATTCCGTGCGGACGATGATCCGCAGGCCCGCCGCGAGCTCGCGGGCGATCCGCACGCTCCGCCGCGTGCTGGCGGCGTCGGAGATCGCCAGCACGTAGGCCCGGGCCCGGACGATGCCCGCATGCTCGAGCACCGCGGCCCGGGTGCAGTCACCGTAGTGGATGTCGAGGCCGTGGGCCCGCTCCCGGCGGACCGTTTCGGGATTGAGCTCGAGCACCACGAAGCGCACGCCACACTCGGTGAGCGCCGCGGCGAGATTGCGGCCGTTGAGGCCGAAGCCGGCGATGATCACGTGGCCGGCGAGCTCCTGGCGGCTCGTCGGCGGGGTCTGGTCGGCGAGCCACCCGCCGCACCACCGCGACCGCGAGAGACGGTCGAGCCAGCCGGGGAGTGCCGCAGCGAGCAGCGGCGTGACGGCCATGGTGAGCACGGCCGCGGCGAGAAACGTCTGGTAGTCGTCGCGGCCGAGCAGCCCGGCCTGGGCGCCTCGGGAGCCGAGCACGAAGGAAAACTCCCCCACCTGCGCCAAGACCGCGCCGGCGAGCAGGCTCGTCCGCGGCGGATAGCCCGCCAGCAGCGCCGGAACGGCGGTCATTGCCGCCTTGCCCACCACGATCGCCAGCACGGTGGCGGCCACGAGCGCGGCGTGATCGGCCAGGAATCGGATGTCGAGCAGCATGCCCACCGAGACGAAGAACAGGCTCGCCAGCGTGTCGCGAAAGGGCAGCACCTCGGTGAACGCCTGGTGGCCGTATTCGCTCTCGGAGAGCACGAGGCCGGCGAGGAAGGCCCCGAGGGCAAGCGAGAGGCCGGCCTGCGCGGTGATCGCGGCGGTGCCGAGGCAGGCGAGTACGATCGTCATCAGAAACAGCTCACGGTTCCGCAGCCGGACCACCTCGTGGAGAATCCGGGGCACCACGAGCCGGCCGACGGCGAGCACGGCCACGACCACCGCAAGGCCCGCCGCCACGGAGGCGAACGGGTTGGCGAACAGGCCGCCGCCATGGCTGACGGCCGCGGTCTCCGCCGGCTCGACGCCCGCCGCCGTGGCGAGCAGCGGCACGGCGAGCATCGCCGCCACGACGACGAGGTCCTGCAGGAGCAAGACCGCGATCGCGATTCGGCCGTGTGGCGTCGCGGTCTCGCCGCGGTCGGCGAGGAGCTTGAGCACGATTGCCGTGCTCGACATCGCCACCAGCATGCCGGCGAACACCGCCTGTGGCAGCGTGCCGAGATACCACCACGTGGCCGCCGTCACCAGAACCGTGGTGCCCACGATCTGGGGTAGGCCGACCCGGGCCATCGTCGGCAGCATGACGAGCAGCCGCGACAGCGAGAACTCGAGACCGACCGTGAACAGGAGCACCACGACGCCGATCTCGGCGAGCACCTCGACGACGTGGAGATCGGAGATGAGCGACAGGCCGTAGGGGCCTACGAGCACGCCCGCCACGAGCAGCCCCACCACGCTCGGCAGCCGGAACTGGCCGAAGGCGAACACGATGGCCGCCGCGACGGCGAACACGATGACCAGGTCGGCGAGGAACATGGGCGGCCGGCGGCGGGGAGGGGAATCCCGAAAGCCTAGCGCGGAACGGGCAAAAAAGCGATGTTTTTCGGCCGGCCGGTCCATCTTGGGCCATCCGGCCCGGCCTGCTAGCCTCCCGGCCTCAGGAGGGCGTGTGTATGCGTGGTCGAACGAGCGGCGTGGTGCGACTGGCGGCGCTGGCGGTGGTGATCTCCGCAGCGGTGGGGAGCGGGCGGCCGGGTCGCGCGGAACCGCCGGCGAAGCTGGACCACAGGCCGTGCGACCTGCGGGTGGAGAGCGAGATCTTCTCCGCCGCCGGCGACAAGCCGATCGCCCGCAGCCTGGCACTCTTTCACCATGGCGTGGCCTGGGACTTTCTCGAACTGATCGACGGCGACCCGAAGGCGGCGGCGATCGGCGAGATCGTGCTCCATGACCCGGCCCGCGAGCGGGTGGTGGTGATCGATCCGGTGCGGCACGTGAAGACGCAGGTCGATCTGATCCGGCTCGAGCGGCTGAGCGTGTCGCTGGCGAAGTGGGCGCGGTCCAACGATGATCGCCTCGTCCGCTGGGCCGGCGGCCCCGACTTCGCCTCCGGGTTCACCGAGGAAGACGAGCGGATCGAACTCGTCGGCCCGCGGGTGAAATACGCCGTGGCCTACGAGGATGCGCCGTGCCCCGAGGCCGCCGTCAACTACCGACAGTTCGCCGACACCGCGATCCTGCTCAAGGCCCTGATGCAGCCCGGCGGGATTCCTCCCTTTCCGCGGCTGGCCGTCAACCGGCGGCTCGAGGATGCCGGCGCGATCCCCCGCGAGGTCACCCTCGAGATCGAGCCGCGGCTGATCGGCATCGGCGGCCGCCCCGAGCGGCTGCGGTGCGTGCACAAGGTGCATCCGCGGCTCCTCGCCGGCGACCTCGAGCGGATCGAAGACGCGCAGACCCACGTCGCCGCCGCGGAAGCGGTCGATCTGGCGACGTTCATCGCCCGGGACGAGGAGCCGTCTCGGTCTCCGGCGCCCGCGCCATGAGCCGGCCGGCGGCGCTCCCTACGCCACCGTCACGACTGGTACGCGCGGAGGAGTTTCGCGCGGCGGCAAGAAACTCCCCCTGATCGGACGATGTTTCCTTCGCCTCACAGTCTTCCCAGTCCGTCGGGTCGGACGGGAGGGGCGGCGGTTCCGGCGATCGGGGAGAACATCGCCAGACCGGTGGGCGCCGTCGGGTTTCGGGGGGCGATCGCAGGCTCGCGGGAGGTGCCGCGGCCGCGACATTGACATCTGTACACTTCTTGTGGTTCAATCGTCAACATTCACATCCAAGGCATTCACTACGGAGGGTCTCGATGCTCGTGCTTTCACGCAAGCAGAACGAACGGATTCGGGTCGGCGATTCGGTGGTGGTGACGATCGTCCGCGTGAGCGGCGACAAGGTGCGGATCGGGATCGAGGCGCCGGCGAACGTGCGGGTTCTCCGGGACGAACTCGATGCCGACACGATCGGCACGGTGACCCTCGACGGCGCGGCGGAACTGGCCATTCCGCGGCTCCTCGGCGTTGCCGGCTGACGGCGGTCGAGGGCCATCATGCACCAGTCGTCCGACGTTATGGCGTCCGACGTTACGGCGGCTGGCGGGCGGCTGCGAGGTGCTTGGAATCGGGCCGCCGGGCCGTGGAATCCACGGTTCCGGCGGCTTGATTCCGGGGGGGCCGGAGTCTGGGGGCTTGTTTCCCGGGGCTCGTGTCCAGGGGCCGAATCGCCGCTGTCGGATTCCGCCGCCGTCGGGCAGAATCACGTCATGAGTTTGACCGAGGCCGGCGTCCAGCCGGATGCCGAAGATGCGGTCGTCGCAGCGAGCCCGACGAGGCGGCGGTCGGTGCTGCGGCTGGCGCTGGTGCTGGCGACGCTCGCGGCGGGCGCGGTGGCCATGGCCGGGTTTGCCGCCACCCGTGTGCCCGAGTTCTACCGCCAGCGGCTGGCGATCGAGGGGGCGGAGGATTCGGCCCGTCGGCTCGTCAGCGACGTCTCGGCGCTGCATGCCTCGTTCGTCCGCGAGGGGAGCTGGGAGGCGGCGTTCTCCGAGCACGACATCAACGCCTGGCTTGCCAGCGACCTCCCCCGCAATCACGGCCGCCTGCTGCCGCAGGCCGTGGCGAATCCCAGGCTCCGGTTCACCCCGCGCCGGGTTCATGCCGCCCTTCGCCTGGGCGCGGGCCTCGCTTCGACGGTGGCGGTGCTCGTGGCCGAGGTGCAGCTCCGGGAGCCGAACCAGCTCGGGATCGTGGTCGAAGACGCCCGCCTGGGGAGCCTGCCGCTGCCCCGGGGGCTCGTGCTCGGCGCGATCCGCCGGCGGTTCGACCAGATCGGCATGGTGACCGCGGTCCGGCGGCTCGACGGCCGCACCGTGCTCGTCGTGTACATTCCTTCCACGCACGAGTCGGGCGGCATGAGCCACTGGCTCGAGTCGCTGTCGATCGGCGAGGGCACCGTCGCCTTCGCCGGGCACACGCGGCCCGGACGGTCGCCGCTGGCGACGCCGTCCGACGGCGGTGGTTCGTGATCACGCAACAAGGGCGGCCAAGCCCGCCACAGGGGGCATGCATGCCAAAGCTGACGTTTCTCGGAGCGGCGGGGGTGGTGTCGGGGTCGCGGCATCTCGTCGATGCGGCGGGCAGCCGCGTGCTCATCGACTGCGGCCTCTTCCAGGGCGAGAAGGAGCTCCGCGAGAAGAACTGGGATCGCTTCCCCGTGCGGCCCGACTCGATCGACGCCGTGGTGCTCACGCACGGCCACATCGATCACTCGGGCTACCTGCCGCGGCTGGGCCGGGAGGGCTTCGCGGGCCCGATCTACACCTCGCCGGCCACCGCCGACCTGCTCGGCCTGCTCCTCTACGATTCGGCGAAGTGCCAGGCGGAAGACGCCCTCTACGCCAACCGCAAGGGCTACTCCAAGCACGCGCCGGCCCTCCCGCTCTACGAGGAGAAGGATGTCGATCGCGTGCTCCGGCTCGTCCGTCCGATCGCCCGGGAGACATGGTTCGAGCCCGCCGCCGGCATCCGCTGCCGCTATCACGAGGCCGGCCACATGCTCGGCAGCTCGTTCATCGAGATGGAGGCGGCGCGGGACCAGGGGGGTGCGCCGGTGCGGATCGTGTTTTCGGGCGACGTGGGCCGCTTCGACGCGCCGCTCTACAAGGACCCGATCTCGCCCCCGGACTGCGACTATCTTCTCTGCGAGAGCACCTACGGCGACCGCGACCACACCCCCGCGCGGCCGCTCGACGAGCTCGAGAAGGTGACCAACGAGGCGATTCGGCGCGGCGGGATGATGCTCGTGGCCTCGTTCGCGATCGGTCGCTGCCAGCAGCTGGTGTATCTGCTGCGGACGCTGATGGCGGCCGGCCGGGTGCCGGAGACGCCGATCTGGGTCGATTCGCCGATGGCCGTCGATGCCATGGCGGTGTTTCGCAAGCACCGCGACGAGCACGACTTCAGCGAGGCCAAGATGCAGGGCGTGGCCGAGTCGCTCGCCAGCCCCTTCGTGCGGATGGCGAAGACGGCCGACGAGTCGAAGGCGATCAACGGCCACCACGGAGCGGGCATCGTGATCGCGTCGAGCGGAATGATGAACGGCGGCCGCATCCTCCATCACCTGGCGCGGCGGCTTCCCGACCCGAAGACCACGGTGCTCGTGGCCGGCTACCAGGCCAAGGGCACGCGGGGTCGCAACCTGATCGAAGGGGCCGAGTTCCTGCGGATCCACGGCCGCGACGTGCCGGTGCGGGCGGTGGTGCGGCAGGTGGACGCCCTCTCGGGCCACGCCGACCGGCACGAACTCGACCGCTGGCTGGGAACCATGGCGGCTCCCCGCCGCACGTTCCTCGTCCACGGGGAGCCCCCCGCGGCGACGGGCATGGCTGAGTTCATCCGCTCCCGGCGCGGCTGGGACGTGCACATTCCCAGGCTCGGCGAGGAGGCCGAGCTGGACTGACCCGCCTACGATTCCCCAGACGACGCCCACCCAGGAGGCACCATGGCGAAGAAGCCCAAGCACGACACGACCGCCCCCGGCGAGAAGGCCACCGGGAAGGCCTGCAGCATCCTTCCCGACACCGTGCTCGGCGACGACGTGGCGCTCGTGGCCGAGAACATGGAGCGGATCCTCACCTCGCCCAGCTACTCGCTGGCGCAGGACGACCGCGAGCTGCTCACGCAGGAGGAGATGCGGGGCGTGCGGATGCTCCTCGAGCTGGGCAAGCCCGAACTCGCGCTCCAGGCCGACAACATCAAGTCCACCGTGATCGTGTTCGGGGGCACGCAGATCGTCGATCGCTCGGCCGCCGAGCGGCGGCTCTTCGAATCGCGCCGGGCCGCCCAGGCCGCCCCGGCCGACCGGGCCCTCGCCCGCGAGGTCGAACGGGCCGAGCGGCTGCTCTCGATGTGTCGCTACTACGACGACGCCCGCACCTTCGCCCGGATCGTGTCGATCGACAACCAGTGCGAGGACGAGCGCGACTTCGTGGTCATCACCGGGGGCGGCCCCGGGATCATGGAGGCGGCCAACCGTGGCGCCTTCGACGTCGGCTGCAAGTCGATCGGCCTCAACATCAAGCTGCCGGCCGAGCAGCAGCCCAACCCCTTCATCACGCCCGAGCTCTGCTTCCAGTTCAAGTACTTCGCCCTGCGGAAGTTCCACTTCATCCTCCGGGCCGCCGCGGTCGTGCTCTTCCCCGGGGGCTTCGGCACGCTCGACGAGATGTTCGAGACGCTCACGCTCCGGCAGACCCACCGGATGCAGCCGGTGCCGATCATCCTCTACGGCCGCGACTACTGGTCGAACGTGATCGACTTCCAGTTCCTGGCCGATTCCGGGGTGATCGCCGACCGGCACCTCGACCTGTTCAGCTACGCGGAGACGCCCGAAGGCGCCTGGCAGCAGATCCTCGACTTCCACGCCAAGAAGCAGACGGCGTGAGGTCGCGCGGCCGCCGCGCCGTCAGCCGGCCGGCAGGCGGATCGTGAAGGTGGTGCCCACCCCGGGTGTGCTCTCCACCGCGATCGTGCCGGCGTGGGCCTGCACGATGTGCTTGACGATCGAGAGGCCCAGACCCGTGCCGCCAAGGTTGCGGCTCCGGGCCTTGTCGACCCGGTAGAACCGCTCGAACAGCCGGGGCAGATGCTCCGCGGCGATCCCGCAGCCCTCGTCGCGGACGCGAATCGCGGTGCCGTCGGCATCGGCATCGGCCGAGAGCCAGACGGTCTTGCCGGGCTCGCTGTACTTGATCGCGTTGTCCACGAGATTGATCACCGCCTGCTCGAGGAGCGGGCCGTTGACCGTGACCATCAGCATTGGTGGGCAGGCAAGCTCCACACGGATCGACCGCTCCGTCGCCCGCGGCCGACAGTCGTCGGTGGCGGCGACGAGCAGGCCGGCGAGCGGCTGCCGCTCGAGCGGCAGCGTGCCGCTGGTCTCGCTCTGCTCGATCCGCGAGAGCGCCAGCAGGTCTTCGATGATCGACGCGAGCCGGTCGGCCTGCCGGGAGACGATCCCCAGGAACCGCCGAGCGTCGGCGTGGTCGTCGAGGGCCCCGTCGAGGAGCGTTTCGACGAATCCCTTGATCGATGCCACCGGGGTCTTGAGCTCGTGCGAGACGTTGGCGACGAAGTCGCGGCGGACGTGCTCCAGCCGTTGCACCTCGGTCACGTCGTTGAGCACGATCACGGCGCCGCCGTCGCCCGAGGCATCGCGGAGGGCGGTGCCGCGGAGGCGGATCGTGCGGTCGCGGACGCCGCGGAGCAGGAGGTCGTCCTCGACGGGCTCGCGGCAGTCGATGGCGGTGAGGGCGAACCGCCGCAGATCGGGGTTGCGGATCACGTCTTGCATCGGCCGGCCCGCCGCCGCGTCGGCCTCCACGTCGAGCAGGTCGGCCGCGGCCCGATTGATGCCGAGGATTCGCCGGCGGCCGTCGATCGCCAGCACGCCCTCGATCATGCTCCCGAGAACGGCCTCCTGCTGCGTGTCTTGGCGACCGATCGTCAGACCGCGTTCGACGAGCTGCTCGCGGAGGCGGACCAGAGCGGTGGCGAGGTCGGCGAACTCCGCCACGTCCGTCGCCGGCGGATCGGCGCGGACGTCGCCGGAGGCGAGCCGGGCCGCCGCGGCCCGCAGGCCGTCGAGCGGGCGGGCGAGCTGGCGGGCGAGGGCATAGGCGATCGCCGCCGCTACGGCGGTCACGGCCAGGCAGCCGAGCAGGAGCGTCCGCTGCCACTCCGCCAGCGTGCGGTCGGAGCTGGCGGCATCACCGGTGACGAGGATCACACTCCGCGGACTGGTTGGCACCGGCACCGCCACCTCGAGGGACCGCCGGCCCGAGCCGCTGTCGTAGCGGCTGCGGCTGGCGATGCCATCGCGGCGGGCCGCCGCGATGGTGTCGTCGGTGTCATCAGTGCCGGTGGCGTCGATGCCGTCGATCAGGCGGCAGTCGATGCGGCTCGATTCCCGCAGACTGCGGGCCCCGGCCTCGAAGCTGCTATGGTCGATGCCCCCGCCCGCGGCGAGCGTCGCGGCGGCGAGTCCGCGGCCGACGTCGGTGAGCCGGTCGCGGAGGGCGGCGTCGGCCAGTCCGGCCAGCTGGATGCTCGCGATCCAGAACGCCGCGGCAGCGGTGGCGGCCACGATCGCGGACAAGCCCCCAAACACGTGCCAGACGAAGCGGTTGCGGGGCATGCGGTGGCGTCGCGAGCGGGTGTCGCGCGGCGTGGGGGAAAGCCGGGCCTGTCGGCGGTCGAGACCGGGCGAGCGGCGTGCCGCTGCGGCCGCTCACCAGTGTGTCAGCCGTGGACGCCGCCGGAAAGCCACCGGCCGCGGCAGCCCGTCGTCACTTCCGAAACCGATACCCGACGCCGCGGACGGTCTCGACATAGTGGCCGTGGTCGCCGAGCTTCCGCCGCAGGCCCGCCACCTGCACGTCCACCGACCGCTCGGTGACCGGATAGTCGGCGCCCTTGACGGCATCCACGATCTGGGCGCGACTGAAGGCCCACCCGGGCCGCTTGGCGAGGAACGTGAGCAGGGCGAACTCGGTGTAGGTGAGCTCCAGCGGCCGGCCGGCGAGCGTCGCCTCATGGCGGCCCGGATGGATCGAGAGCTCGTGCACGTCGATCGTGACCTCCCGCTCCTCCAGCCGCCGGGTCTCCTCGCGGCGGAGCAGCGCCCGGACCCGGGCCGAGAGCACGCGGGGGCTGAACGGCTTGGCGATGTAGTCGTCGGCGCCGCGTTCGAGGCCGGCCACCATGTCGGCCTCCTCCCCCTTCGCGGTCAGCATCACGATCAGCACGTCGCGGGTCTTCGCGTCGGCCTTGAGGCGACGGCAGACCTCCAGGCCGTCGACGGCCGGCAGCATCAGGTCGAGGACCACGAGGTCGGGAGGATTGGCCCGCGCGGAGAGCAGCGCCTGCTCGCCGCTGCCCACGCACTCGACCTCGTAGCCGTCCTTGGCGAGGTTGTAGCGGACCAGCTCCAGCAGGTCGTCCTCGTCGTCCACGACGAGCACCCGCGGCTTCGCCGGTTTCTGCGAATCGCGATTCCTGTGGGGCATGTCCAGCGCGTCCGCCCGGGGCGTCGATCGACTGTCGCGAGTGAGCATAGTTCGCGAAATCGTCGGATCGAATCGTGAGGATTTCGTGAGGGCCGGCTGGATCGGCTACGAGAGCAGCAGTTCGACGTCCTCGGGGGTCAGGCTCGCGATCATGCTCTCGTCGGCCGCCACGATCGATTCGGCCAGTTCCCGCTTGCGGTCCTGGAGGGCGAGGATCTTCTCCTCCACCGTGTCGCGGGCGATCAGCCGGTAGGCGAACACGCGGCGGGTCTGGCCGATGCGGTGGGCGCGATCGACCGCCTGGGCCTCGACGGCCGGGTTCCACCAGGGATCGAGGATGTAGATGTAGTCGGCGGCGGTGAGGTTGAGACCCTGGCCGCCCGCCTTGAGGCTCACGAGGAACAGCCGGCAATCCGGATCCTCCTGGAAGCGGACGACGCGGGCCTGCCGGTCGGTCGTGCGGCCGTCGAGGTATTCGTAGACCGTCTTCTTCTCGTCGAGTCGCCGGCGGAGGATCGCCAGGAAGCTGGTGAACTGGCTGAACACGAGCACCTTGTGCCCCTCGTCGAGCACCTCGTCGAGCTGCTCGAGGAGCGTGTCGAGCTTGGCGCACGACTCGTCAACCCGAGAGTGATCGACCAGTCCCTGGTGGCAGGCGGTCTGCCGCAGCCGCAGCAGCGCCTCGAGCACCGCGATCCGCGACCGGCCGATGCCCATGCGGCCGATCCGGCCGGCGAGTTCCGCGCGGAAGTGCTCGCGGAGCTCGTCGTAGGCCTTCCGCTGGGTCTCGCCGAGCTCCACGAACAGCGTCTGCTCGGTCTTCTCCGGGAGGTCGGAGAGCACCTGCGACTTCGTCCGCCGCAGCAGGTAGGGGCGGACGGCGCGGGCCACGATGTCGGAGCTGCCGCGGCCGTCGGCGAGGAACTTTCGCAGCCGCGCGGCGCTGCCGAGCTGGCCGGGGTTGAGAAACTCGAAGATGCTCCACAGCTCGCCGATGTGGTTCTCGACCGGCGTGCCGGTGAGGGCCAGGCGATGCCGGGCCCGCAGCAGCCGGCAGGCCTTCGCCGCCTGGCTGGCGGCGTTCTTGATCGACTGCGCCTCGTCGAGGATCACGTAGTCGAACTCGGTCTCACGGTGGGCGATGATGTCGCGGCGGAGCGTGCCGTAGGTCGTGATCACGATGTCCCAGTCGGCGAGCGTGCCCGTTTCGTCGGCCCGCGTGGTGCCGGTGTGGTTGGCCACCCGCAGGCCCGGCGCGAACCGGCGGGCCTCGTCCATCCAGTTGAAGACCAGGCTGCGGGGCACGACCACGAGCGTGGGGCGGTGGGGGATGCCCGCGGCCCGGACGTCGGACTGACGGCGGGCGAGCAGCGCCAGCACCTGGATCGTCTTGCCGAGACCCATGTCGTCGGCGAGGCAGCCCCCCAGACCGAGCGACTCGAGAAACACGAGCCAGCCGAGGCCTTCCCGCTGGTAGTGGCGGAGCGTGCCCTGGAACCCGGGCGGCTCGGGCTCCGCCTCCGGCCGCTCGCCGGCGGCGAGCTGCTCCCGGAGCCGGTCGAACGCCTCGTCAACGTTGGAGCGGGGCTGCCCCGCGAGCAGGGCGTCGAGCAGGGCCATCTGGATCCGGCCGTAGCGGAGCTTGCCGTCGTGCTTCTGCGCCAAGGCCGCCATCGGCGCGAGTTCCTGCGCGAACGTGTCGGGCAGGATGCCGATCGAGCCGTCGGGCAACTCGACCGACCGGCTCCCCTTGGCGATCGCCTCGAGCAGCGCCGGCAGTTCGGCCGTCACGCCGCCGAAGTCGATGGCCGCGGAGAGCTCGAACCAGTCGATGCCGCTGGTCACGTTCCAGGCGACGCTGCCGGCGGGGCGGTAGCGGCGGCCGGCAACCTCCACGAGCCAGCCCGCGGCGGCCAGCTGCGACACCGACGTGTCGAGCCGGTTCCGCGCGATCTCCACGTGGTGGGCGGCGGGTGAGCCATCGAGCGACTGGCCGCGGGCCGCGGAGGCGCCATGCCGCGGCAAGAGCGCGAGCGCCTCTCGCTCCGCGGCCCGGTCGCGGCGGATGAAGACGCGGTCGGTGGCATTGGCGGCGCCCCCCGCCGGATCGTCGGCGGCGATCGCCAGGCCGGCGTAGTCGAACCAGATCCGGCCGGCGAGCTGCACGCGGGGCTGCTGCCGCCGCCGCTCGCCCGGCACCGCGTCGAGCGACACGGCGGGCGAATCGTCGAGGACGAGCTTCGGCCGGGGCACGCCCGACTCGATCCGCCAGCCGGTCCAGGCGGGCAGCACCAGCCGCGGCACGTCGGCCAGGAGGGCCAGCCGCTCGATCAGGCCGTCCACATGCGCGCCGGCCACCTCGATCGGCCCGCGGCGCTCGAACTGCTCGAGCCAGCCCGACGAGATCGCGCCGCTGTCGGCGTCGTCGCTGGCCTTGAGCCTGGCGATGCGGTCGGCGAAGACCACGAGCCCGGCGCGGAGCACCGCCTTCGGCTCGCCGAGCTGCTTCCGCTGGCTGCCGCGGACGAGCATTCCGCGGAGCGTGGCCTTCGCCGGTCGTGGCAGCGGCTCGTCGTCGCCGTGGCTGCCGCCCTTCGCGGGCCGGAGATCGTCGTCGTCGGGCTCGAGCACGAAGGCGAACTCCCAGGGCTGGCCGCCGTCCCAGGTCATCGGCACGACCCGCTCCGGGTCGCGGCGCGGCTCCGGCTGCACCACGAGCCGACCGGTCTCGCAGAGCATGGCCAAGTGGCTGGCGGCCGACCGCGGGCTGACCACGATCCGGGCGATCGACCTTCGTTCGACCGGCTCTGGCAGCCCGTGGCCGCCGGCAGCGGCCGCCCCGACGAGCTGCTCGACGATCAGCCGCTCCTGGGAATCGAGCTGGTCGAGCTCGACCTCTTCGGGCCCGAGGACGATCGGCCGGGGACGGCCGGTGGTGTTGCCGGCGACGTCGAGCTGCATGCGGGCCGGCACCAGCACCGCGGCCCGCGCTTCCGATGACGCTGCGAGGTCGAGCAGGAACACGAGCGCTCCGCCGGCGCGCCGCTGGTCGGGAATCGACAGGCCGTGGGCGCGGACGGCCGGCTCGACGAGCCGGCGGCGCTCCTCGAGCTCGGTCGCCCAGGCCGGCAGCCGCTCGCCGCTGCGCCTGAGCGTCGGCGGGGGCGTCCAGGTCGGGACGACCACGGCGTCGGGATCGGCGCCGTCGTTCGACTCCTCGGCGCTGTCGTCCTCCATGTCGGCGCCGCCCGCCTCCGGCACGTCGTCGGCCACGATGTCGAGCGTGACCGGCGTCTGATCGTGGATGCCCGACAAGAGCCGGCGGCGATCGACCTCGAGCAGCACGGCGGCGAGCACGGCGCACGGCCGGCCGGCACGGCCGGCGGACGTGGTGCAGTGGGTCTCGAGCGTCATCCCGCCGCGGCGATGGGCCGACAGCTCGAGTTCCACCTCGTGCTCGTCGCCATCGTCGCCGACGACGGTGGCCCGCACCTGGCCGACCCGCGGGCAGGCGACGGAGGCGGGAGTGAGCGTGCGGGCCTTGGCGACGTCAGCCGGGGGAAAGAGATGGAAGAGGCGCTGCTCGAGGGTCTTCATGCTGCCGGTTCGGAGGGTCGAAAGACACGCTGCGGCGAACCGGACCCGAGCGGGGTCCCGCGGGCGCAGCACGTTGTTGTACCCCGCCGCGGCCGCGTTTGGCGAGGGCGGCCTTCGTGGGCACCGCCGGGCGCCTGGATCAGGCCCCCTTCACGGTCGCCACGAGTTCCAGCACGTTCTCGACCGGCGTGCCGGGGAGGATGCCGTGGCCGAGGTTGAAGATGTGGCCCGGCCGGCCCGCGGCCCGAGCGAGCACCTCCTGCGTCCGCCGGCGGACCGTGTCGCGGTCGGTGAGGAGGATGACCGGATCGAGGTTGCCCTGCACCGCGCGATCATGCCCCACCGTCCGCCAGGCCTCGTCGAGATCGATTCGCCAGTCGATGCCGATCACCGAGCCACCCGCCTCGCGGAGCAGCGGCAGGAGCGCCGGGTTGCCGGTCGCGAAGTGGATCGTGGGCACCCGCGCCGCCGCCTCGGCCAGCGCCGTGCGGCTGTGCGGGAGGACGTAGCGCCGGTAGTCGTCGGGGCCGAGGCAGCCGACCCAGCTGTCGAACAGCTGCACCACCTCCGCGCCGGCGTCGATCTGCGCCACGAGGTAGCGGCTCACCCCGCGGGCGAGCCGGTCCATGAGGTCGTGCCAGGCCGACTCGTGCCGGACCATGAACGACTTGGTGAGCAGCCACGACTTGCTCGTGCCCCCCTCGATGCAGTAGCCGGCGAGCGTGAACGGAGCGCCCGCGAAGCCGATCACGGGGATCGAGGCGTCGAGGCCGGCCCGCGTGGCCCGGACGGTGTCCATCACGAAGCCGAGGCGGGAGAGGTCGTCGAGTTCGAGCACCCGGCCGACGTCGTCCGCCGACCGCACGGGGTTGTGGATCACCGGGCCCTCGCCGTGGGCGAACTCGAGATCGAGCCCCATCGGCTCGAGGATCGGGAGCAGGTCGCTGAAGATGATCGCGGCATCGACGCCGAGCCGCTCGACCGTGGCGATCATCACCTCGGCGCAGAGCCGCGGATTCTTGCAGAGCTCGAGGAAGCCGACCGTGTCGCGGATGGCCCGGTATTCGGGGAGATAGCGGCCCGCCTGCCGCATCAGCCAGACGGGCGTGCGTTCCACCGGCTCGAGGCGGCAGGCCCGCAGCAGGAGCGGGGCGGCGGGCGGTGAGGGGGAGGGCGCGGCAGGCATCGAGGCGAGTATATGCCCGGCCCGGGCCATCCGCAGGACGGGTTTGCCAACTACAATGAGATGACTCTCGATCCGCCCGGGCATCGCATGGCTGCATTCCTCTCCGGCATCTCCATCGTCTGCTTTGCGGCGAGCTACGCGGTGGCACTGGCGTGCGAGGCGTCGCGGCTCGCGTTTCGCTCCGGCGTCCGCGGCGCGGCCATGGTGGCCTTCGCCGCGGCGGGCCTGTTCGCCCACACGCTGTTCCTCGTCTGGCGGGCGGTGGATGGGGGCGCGGCCCCCCTCTCGAGCCCCTTTGACTGGTATCTACTGGCGGCCTGGCTGCTCGCGGCCGGCTACCTCTGGCTGACGATCGCGAACCCGCGGACGCCGGTCGGTCTGTTTCTGCTGCCGATCGTGCTGGGCCTCGTGGGCGCGGCGACCCTCGCCAGTCGCGAGCCGTTCCTCCACGACTCCGCGTCGCTGTTCTGGGGACGGATCCACGGTGGGCTGCACCTCGTGTGGAGCGTGAGCGTGGTGCTCGGGGCGATCGCCGGGCTGATGTGGCTCCTCCAGGCGGCACGCCTCGCCCGCAAGGAGGCGCCGGTCCGTGGCTTCCGCATGCCGAGCCTCGAGCGGCTGGCTCACGTCACCGCCCGCACGCCGGCCGTCGCCGCCTGGGCCGCTGCGGCCGGCTTCGCCTCCGGGATGGTGCTCAACGCGGTCAACCACCGCCGCGGCCTCCTGGAGACCGTGCCCTGGACCGATCCGGTGGTGGTGCGCATGGCCGCGGTCGTCATCTGGCTGGTGATCGCCGCGCGGATCGCCGCGACCGCCCAGCGGCGGCCCGGCGGCGGTCGGACGACGGCCAGGCTGGCGCTGGTGAGCCTCGCCGTGCTCGCCGCCAGCATCGCCTGGGGCGTGCTCGGCTCCACGCGGCACGGCAGGCCGCCGGCGGTGCAGGCCGCGGCCGGGGAGTCGCCATGACGCTCGCCCTCGTGGGAGGCACGCACCGCACCGTGCCCTTGGCGCTGCGCGAGCGGCTCGCCTTCTCGGCGGAGCAGGCCGCCGAGGCGTTGGCGCGGTTTCGCGACCGCTTTCCGGGCCGCGAGGGCGTGCTGCTCTCCACCTGCAACCGCGTCGAGTTCTACGCCGCCGGCGAGAACGCTGCGGCCGCGCCGCCGCCCGAGCAGCTCGTGTCGTTTCTGGCCGAGTGTCGCGGGATCGACGCCGCGGCGCTCGGGCCCTTGCTCGCCCGCGAGCACGACGACGCCGTGGTCCGCCACCTGTTCGGCGTGGCGGCGGGGCTCGACAGCATGGTGCTCGGCGAGCCGCAGATCCTCGCCCAGGTGAAGCAGGCCTGGGCGATCGCGCAGGACAGCCGCACCTCGGGCCCGCTCACGGCCGGCCTGTTCCAGGCGGCGCTGCGGACCGCGAAGCGGGTCGCCTCGGAGACGGCCCTCGGCAAGGAGCGGGTCTCGATTCCCAGCGTGGCGGTGGCCGACTTCGCCAGCGGCGTGTTCGAGCGGTTCGACGACAAGCGGGTGCTGCTCGTGGGTGCCGGCAAGATGGCGGCCGAGACCCTGCGGTATCTCCGCGCGGCCGGGGCACGGGATGTGGTGATCGTGAACCGGACCGCAGCCCGGGCCGACGAGCTGGCGGCCCGGCTCGACGCCCGGCCGGCGGCGTTCGACCGGCTGGAACGCGAGCTCGCCGACGCCGACCTCGTGGTGAGCACGACCGGCGCGAGCGATCACGTGGTGCCGCTCGAGGTCTTCGCGCGGGTCGAGGCTCGGCGGGAGGGGCGGCCGCTGGTGGTGCTCGATCTCGCCGTGCCCCGCGACTTCGACCCGCGGATCGGCGCACGACCGGGCGTCTGGCTGTATTGCGTGGACGACCTCGCCGCGGCGTGCGCGGCCAACCGCCGGAGCCGGCAGCGGGAGCTGCCCCGGGCGCTCGCGATCGTGGACGAGGAGGCCCGCCGCTTCATGGGCGACATGCACCACCGCACCACGGCGCCAGTCATCGAGCAGCTGCGGGCGGGGTGGACGGAAACGGGCGAAGCGGAGCTCGACCGGCTGTTTCGCCGCCTCCCGCATCTCGCGGAGGCGGAGCGCGACGAAATCCGGCAGGCGTTCGACCGGTATGCGGCGAAGATGCTGCACCCGCCGCTGGCATCGCTACGGAACGAGAGCCATTCCGGTCCGCCCCACGGGCTGCTCGACGCGCTCAAGCGGCTGTTCAATCTGCAGGATTGATCGCCGCCGCGGTCTTCGCCCGTGCGGTATTTTTCGCAACGCCGCATGTCGCAATTCGCCGCGAAAACCAGCGGCATCATGGTTGTGGTCCTGCACGCCGCGGCTTACCTTCACGACAGAGAATCCCTGTCGCCATGGACCACCTGGCCGCACGATGATGCCTCACGTTTTCGTTCGCTCCCTCGGGCTCTGTGCCATCGCCCTGGTGGCGGCGGGCTGCTCGCGGGCACCCGACGTCGCCTACACGCTCCGGGCCGAGGCCGAGAAGCTCGACCTGCCCGCCAAGCACAAGGCCCAGATCGCCGACTACCTGGCGATGTTTCATGGCACGCCCAGCAATCCCCGGATGGCGTTGCCCGATCCGGCGGCCGCGGCTCCGGCCGCGGCGGCCAGCGACTCGGCGGCCGTCGAGGCGATCCCGCGGCTCGACAAGGCCGGCTACGACCGCCGCCATCTCCAACTCGGCCATGAGGTCTATACGAAGCAGTGCGCCGGATGCCACGGAACGACTGGCGACGGCAAGGGGCCGGCCGGCGCCTATCTCAACCCGCCTCCGCGTGACTACCGCAACGGCGTCTTCAAGTTCATCTCGACACCGCGAGGCTCGAAGCCGCGCCGCGAGGATCTGCGGCGGATTCTCAAGTACGGCGCCAAGGGCACCTCGATGCCGGCGTTCCGCTTTCTCTCCGACGAGGAGTCGGAGGCGGTGCTCGACTACGTGCAGGTGCTCTCCGCCCGCGGCCAGCTGGAGATCGACCTGATCCGCGAGGCGACGGACGAGCTCGACGAGAACGACGACTTCGATCCGGAGACCGTCGCGGAATTCGTGCAGGCGATCTCCGACTCCTGGGACCGCGCCGAGGGGGAGATCATCAGGCCCGTCACGGTCGATCCGCCGCGGACGCCCGAGACCATCCAGAAGGGGGCCGTGGCGTTCGCCGAGTTCTCCTGCGTGAAGTGCCACGGGCCGAACGCCCGGGGCAGCAAGTCGGCCGACGTGGGGCAGGACATCTGGGGCCGCACGGCCTATCCGGCCAACCTCGCGATGGGCATGCTCCACGGGGGCCGCCGGCCGATCGACATCTACCGCCGGATCTACTCGGGCATCAACGGCACGCCGATGCCCTCCTCGAAGGACCCCAACACGGCCATCGGTGAGACGCCCGAGCAGCGGTCGGACCGGATCTGGCATCTCGTCCACTTCATCACGGCCGTGATCGAGAACGACGGCGTGCCCGACGACGCCCAGCAGGCGATCGACGACACGCTGCGGGCCGTGGCCGCCGGGAGCACGCCATGATCCTCGCCGACGTCGCCGCCAAGAAAGCCCGGCTCGCGGAACTCCAGCAGGAGGCCGCGCGGATCGAGGCCGAGGTCGATGCGGAGGAGTTCGGCGCCGCTGTCGCCAGCTGGGCGAAGCGGGGCTACTACCTCACCTACTACGCCACCGCGGGCTTCTTCCTGGGGATGGTGGCGGCGCTCGTGAGCCTGATGTTCAACATCATCGGCGCGAGCGTGGCCGGCAAGGATCCGCTGCAGTTGATCCGCGTCTACCTGACGTTCGGCCTCGGCGGGCGGGCGCTCGATCCCGCCTTCGACAACGGCCTCGCCCTGGCGCTGGGCTGCGTGCTCTACATCGCCACCGGCATGCTGCTCGGGATCGTGTTCCATGTGATTCTCACCAGGTTTGCCGCCGATGCCGGCCTGCTGGGGCGGCTCGTCTGGGCGACCGCGATCGCGGTGGCGGTGTGGCTCGTCAACTTCTACGGCCTGATCGCCTGGCTCCAGCCGCTGCTCTTCGGCGGCAGCTGGATCGTGGACAACAAGGAGCTTCCGTGGTGGGTGGCGCTCGCCACGCACCTCGTCTTCGGCTGGACGATGGCCCTGATCTATCCGTGGGGCCTGTTCCAGCCTTACCGCCTGCAGACGGAGCAGTCATGACCGCCAGCCGCACGGCCGCGACCGTCCATCCCACGCACGAGGACCTCGTCGACGAGAGGATCATCCTCTGCTACTACGTCGCCGCGCTCACCTTCCTGACGGTGTCGATGTCGGCCGGGCTCCTCGTGGCGCTGCAGCTGGTGCACTGGAATCCGCTCACCGGCGTGGAGCTGCTCTCGCCCGGCCGCTGGCGGATGATCCACACCAACGCCGTGGCCTACGGGTTTCTCGCCAATGCGTTCCTCGGCACGCTTCACTGGGTCGTGCCGCGGCTCACGTTCCACAAGGTGGCGAGCCGGTCCTTGAGCTGGTTCATCTTCGTGGCCTGGCAGGTGATCGTCGGGCTCACGGCGGTCGGCATCATCTTCGGCCCCACGTTCCAGGATCAGCCCTGGCTCCTCGACCTGGCGAAGCAGTGGCACCTACCGATGAATCTCGGCGCCCAGGGGGTCGAGTGGGGCGAGACGCCCTTCTGGATCGACCCCGTGGCCCTGCTCGGGCTGGCGCTCGTGGCGGTGAACTTCATGGTCCCGATCGGCCGGAGCAAGGGGCCGATGTACGTCACGCTCTGGTACTTCATGGCGGCCTTCGTCTGGACGTTCCTGACCTATGCCATGGGCAACCTGCTTCCCGAATACGCCGTGGCCGGCACGAGCGCCGGGGCGATCGGCGGGCTCTTCATCCACGACCTCGTCGGGCTGTTCGTGACGCCGCTGGGTTGGGGGCTGATGTACTACTTCGTGCCGATCCTGCTGAAGCGGCCGATCTGGAGCCACGGCCTCTCGCTGGTGGGCTTCTGGGGGCTGGCCTTCTTCTATCCGCTCCAGGGCATCCACCACTTCCTCTACACGCCGATCCCGATGTTCCTGCAGTATGGGGCGGTGATCTCCACGATCGCGGTGGAACTCGTGGTGGCGACGGTGGTGATCAACTTCTTCGGGACCCTCGGCAAGAAGGGCTCGGAGTTCTTCACGAACCTGCCGATCCGCTACTTCTACACGGGGATGGTCTTCTACTTCATCACCTGCTTCCAGTGCGCCCTGCAGGTCACGCTCACGTTTCAGAAGCTGATCCACTTCACCGACTGGGTCGTGGGCCACGCCCATCTCGTGATGTTCGGGGTGTTCAGCCTCTGGCTGTTCGGGATCATGACCTACCTCATCCCGCGGCTGCTGCGCCGCCCGTGGTACAGCCGCACGCTCTGCGAATACCACTACTGGCTCTCGTCCGCTGGCCTGTTCGTCATGTTCCTCGACCTCACGCTCGCCGGCGTGTTTCAGGGCTGGTATTGGGCGAGCCTCCAGCCGTGGGACGCCTCGACCGACGGGTCGCAGCCGTTCTGGATCACCCGCGTGTTCGCCGGGCTGACCATGTTCGCGGGCCTGCTCTGCTTTCTTTACAACCTCTGGATGACGTGGCGCGGAGCCGAGGCCGCGGAGCCATCGGCCGGCCGGATCGCCTCGGTCACCGCCTGACGTCGCCACGCCGCCCACCGGATTCGGAGCCAGTTCATGTTCGAGAGCAAGTCGGGCATCTTCTTCATCGCCGGGATCGGCTTCTTCCTGCTGGCCTTTCTCGGCAACGGCGCGGTGCCGATGCTGATGTACAAGGACCGGCACGAGCAGACCGCCGAGGAAGTGGTGAACCAGAAGGTGCTCAACCAGTTCGCCGACCTGGCGGAGCGGTACCCGGAGTCGTTCCAGGCCGCGTTCGGCGAGGTGTCGGCGGAGAAGTGCGCCGAGGCCCTGCGGCTCGGCCGGCAGATCTACGTGGGCGAGGGGTGCTGGCACTGCCACAGCCAGTTCGTCCGGCCGGTGTCCAACGAGTCGCGGCGGTATGGCCCGGTGTCCAAGTCGGAGGAGTATGACAACGAGCTGCAGCGGCCCGTGCTGTTCGGCACCCGCCGGGTGGGCCCCGACCTCTCGCGCGAGGGCGGCCGCCGCGGCAACGACTGGCACGCCGTCCACTTCTACCGGCCGCGGACCGTGTCGAACAACTCGCCGATGCCGGAATATCCCTGGTTCTTCGACGGCGCGCCCGACAAGCCGAATCGCCGGGGTCTGGCCGTGATCACCTACGTGCAGTGGCTCGGCTCGTGGCTCGACGAGTATCCCTACTACGAAGAGCTCGCGGAGGTGAAGAGTGAGTGATGTCGCCCGCGGGGCACCCCCGGTCCGGCCGCTGGCGGGCATGAGCCGCCGTCAGGCCTGGGTCACGGCGGCCATGGCCGTGTTGATCCTGATCCCGAGCATGTACGGCTTCCTGGGGAAGTTCGTCGAGTTCGTCCACATCTACCGCGGTGCCTCCGGCGGCGAGTTCGCCGTCGCGCCGATCCTCAACTACCTGCTCGCCAGCGCCGGCTTCTTCTGCATGCTCCTCTGGGCGGCGTGGAACGGGATGTTTCGCGACATCGAGCGGCCGAAGGTGGAGTTTCTGGAGAACGAACGGCTGCTCGACGGCGACGCGCGTGGTTGAACCGAGCACCTGACCCGAGGAGTGATGCCATGCCCGACCTCTCCCCGCCGCCGGCCTCGTCGAGTACCCCCGAGGCCGAGCACCGCCATCACGACTACGTCGGCAACGACATCCCCTGGTACGTGCGGGCGATCTGGATCGGCTTCTGGGTGTTCGCCGTCACCTACACGATCCGCTACCTGCTGCCGGCGATGCAGGTGGAACTGATGCAACGACCGTGACGCCCCGCGGCCAGCCGGCGGATGCCAGGATCGCGGCCGCTTCGCCGGCGGGAGCGGCGAGCCCCGGCTGCGACTACTGCGGGCTGCCGCTGGCCGCGGCAGACCTCGCCGGGCCCCGCTACTGCTGCTTCGGCTGCCGGTTCGCGGCCTCGATCACGGCCGCCAAGGGGGACACCGGCGAGTCGCGGTGGATGATGACTCGGCTCGGCGTGGCGCTGTTCTTCACCATGAACGTGATGGTGTTCACGATGCTTCTCTGGTCGGAGCGGGGCGACGCCGCCACCGAGCCGGCGGCGGCCGCGTTCTACGGCCTGGCGCGGCATGCCTGCCTGCTGTTCACGGGCCCGGTGATGATCCTGCTCGGCGGTCCGCTGTTCGGCGAGGCGGCCCGGGAGCTCCGCTGCGGGCGGCCGTCGCTCAATCTCCTTCTCGCGCTCGGCGTGGCGGCTGCGTTCCTGCTCTCGGTCCACGCGGTCGTGATGGACCGCGGCCACGTCTACTTCGAGGTGGCCTGCATGGTGCTCGTGGCCGTGACCCTCGGCAAGTGGCTGGAGGCCTCCGGCAAGCTCCGCACCACCCAGGCCCTGCGGGACCTGCGGACGCTCCTGCCCGACCACGTGCGGCGGCTGGCGACGCCGGGCGGCGCGGTGGCCCCGGCCGAGGAGTCGGTGCCGCTGGCCGACGTGTCCCTCGGTGATCGGCTGCGGGTGCTGCCGGGTGAGCGGCTGCCGACCGACGGGCGGATCGTCGCAGGCCGGTCGGCGATCGACGAGCGGACGGTCACAGGCGAAAGCATTCCGGTGTCCCGCGGGCCGGGCGACGCGGTGGCCAGCGGCACCGAGGTGCTGGACGGCCCGCTCGTGGTGGAGGTGACGGCGGCGCCCGGCGCCGGCACGCTCGAGCGGCTGATCGACGCGGTGACCGCCGCGGTGACGGCGGGAACGCGGCACCAGCGGCTCGCGGAGCGGGCGGCAGCCTGGTTTCTGCCGCTGGTGGTGGTTGCGGCCGCCGCCACCTTCGTGATGCATGCCTGGCGGGGTGGCTGGGCCGGGCCGGGCATCGCCGCGGGCACCATGGCGGCGATCGCGGTGGTGGTGGTGTCGTGCCCCTGTGCGCTCGGCCTGGCGACACCCATGGCCCTGTGGGCGGCCGTCGGCCAGGCCGCCCGGCGGCACGTGCTCGTCCGCGACGCCGATGCCTTCGTCCGCCTGGGGGATGCGGCCACCTTCTGCTTCGACAAGACCGGCACGCTCTCGACCGGCCTCGCGGTCCGCGAGATCCGCGTCGCCACAGGGTTCGCGGACGACCGCGTGCTCGCCATCGCCGCCGCGCTCGCCCGCGGCTCGACCCACGTGCTCTCGCAGGCGATCACGGCCGCGGCGGCCAATCGGGGCTTGCCGGCTGTCGCGATGGCCGACGTCCGCGTGGTGGCGGGCCGGGGGATCGAGGGCCGGCTTGCCGACGGGAGCCTGGTCCGGCTGGGCAGCGACGGCTGGGTCGCCGCGGCGCCGGCCGGCGAGCTCGCGGACGATCCCGACCGGCCGTCGTGCCGACTCGCGATCGGGGACCACGTCGTGGGGCGGCTGTCGTTCGACGAGTCGATCCGTCCCGAGGCCGCCGGCGCGATCGCGGCGCTGCGCTCTGGCGGCGCGGAGGCGTGGCTGCTCTCCGGCGATCGGCAGCGCCGGGCGGAGGCCGTCGCCGCAGCGCTCGGCATGCGGTGCGTGGCCCCGCTGCTCCCCGAGGAGAAACTCGCCTTCGTGCGGGAGCACGCGCCGGCCGTGATGGTGGGGGACGGCACCAACGACGCGCCGGCGCTCGCTGCTGCCGACGTGGGGGTGGCGCTGGGCTGCGGCGCCGACGTGTCGCGGTGGACGGCGGCGATCTGCCTGCTGCGCGACGATCTCGGCGACCTGCCCTGGCTCGCCGATCTCGCCCGGAGAACGGCCCGCACGATCCGCTGGAACCTCGTCTGGGCATTCGGCTACAACGCCGCCTGCATCCCGCTGGCGGCGACGGGCATCGTGCATCCGGCGCTGGCGGCGGCGGCGATGGTGGCCAGCAGCCTGCTCGTGGTCAGCGGCTCCTTGGCGCTGGCCCGCGAGCCGGAGCCGCCGCCGGCCGCTGCCAGGCGGCCCGAAGGGCTCGCCGCGGGCGTGGCGAGGGCCGTCGCATGACCGCCGTGCCGGAGTGGCCGTTGCTCGTCGTCTCGGGGATGGTGGGCGCCGCGCACTGCCTGGGGATGTGCGGGCCCTTCGTGCTCGCAATCGGGGCGGCCGCGGCCGACTGGCGAACGAACCTCCGCCGGCAGGTCGCCTACGGGCTCGGCCGGGTGTTCACGTACACCGTGCTGGGCGCGACGGCGGGCTTCGTGGCGGCCCGCCTCGGCGCCGCGCTGCCGGTGTGGACGAACGTGCCCGCGGTGCTGGCGATCGCCGCCGGTGTCGTGCTCGTCTGGCAGGGCCTCCTGGCGGCGGGCGTGGTCCGGTCGCGGGGCGTGGCTTCGGGCAGCGGCTGTCCCGGCGGCGCCGCCTTTCGCGGCCTGCTCGCGGCCCGCGGTCTGGTGGACGTGTTCGTGGCGGGCCTGTTCACGGGACTGCTGCCCTGCGGCCTGCTCTACGGGATGCTGGCCTACGCCGCCAGCCGGCATGACGTGGTCGCGGGCATGATCACGATGGCAGCCTTCGGCGCCGGCACGATTCCCGCGCTCGTGGCCCTCGGGCTCGGCGGCTCGCTGGTCGGTGCGGCCGGCAGACGCCGCATGCAGGCGGTGGCGGCCTGGTGCCTCGTGGCCACGGGCGTGGTCTCGATCGTGCGGGGCGGCGCCTTCGTGAGCGTCGCGGGCACCGAGCCGGCCGGCTGCCCGTTCTGCAACGCAGCCGAGGACGACGCGGCGGCCGTCAGGCCGGTCCCTGGATCGTGAGCATCGCCGCGGCGACGGTGATCCCGATCAGGTTCAGGAGCACGATCAAGAGGCCGACGCCATAGATCGTCTGCATGCCGTCGTCGACCCGCGACCGCTTGTCGCCGGAGAGGCGCGCCGCGAGCACGTTGCAGACCCACGACCAGTGAAACATCACGTGCACGAGGATGCCGACGGCGAGGACGGCGAGGAGACCGAACTGGATGCCGTTCCAGGCGTCGTAGTCGAGGCCCCACAGGCTCCAGCCTTTCGCGGCGGGCCCCGGAGGAAACACGAACCGCACGATCACCGCGGCCGTGCACAGGGCCACGAAGGCCACGAGCAAGGCGATGTCGAGCGTCAGATTGATCTCGCTCCACGACCACGCCGACCGGCCGCGGCGCGGGCCAGCGGACGTGGAGGAGCGGTGAGCCGGCTCGGCTGACGTGGGCATCGGACGGATGAATGGCCGGGTAGTTGCTGGCGAAGGCAGAATAAGTTATCACGTTACATGGTCGTGGTAGCACCACGAATGTAATATTGTGTTCGTATTTCTGATCTCCCGCACTATACCTGGAGCCACTATGGCCGATCCGAAGAAGCCCGCCGAGAAGAAGCCTGCCGCCGACGTCAACAAGTCTGAGGAGATCCGCAAGCTCGCGACGGCGATGAAGGCCAAGGGGGAGAAGCCGCGTCCGGTCACGATCATCGCGGCCCTCAAGAAGCAGGGGGTGGAGGTCTCGTCGCCGCAGGTGAGCATGGTGCTCAAGCGGATGGGATTCCGGCCCCGCAAGCGGCGCAAGTCGGGCACCCTGGCGGCGGCCGTGGCCGTGGCCAACAAGGCGAGCAAGACGGGCAAGTCGAAGGCCAAGATCTCGGTCGAAGACCTGATCGCCGCCAAGAAGGCCGTGAGCCGGCTCGGTGGGCTCGACCGCGCGGTGGCGGCGATCGAGGCCCTGCGGCAGTTCGAATCCTGATGCGACGAGCCCGGCTGGCCGCCTCGCGGCCAGCCGGCTAGAGTTTCCCGCCCCACCGGCTGCCCGGGGTGGGGGGTTCCGAGGAGTGCCTCCATGATTCGCGCATCCGCCCCCGAAGTTGTGGTCATCGGCGGCGGCCCCGCGGGAGCGACGACGGCGACGCTCGTGGCCCAGCAGGGCCGGGGGGTGAGGCTCTACGAGCGGGAGCGGTTCCCCCGGTATCACGTCGGCGAGTCGCTCATCCCCGAGACCTTCTGGGTGCTCGACCGGCTCGGCATCCTGCCCACGCTGCGGGGCGGCCCGTTCGTCGAGAAGCACAGCGTGCAGTTCGTTTCGGAGCAGGGGCGGCTCTCCGAACCGTTTTACTTCGCCGATTACAAGCCGCACGAAAGCTCGCGGACCTGGCAGGTTACACGCCAGGAGTTCGACCAGCTGATGCTCGACAATGCGCGGCGGCACGGGGTGGACGTGCGGGAGGGCGTGCGGGTGCTCGACGTGCTCTTCGAGAACGGCCGCGCGGTCGGCGTGCGCACGGTCGACGAGGCGGGCATCGAGGAGGAGGTCCGCTGCCGCGTCGTGGTCGACGCGGCGGGGCAGAGCGGCCTGATCCTCGACCGGCTCGGGCTTCGGCAGTGGGATCCGGTGCTCAAGAAGGCGGCCATCTGGAGCTACTTCAAGGGGGCGGCCCGCGAGCAGGGCCGCGACGCCGGAGCGACGCTGGTCATGCAGACGGCCGGCAAGATCGGCTGGTTCTGGTACATCCCGCTGCAGAACGACATCACGAGCATCGGCGTTGTCGCCCCCTTCGATCACCTGTTCAAGAATCGCGACACCAAGGACCTGGGCGAGATTTTCGCCGAGGAGGTGATGCGGTGCCCCGGTCTGCAACCGCGGATCGCCGGAGCCGAGCGGGTGGCGCCACACCGGGCGGCCAAGGAATACTCCTACCGCTCGTCGAAGGTTGCGGGTGATGGCTGGGTGCTCGTGGGCGACGCGTTCGGGTTTCTCGACCCGCTCTACTCGTCGGGCATCCTTCTGGCGCTCAAGAGCGGGGCGCAGGCGGCCGATGCGATCGCTGCGGGGCTGGAGCGGGATGACGTGTCGGAGGCGGCCCTCGGCTGCTGGGGGCCGGACTACGTTGCCGGAATGGAGCGGATGCGAAAGCTCGTCTGCGGCTTCTACGACGGCCTGAACTTCGGGAAACTCGTCCGCGATCACGGCCATGCCAAGCCGCTGATCACCGACATCCTGATCGGTGACATCTTCAAGGGCGACATCGACGCCCTCTGGCCGCTCGTCGACACGGCCAAGGAAACCGCACCGGCCTGACGCGGTTTGCATTCGATTTCGCGAAGTGGCCGTAGGCGCGTGACGTGGCCGCAGGTGCGTGAAGTGGCCGCAGGTTTTCTGAAGTGGCCGCAGGTTTTCAACCTGCGGATGCTCAGCGCCGGCTGGGCTCTGTCGTGCAGGTTGCAAGCCTGCACCCACTCCGGACAAGTGGCCGCAGGTTTCTGGAGTGGCCGCAGGTTTCT
>JBBAVS010000038.1:0-18100 GCA_040397585.1 Pirellulales bacterium
GCGGCCGGCCGAGTTCGCGGCCCACGGCGATCACGTCGAACGCCGCGAGCCAGGTCTTCCCAAGGCCCGTGGCCACGGCGACGAGGGCTTTTTGGTAGCCCTGGCCGCGGATCGCGGCGAGCGAGGCGAGGGCTTCGGCCTGCCAGGGGCGCGGGGAAAATAGGGACGGGAGCGGATTTTGCGAAGCACCCTCGCCAGCCAAGCCGGCGAGGGCCGTGTCGCCTGCGGCGACCGGAAATCGGCTCCCGTCCCTATTTTCTGCATACCGCTCGACCACGTCGGCCGATAGCGGCGTGGCCTGCTGCCATAGGTCATCGAACGCAGCGACGAGTTCACGGTCAAGGTCGCCCGAGCCCGACGTCTCGCCAAGCAGGTTCCACTCCACGCCCGAGACCAAGGCCGACCGCGAGAGGTTGCTCGACCCCACGACCACGATCCCACCTGACGAATCCGCGATCCGCCACGCCTTCGGGTGAAACGAATCGGGCGAGCCGCGGAGGTTTTTCATCTCCGCGAGCCGGGCCTCGAACGCGCCGCCTGCGAGGTCTATCCACCCCAGCAGCTGCCGCAGGGCGTCGCGCGACGTGATGCCCAGGTAATCGCCCACGAGCAACCGCACGCGGGCCCCGGCGGCGATCGCACTGAAGAGCCCTGCGCGGATGACGTCGAGCCCCGAGGGCTGCACGAACGACGCGAGCAGGTCGATCTCACTCGCTCCCGGCAGCCGCTCGGCGAGCCGCGGCCAGAGCGGCCGGTCGGGCCCGGTGGTGAGGGAGTAGCACAGGTTTTCAACCTGTGCCGGTAAGGCGCCGGCCGACGGAGAGCGAGAGGATTGCGACCGGTTGGACACGTTGGCGCCGGGCCACAGGTTGGAAACCTGTGCTACGGGGGACAAATAGTTCCCTTTCCCCGGAATTACATGCCGCACGCCGCCGCGGGGGTCGCCCATGTCTCCGGCATACCGCGGGATCACGTGCACATGCACATGCGGCACGGTCTGGCCGGCGGCGGCCCCGGCGTTAAAGCCGACGTTGTATCCATCGGGCCTGGGATCGAGCCGCTCGTCGAGCAGGGCCTTTACCTCGCCCACGAGTTCCATGAGGGCCACCTGCTCCGCGGCCGTGCACTCGAAGAACGTCGCCACCACCCGCCGCGTGATCACGAGCACGTGCCCCGGCGACACGGGAAACGAATCGTAGATCGCGAAGGCGAGCTCATTCGCGCAGAGCCACTCCGCCTCGGGGAGCCCCAAGAAGGGCGAGGGGATCGGTGAAGTGGCATCCGGCCGCATTGCGGCAGTGTACGACCCCGAGGGACAACCTTGGTCCAGGGGCACGGCCTACCGCGTTCGGATACCATCGGAAAGGCGACCTACCCTCTTGAAAAGATACGTGAACGGGCGTATATTTCCCGCCGTTCATCGCCCACCCCGTTCGACTGCGTGACCCGCCCTCGCCGACGCCATAAGGATTTTCAACATGGTCACACGTGTCTCCGATCTCACGATAGAGGAGCTTCGCCTCCTGATCCAGGAGACCGTCGCTCAAACCCTTGCGGATCTCCTGCGGGATCCCGATGAGGGACTCGAGGTCCGCGAGGATCTGAGAAGAGAGCTACGGGAGGCCCTGCAGAGGACCGACGGCACACTCACCACGAAGTCGGCGTCCGACGTCGCCGCGCAACTGGGATTACGGTGGTGACCACTTTCTCGGTCGAGTTCACAGACCAAGCCGCTGATGACCTTGGCGAAATCACGAAGACCGTCGCGCAGCGCATTCTCGATAAGATTCGCTGGTTGTCGGCCAACTGTGGGTCGTTGACGCCGGCCGCTCTCGCCGGTGATCTGGCGGGTATCTATAAACTTCGTGTTGGCGATTACCGAGTGCTCTACACGCTCGAGAATGACGCTCGCAGCATCCGCATCCTGAGGATTCGGCATCGCCGAGATGTTTATAAGAATCTGTGACGCCGTGGTGCTGGCGCTCCGTCCGGAGTGAAGCGTAGTCTTTGAGATCCGTACGGAGCCGTCTGCAGTAATGGAGTCGTGCAGCAACTCCCTGAACGGCTGGTTCGTGCCTGGCATGCGCTCATGGCCGAGGCCCGCCGGTTTCGCGACGCCCGCGACGAGCGCTCGATCAGCGCGGCGCTGCGGGATGCTATCCACCGCAGCGACGTGGCACTGGCATCGATTGCCATCCAAGCGGGCCTGACGCCCATCCAACTGGATGAGTTTCTGACCGGCGAGCAAACGCTGCGGTCGGACATCCAGGCAGAAGAGAACCTGAAAAAGACTCGCGCGATCCTCGCCCTGCATGCATCCATGTCCGAACAGCTTGCGGATCTGACACGATCGCAACACGCAAGCCGGGCACTTGCGTGGATGTTCACCAAGCCGGTTTTTCAGAGTTCTGATTTCGTGAAGTCGGCGAAGATTCCCACGCCGACAGCGCACCGCTTTCTGGCTGTATTGCGGGAGGCAGCTGTGCTCAAGACCGTGAAGCCTGCCCGCGGCACGCAGGCAGCCGTGTTTGCATTTCCTGCACTCGTCAACATCGTCGAGGGCCGAAAAGTCTTCTGACGGCCGGAATGGCTTGTTTCTCACTTTTGTGGCAAAAGTGAGAAACAAGACGCCTTGTCTTCAATATGTGAGAAACACGGTTTCGGGCCTGATTGCCAGCCCTATCACCCGCCTCATCTCGGTCGTCGGCTCAAGACCGCATGACGAGCTTTGAGAACTCCCCAACGATCATCAGATCCCCCGCGGAGAAAAAGGTGACTGTCAGCTTTTTCCCGGCCGCGCTGCCAACTGACACGGCCGAGGAACTCGGCGAAGTGACCAAGGGGCAGCCTGGCGGCTGCTGATGACCGTTTTTTCCTGAGGGCAGGCCGGGGACGACGGGCCTCCGGCCTGCCGGATGGAAAAACGAGTGCCGTCATCTTGACATGTCGCCATGTCGCGTTATGGTTTGGGTATGGAAAGCGACTCGAAATCAGCCGAAGGCCTGACGCTGCAAGAACTTGCCGCCCAAACGGGCGTCGAGCCGCGGACCATCCGAAGCTACGTCGAAAAGGGGGTGATTCTCGGCCCTGAATCGTTCGGTAGAGGGGCTCGATACCCACGCGAAACGCTCGACCGGCTGAAGGTGCTTCAGCTCCTCCGCGACGCGAACCGCTCCCTCACGCTCGACCAGATTCGTGTGCTGCTCAACAGCATCGGGCCCTCACAACTCAGGGAAGTCGCCGAGGGCACCGTTCGTATCGGAGCCGTGATCGACACCGATGCGGCGGGTACGAGCCCGCTTCCCAAGACCGCGGCCATGGACTACCTCCACGGGCTCCGGCGTTCCCAGTCACAGCCACAGTCGCCAGCGTCTGTGTCTCCGCTGCTCTACCGCCGCGCGTCGCCGCCTACCGACGACGATCAGCTTCCTATTCTCGAGAACGCGGCCCGTGCGCTCGCCGAACTCACGGGCACGAACTCATCGTCGCGATCAGCTCGCGGCGAGGGTTGGTACCGCATCTCACTCACTCCGGATATCGAGCTCTCCGTCCGCGGGGAGTTTGGCACCGAACAACTGGCTCAGCTCCACCGGATTGGCGATTCGCTTCGAACCCTTCTCACGAAAGGACCCTCCAAATGATCTCCAAAGCTACTCCTCTTCCGACTCCCGAAGTGACTGCCGAGCTCGACCGCTCCATCATCAACGCTACTGGGAACTCGGTCCGCCATCTCGTTGTGACCGTGCGGGCGCCAGAGCGTAAGCCTGATCCGGACAAGCGCTGCCCACCGCTGAACATCGGACTCGTGATCGATGCCTCGGGTTCGATGAGCGGCGCCCCGCTCGACGCCGCGAAACTCGCCGCCCTTGATGTGATCACCGCTTTGGATGCCACCGATCACATGTCGCTGGTGTCGTTTGCGGATGACGCCGTGCAGCACGCAACGGCCGTGCCACTCGCCGACGACGGCCGGAAGACGCTTTCGAGGGCCGTGCACGCTCTCGTCACCCGCGGGAGCACCGATCTTTCGGCCGGTTGGCTCTCTGGCTGCGAAGCCGTTGCCGGTCGGCAGGCGACATGCGACGTGCTGGAACGCAACCATGTGGTCCTCCTATCCGACGGGCATGCAAACCAAGGTGAAACCAGCCCCGCGGCGCTGGCCGAGCATGCGAACGAGCTACGCAAGCGAGGCATCGTCACCTCCACTGTGGGAGTGGGCAGCAACTACTCGCCCACGCAACTGCAGGCGATCGCAGAGGCCGGCGGCGGCCGGATGCATGACGCCGAACGACCGGATGAAATCGCCCGCATCGTCATGGCCGAACTGACCGACACGCTGGCGACGGCCGTGGAAAACCTCGAGATCAGCCTCAGTCTCCCCGCGGGCACGAAGGCGGAACTCTATGGCACCGCCCCCTGCACACCGACTCCGGAGGGCTGCGACGTGCTCGTCGGTGCCATGATCACCGGCGCAACCCGACGGCTGGTGATCAAACTCCACCTTCCCGCGGGACAGGCCGGAAGCGAGCTGGCCGTGGGCGTGACGGCCCGTTGGCAGCCCCCCGCGGAGAGCGAGACGCTTGTGAGCGACGCGATCGTGCTGCCACTGCTTTTTGGTTCGGCCGGTGCCTGCACGGCTCAGTCCCGCGATCATGCGACGGCAAAGGTCGTGGCCGAGCAATGGCAGGCCCACGTGTACCACCGCGCGATGATGCTCAACCAGGATGGCCAGGAGCAGGCTGCTGCGGATTACGTGCGGAAGGAACTCGCCTACCTTCGGCGATACTGCGAGGGCATCCCGGAGATGCAGGAGGCACTCGTGGGGCTCGATCGCTTTGGCGAGTCGGTGCTCTACCACTATTCAGCGGTCTCATCCAAGGAGTTGATGCTGAAGTCGTACAAGATGAGTCGTGGCGAGATGGACCAGCGGGTGCGGGCACCTTGCAACTTCTCCGATTTCGTGGAGCAGGAAGATGCCCAGCGGGCTAAGTCGCGTCGCCGTCCGCAAGCGTAGGTGCGGGGTAGAATCAGATCCGACGAATCGTACCCAGCCCCTTGACGAAATAGTGGACGGACGTATACACTTCACGCCATGGTTTCACCCGCCAGCTGGAGACCTCGCTATGTCGATCTCGTTTGATCTCCCCGCCGATGTGGAAGAGCAGTTGCGGCGAGACCACGCCAACCTCGACGGACTTGCCAAGGAAGCGGCTCTTGTCGAGCTCTACCGACAGGGAAGCATCACACAGCATCAGCTCGCCGAGTCCCTCGACAAGACACGATTCGAGATCGACGAGCTTCTGAAGCAGCATAACGTCACCGAGGATCTCGTGACCGCAGAGGAGGTCGCCGAGCAGGTTGCGACGCTTCGTCGGCTGCTGGGATCATGACCGTCGTTTCAGATGCCTCTCCGCTGCACTATCTGGTCCTGATCGAAGCCGAGCACGTCCTGGCCCAGTTGTTCTCAAAAGTTGTCGTGCCGCCGTCAGTAGTGCGGGAACTGTCACACAAGAGGGCTCCGGAGCGTGTTCGCAACTGGGCGAGCACTCCTCCGCAGTGGCTCCATGTAGTGACTCCTGCAAATGTCATTCTGGACGCGAAACTCGGTGACGGAGAGGCCGAGGCGATTGGCCTCGCACTCGAGATGCGGGCCAAGACGCTTCTCATCGACGAACGGGACGGAACCCGGATCGCCCGCGGCCTTGGTGTTGCTACGGCGGGCACGCTCGGTGTCCTCGTCCTCGCGTCGGCGAAGAATCTGTTGTCGCTGGAGCAGTCATTCGCTGAGATCCAGCAAACCTCTTTCCGGGTTCGCCCATCACTTTTGGCCGCTCTCCTCGCCCATCAGCAACATCGTCGCTCCGAAGACGCATAGCGTTACGACGAACGCTACGTCCGCGGCCATCTGCACGAGCACGATCCGGCCCTCGCGCGAGTGCGTTGCACGGCCGTCGCCGTGTCGGAGATACCACGTGACGAAACGCCTGCGCTGATAACTCATTCCGGCGGCTTTCTTCGCCGCCCTCCTCGTTTCCGTCTCTCCCGCCGCGATTCCTGGTCGTCGATCGCCGCCTGAGCGACGCGATTCATGGCTGCTTGAGCCTCGTCCTTGGATGCCACGCCCATCTTGATCAGCAGGGTGAGCCATCCAGCTTCGTAATCGTGAAGTCGGTTCTTCGCTGGTCCGATCATCTCATTCTCCCTCTATCGATTTGGCCGCTGTAGTCTTTCCATCACGGCCCACACGTCGTGCAGGGCATCGACATACTTGTCGTCTCCTGATCGGCTGTGGGCCCGGTCTTTGAAGTTGCCGTAGTCGATCTCCGCCGCGAGTTCCTGTGACACTTCGATCCAGACGGGCTTGGGGACCACGATGCGGAATCGGTAGTCCGTGTCTGTCGTTTCGTCGATCGCCGCCGAAGCGAGTTGTGGAAACCGCTTCTGGAGCAACTCGAGATGCCGGCGACTTCGCGCCCGCACCATGAACGTGTTGGGGTCGACGCGAGTCGGGTCGCCCAGCAGATCGCGGGCACAGACCACGCTGTAGAAGCCGTATTGAGTGAAGAGCCACATGGTAGTGCCTCGATGGGGTGACGAGCGCCTTGCGACGTCGTGGCGCAGAGCAGCGACAACCTTGATCCGTGATGGTCGCAGCCCAGCGATCTAGAGTACCCGACTATGACACGCTTCAGGGGGCCTCCCCCCTTGCCGTGCCGGTAGAATAATGCCTCGACGCAAGGCCGAGCGACACCAACCGCGACGCCACTTCTCCGGAGCACAGTCATGGCCGGCTACGAAACGTACGATCGACAACAGGTCTACAAGCAAGCCTACGACCGCTTCATGAACATGGCGGTGCCGCCCTGCACGAAATGCGGTTCCACGCAGACCGCATCCGTGCAGGTGGGCGTCGTCTGGGTGACGATCCAACTCGCCGCGACCTGCCCGAAGGTCAAACTGATTCCTAATGGCCCGAAACCAGGCAACTGGTTCTGCAGGTCGTGTAGTCACTTCTTCGATGTCCCCGCCGAACCTGAGAAGGGAGTCCCCGCATGAGCCACCAACGCGTTTTGACGCTGTATCCCTACCTGCTCGACGGCACCTGCTGGGTGTTTGACGACGAACGCACGGGGCTCAAGGAGGAGGCCTTCGTGCTCGGGATGACCGAGATGATTTCGCGGGCGGTGGATGGCAAGGGCGTCCACGACGCTGCCAAGGGATTCGCGCTGTCGTTTTCCGACGAGCCGTTCGACGGCCACGATGTCGAACTGCACTGGCTCCGCTCGGATGGATGCGCGGGCAACTGGTATGAGGGCACCGTCGTGGGCCACCGCATGGAAGGCTGGCTGTGCCCGGCGCTACTCCTCTACTTCGAGCAGGCTCCCCGACGGATTTTCATCCGGTGCGATCCGCTACCCGCCGGGGTGAATCCGATCTGGACGCCAAAGCGCGGCGACACAGTTCGCCGGTTCGTGGAGGCGCCGTAGGTTTCGCGCTCCGGGTCTGCTGGTCTCAACCATGCGTGAACGGCTCGGCCTGATTCCGACCGGTCCGCTATGACACTTTTCGTGGCGAACCGGTCCTGGGCACGCTCCGTATAATGCAGAGAGCATCCGTCTAGAAGCGGTCGCCCCATGCGGGCGACCGTGCCAACCTGCGACAGCAAGGTGGCGACGGCGACCGGCAACGGTCTCCGAGGATGTGCGTCGGAAACCGTTTCCGGCGAAACAACGAAGCCCTCTTTCGCATTGAAAGGGAATCCGCATGCCTCGGGGACATCTTTCCGTCCGTGTCGACGCGTCTAACCGTCACCATCACCTCTGGAACAACAACGGGGTGTGGTGGGTTCACTACACGCTGAACTTCGACTGCCGAACCCGTCGAGTGAGACGTTCGCTGAAGACCGGATCACTCGATGAGGCGATTCGCCGTCGAGACGATCTATTCGCCCGCCTTCAAGCAGAAGGCGAAGACGTGCCGGAACGTGCAACCGCATCCGAGCAGAGTGCGGACCAAATGCACACGCGGCAGCGATGGCTTGAACTCTTGGCCTAGAGATCCTCACCACACCACAAGGAGAACCGACACATGAACATCGAACGAACTGCGAGACGCCGGATCCACCTCATCAAAAGGGCCGAGTTGCTCAAAAGCATCGCCGAGGGCTGCCTGTGCGATGGTATTGATGCACCGGAGCCATCGTCGCTGCCCCATGCCGTGAAGTGCGCTGCCAAGTTCTACGGACTGGCTGCCAACGAGTACCGGGCTGCGGGGCTCGGCCTACTGGCACGGAAGTGCTGGAGAGAAGCCGCAAAGAACTATGAGCAAATGAAGGTCAACGAGGAGGCCGAGCGATGCCTCGCCGCTGCCGCAGAGGTGCAGGAGTACTGGGAAGGGGGTGCGTCGTGAGCGATCGCTTCTACGTCGCCACCCATGGCTCCGCGTTGGCGACGTTCCGCGCGGTGAGGGCGTGGATCGAGACGAGGATGAAAGCGGAGGGCAAAACGCTTCCGGACTTCTGGTACGCGGACGGTCCGGGGGACATGCCAGAACTGTACGAGGATCACAACCCCGAGCCTGAAAGGGAATCGCCGTGAATGAACAAATAAAGATCAACGTGTTGAGCTGGGGATCAAGTACGCGGTGCTTTAGAGTCGAAGTCGGCTGTGGGATGGGCAGCGTGCGATGGTTTGCTCATCCGGCACGACTACCGTCATGCACGCAAGGCGCACGAGAAGTCTCTCGCAACACCTGGACCGGGATTTGGGCAGAGGGCTCGCGCGACGAAGTCGTGATTGCGGTCTCGCCGTGGTGCCGGAATCTGCGCCGCGTTTGATCCCTTCAGTGCGTTTCGTCCGCCGCAGACAACGATGTGCGGCTCCGTACCCGGGATCCAACATGCCGATCGTCATGATTGCATCAGTGGATGAACGCCCGTATATTTGCTTGAGCAATCGAAGTCTCGTTAGAGGTGATCCATGAACTCGTGGGGTCAGTGCACTGCAGTCGAACGGGACCCAGCCAAGGTCAGCGGCGCTTGGGTCTTCGCCAAAACGCGAGTGCCTGTTCGGGCACTCTTCGAGAACCTCGAAGACGGCGCCACCATTGACGAGTTCGTTGAGTGGTTTCCGGGGGTCACCCGAAAGCAGGTTGAGGCGGTGCTTGAGTTCGCAGCCGCGAGCCTCGAACTCCAGATGTCTGCATGAAGATTCTCTTTGACCAAGGGACACCTGCGCCTCTCAGACGGCATCTGGACGCTCATGAGGTTCACACCGTCTTTGAAATGGGGTGGGACCAACTGAAAAATGGCGACCTGCTGGCGACTGCAATCATTCACGGGTACGAGGTTCTGGTATCGACGGACCAGAGCCTGCGGTACCAGCAGGATCTCAGGAAATTGAAACTCGGCATCGTCGTCTTGATGACCACCTCATGGCCGCGCATACGTAACAACGTTCCCGCAATTGCTGTAGCGATCCTCCAGGCTGAAGTCGGCGGGTTGATCGAAGTTCCTGTCGAAGGGCAGTAGGGATAAGGCCCCGGCGTCTTACAGGTTATGCCCGTAGTTATCCCCGCCGATCTTGCGTTGTTCGTGCGGCATCTGATCGCCGAGGGAAGATTCTTGACTGAAAGCGACGTGATCGCTGAGGGCTTACGGCTACTTTGCTCGCAAGAATCGCTGCGAACAGCTGTGCGGAAGGGTTTCGACGAACTTGATTTGGGGAAAGGCGTTGCAGCGGATCAGGTGTTTGCCAAGGCCGAGCAACGTATTGCCTCGGTTCAGCGGGCCGAGCGGGCATAATTGCGGCGACTGGAGCTACCGCCGGAGACAACGATGGCTCTCGACGAAAGCCGTCGAGCGCACTACGCCGATGTGCGGGCATGGTCAGCCTGCGTCGGACTGCTCGTCAGATTCAAAGCAGCCGAAGCCAGCTTGGTGCTCCCACGTAAGGAGCCCCTCACGCGGCGCCCCCGGCTTGGAGCAGACGCCCCAGTCATACCGAAGCTCATCCGCAAGCGGAACGAAGAACCTGCAACCGCCGGAGCAGTCGGGGTAGTCGACATCAGGATCGGACCATCGCTTCACCTCGCCGCCGTAGGCGTCGTAATCGGTGGGTAAGACCCTGAGACAGGCAAACAGATCTATCGGCATCAGTCGCCCTGTCACGATGGAGATTGGATCTTGGGCATGGGTTGCCTCTCACTCTGGAGTCGTCGAATACTACCTCAAGAGCGCGCGGAGAAGGAGGAGCGGTTTCGGAGTATTGACGCGACCGTGGATGCGGCGAGCCCGGCTTGATCTGGCGACGCCCCTACGCCCGATTCATCCACGTGATCGAGAGCTGCAGCACGGTGGCGATCGAGACCCAGACGAAATAGGGAACCTGGGCCGCCGCCACCCAGCGATGGTGCGGCCAGATGGACAGCATCATCCAGACGATCGTTCCCCAGACGACGAGGATGTCGACCGCCGCCAGCGGCAGGTTTCGCAGGCCGAACTGGATCGGCGTAAAGATCAGATTCGCCACGAGGTTGATGGCGAAGGGCAGGGCGACGAGGAGCGGCACTCGGCTCCGCGCGGCCTGCACGAACACGTAGCCAAACGTCGCGATGATCACGGGATAGAGGATCTGCCAGATGAGGCCGATCGTCCGCGGCGCCGGCGTCCACGACGGCTTGGCCAGGCTCTGATACCAGTCGATCCACGGGACGTCGTTCATCCGAGCCCCGTGCAGCCGCCCATGCCGCACTGTGGGCGACCACAAGTGCCCCCGGCTCCGGAATCCCCGCCACTGTTGGAAACATGCCCGCTGACGACGCTCAAGAGCTTCGTGAGCTTCGTGCTCTGGCAGTGCGGGCACATCGGCTTCTCGTCGCCACGAATAAGCAGCTCGATTTTCTGGCTGCACTTCTGGCAGGAATATTCGTACAACGGCATGGCTTCGTCTCCCTGACGCGAGGAATCCAATCTACATGGACACGTTTGACGCTATCAACCAGCGGCGGTCGGTAAAAGCTTTTGATCCGACGCATCGATTCACCGCCGCTGAAGAAACCAAACTCCTCGAGGCTGCGATCCAGTCACCGACGTCGTTCAACATGCGGTACTGGCGAAACGCCGCGCCCGAGATCCAAAAACTGGTCACGGGCTGGATGGGGCCGTTCTACGAAGGGAAAGAGCAGTTGCAGCGGGACGAGGCGATGCGGTCGGTCGGGATCGTAGGGCAGACGATCATGCTCGCGGCCAAGGCCATGAGCTACGACTCGTGCCCGATGATCGGCTTCGATCAGGCGAAGGTGGCGGAGATCATCAACCTGCCAAGCGACCACGCGATCGGCTTCATGATCGCCGTCGGCAAGGCAGTAAAACCCGCCATGCCGAAAGGCGGACAGCTCGCCCTGTCCGAGGTGGCGGTGCAGAACCGGTTTACGTGAGGTTTGCCACGCGATCACCTGCCAATGAGAACCCACCGCATGCTCTCGACCCTGCTCGCGATCGCCGTAAGTGTCTATGCGGGGCTGTGTGTCATCTTCTTCGTCTTTCAGCGGTCATTCATCTACATGCCGACGCCGGCAACGCCCGTCCACGCCGCGGCGTTTGCGTTCGAGGTGCCCGGTGCCACGGTACGGGTTTCTACGGGGCGTCATGACGGCCCCAAGGGCCTGCTGTTTTTCGGAGGCAACGCCGAGGACGTGGCCTACACGGTGCCGGAACTCGCTGCGGCATTTCCGGATCGGGCCATCTATGGCATGCACTACCGCGGCTACAGCGGCAGTTCTGGCAGCCCTTCGGAAGCAGCGCTGCGCAGCGACGCCCGGGAGCTTTTCAAACTCGTTCATGACCGCCATGCCGACGTGGTCGTCGTGGGCCGCAGCCTCGGCAGCAGTCTCGCGATCCAACTGGCGGCCGAGGAGCCTGTCTCACGGCTCGTTCTGATCACGCCTTTTGAAAGCATCCTGGGGATCGCGAGGCGGACGGCCCCATTCCTGCCGATGAGCCTTCTGCTTCACGATACGTACGAGTCGTGGCGGTATGCCCCACGCGTGACCTGCCCCACGCTCCTGATCGCCGCTTCCCACGACGAACTCGTGCCACTGGCCGACACGCAGCGGCTGGTCGCAAAGTTCCCGCCGGGCGTGGCCACGCTGCGGGTCTTCGAGGGTACCGACCACAACTCGGTGTCGGGTGATGCTGAGTTCTGGGAGGCGCTTGTCACCGGCAGGTGAGCGACCACGGGTCGCCCGTGAACTGCCCCCCTGTGCGGCACCAGTTTGCGACCATGACCCCGCCGTGGCCGTTGGTCACTTCCGCACATGACGGAACGCGGCGGACGCATCCATCGCTGACTCGCCGCGGGCGATCGCCGCGTCGTATTGGGCAGCCACAGTCGGCATGACGATCAGCGGGCAGCCGCCCTCGGCGGCCTCCTCCACCATCAGCCGGACATCCTTCCGGGCCATGCTCACCGTGAACGAAGCCGGCTCAAACGGTCCACCAGCCACCTTCGCAAACCTTCCCGGAAAGAACTCGCCCGGATTGAACTGCAGAAACATTTCCGCCGCATCCTGCGGATCGACGCCGGTCGCATGCGCCAGCCGCACGATGTCACCCGCCAAGGCTGACATCCCCAGAAACGCCAGATTGCCGACGAGCTTGAAAGCCGCCGCCCGTTCCGGCTGCGGCCCCACCAGAAGAACCTTGCCGGTCATCCGCTCGAGTTCCGGCAGCACCCGCGCACATGGCTCTGGGTCTCCAGAGAGAAGCATGACTCCAGTGCCCTCCGCCGCATTGACCGGCCCCATGAACACCGGTGCGTGGAGATACACCCGCCCCCGCGCCGCCCAGCGGAGGGCACGCGCACCGGTCGCGCTCGGCGTGGTCGTCGTGTGGTCGATGATCCAGCACGATGAGGGAACGACGGCGGCGAGCGGTTCCAGCACCGCGTCGACCGAAACGTCGTCGGCCAGCGACAGATGCACCCGATCGACTCCCGCCACCGCGTCCGCGGACGTAGCAAACGCCCTGGCCCCATAGGCCTCGAGCGCCTGCGCCGACGCTGGCGAGCGGTTCCACACGTGGACCGTGTGGCCCAGCGCCAGCAGCCGACGCACGAAGCCGCTTCCCATCAACCCGGTGCCGAGAACCGCAATCGTCATGGAATGACTCCTCGAGAAGACCTGCTCGATGGCAAGGCAGGCTCCCCTCCTTCAGGGTCGCCTGGGGCGCCATCACGGGGGAATAGTAGGGTCTTGAAACGCGTTGGGGGTACGTCCCGGAAACCAAATCGGCCGGATCGGCTCTCTCGGGTTTCTCGGGAATGTGCGATCGCTGCCGGCGGTCCTGACAGATCGCCGCCTCCCCCGCCCCGGATCGCAGCGAGATACAATCGATGGCAGGCACGGCGAATCCGCGGGCCCCGGCTTCGGCATCGACCGCCGCCCGCGACACAAGACCCCGTCGAAGCGGTCTGCCATGACCACACTGGCGCTGGCAGACGGGCAGCAGGAACGGAACGCCGATTTGGCCATGCTCTCATGACACTTCCTGCTTCACCGCGGCCACACGCCGAGACGCACTTTACCGGCTCCGAGTTCGTCCGAGACATCGTCATCGGGATGTCGGACGGCCTGACGGTGCCGTTCGCTCTCGCGGCTGGTTTGTCGGGGGCCGTCGAGTCGAGCGGCATCATCCTCACGGCCGGTCTGGCCGAAGTGGCCGCTGGAGCGATCGCGATGGGGCTCGGCGGCTACATGGCAGGACGGACCGACATCGAACACTTCGCGTCTGAACGTGCGCGGGAAGAGCGCGAGGTTGCCGAAGTGCCGGCGAGGGAAGTCGCCGAGGTCACCGACATCCTTCGCTCCTATGGCCTGAACGATGCCGATGCCGCCCGGGTCGTGAAGTCGATCAAGGCCGACAAGAAACGCTGGGTCGACTTCATGATGCGATTCGAGCTGGGCCTCGAAGAGCCCGACCCGAAGCGTGCAAGCCGAAGTGCGGTCACGATCGCCTTGGCCTACATTGCGGGCGGCTTGATTCCGCTGGCACCGTATTTCTTCTTCGGCTCGGTCACCACAGCCCTGCTCGGGTCGATCGTGGTCACGCTCGTGGCGCTGCTCGTGTTCGGCTACATCAAGGGCTTGTTCACGACAGGCAAGCCGGTTCGCAGCGCCGCCCAGACCGTGATCGTGGGCGGGTTGGCAGCTTCAGCGGCGTTTGTCATCGCAAAAGCCTTGGGGTAAACCGCACCTGCCGTACCGTGTGCCGCGCCGTGATTCCCAAGCACCTCATCACCGGAGCGTGGCACGAGCGACAGCGGGTCCACATTTCGCAAGCCCTGATCGATTCCGCAGCAGCCGATGCCGCGGGGGTGTGCCAGCGGTTGGGAACCCGTCCCGAGGGGCTGACCGACGAGGAAGCCGCCCAGCGTCTCGACGAGCACGGGCTGAACATGCTTGCCAAGGATACGCGAGCGGGCGTGCTCACGCTGCTCGGGCACGCGGTGCTCAATCCCCTCGTGATCCTGCTCGCCATCCTGGCGAGCGTTTCCTTCGCCACCGGCGACATCCGCGCGGGAACGATGATGGCGGTCATGATCGCCCCGCGGTCGGCGGCTGGGGCCGCCTCGAACGGAGGTGGTGCCGGATCATCGGGCAGCAGATCGATCGAATAGGGATGTGCGACCCGTTCGGTGACGACCTGCGCGCCGCCGTCCGCGGCGTCTGCGACATCCTGAGCTTCGCCGAGCGGAGCCGAGAGCCCCAGCAGCAGGACGCCGATGATCGCGACGATGAACCGCTGCATGGCTCGGTTCATTCAAAACACCGCGACGATCTGCGTGCGGATGAGCAGGCCGGTCTGGCCGGCGACGAAGCCGGTGCGGTTCTGTCCGGCGGGCGAGCTCTCCAGCCAGGCCGCATCGAACGTGAAGAACAGGTTGTCCTTTCCCGGCAGAAAGAACTGGTTGAAGCCGCCGCCCAGTTCGTAGCCCGAACCATAGGCGCCGGTGACGTACGACGAGCGGGCGTAGACCTCGGTCTCGCCTGGCACCAGGAAATAGCCCCCCTTCACGAAGCCGCCGAATGCCGAGGTCGAGGCGATCGGGAGCGGCCCGGTGCCCTGCAGGCCGAGCAGGTCCTGGAAATAAATCTCCGTCGACACGCCCAGGCCACGGTACTTGAGGGCCAGATCGATCGCCGCCAGCGAGATGTCGTACGAGAGGAGCGTGACGCCCGGCGCGAGCGCACCCAGCGTGGTGATGATCGTGCCGTCCGAGAGCCGGACGGGAGAGTTCTCGACGGCGTCGCTCGCGGCCTGGTTGCCGCTGCCCAGCGCATAGGTGTAGGAACAGCCGAGACGCACCGCGGCCTCCTCGTGGTCCTGGAGATCGGAGTAGCCGCGGCCGAATTCCTCCCACGGCTCCCACCAGGCCGACCCCGACCAGGCGAAGCGGTTGTTGAGCTGCTCGGGCTGCAGGTTGAGCGTGTTGAAGCCGTTGGCCATCATCGCGTGATAGAAGACGCCGTCGACAGGCTCGCCCATGAGCCACACGCCCTGGCTCAAGCTGGGGCGAAAGAACGTGGTGGCCATCGTGCGGTCGGCGCTCTGGAGCGGAACGAAGGCGCTCTCGATCCATTCCCGCGAGCCGGGCACCTTGGACTGGCCGACGTAGAGCTCGAGCGCCTTGCTGAACCGATAGCTCAGCCAGAACGCGCGGAAGCCGATCGGCTGGTTGGTGACGGAGTTGTAGTCGATGTTCAGCAGATAGGAGAGCCGGGGCAGGAGGGCGTCGCCCGAGAAGATCAGCCTTCCACGCGGGATGCCGAAGTAGTTCGAGTTGACGATCGGAATCGTGGAGCCCGCGCTGTCGGTCCATGAAGACTCGGCCCGCGAGAACCCGTTGTAGCGGAACATGTTTTGGTTGCGGATCCGCAGCGAAAACGGCGTTTCGTCGGGATCACGCGGGAGGATGGCGAACCCGTTGTCGTAGTCGACCCGGAACCGGCTGCCGTGCCTGCCTGGCTCGATTCCGCTGCAGCCGATGCAGGACGAGCCCACGTCGGCGAACTCGGCTTCCCACTCCTCGGCCACCGGGGGCACGATCGCCTCCTCGGCCACTTCCGCTGCGGCAGGATCGGCGGCCCAGGCAGGCGCGGCAACTCCGGCAGCCAGCACGAGACAGGCCGCGATCGCCAGGCAGCCGCGCACGGGCCTGTAACCGGACTGCGCTCGCACTCGACCGGACATGACGCGGCAGTTCTCCGATGCTCGCCTCTACCGCGGCCCTCGCGGAGCCTGGCGGCTTGGGCGGGCCGGGGGTCTGGGAGCCTTTGCGCAGACCTTCCCCCGGCGATGGAGCATCTCCTCCGCGTTGGACATCGGCCGATTGTGCCGATTGCGTCAAGAAATCCGGTTCTGCGGCCTCCCGCAGGACAGCCACCATTCAAGCGGCCGTGCGTGTTGCGTCGATAGTGCCGAAGTTCGCGGAGGGGCAGATCATGACGAATCGTCCGAATGCACGGCTGGCAATCGTGGTGCTCACGCTGGCGTGCATGGCAGCGGCCTCGGTCGCCCGGGCCCAGACCTACGGGATCGACATGCGCAACACGCTGATGCCGGCCTCGGGGGGCATGGCGGGCACGAGCGTGGCGGCGCCGCAGGACTTCATCTCCGCGATCAACGCGAACCCCGCCGCACTGACGCAGTATGAGGGGACCCACTTCACCCTCGGCGGGGCCTACGCGGAGGCCACCGCGAACCTCACGCAAACCGCACCGCTCCCGCTGCTCGGCATCGACCCATTTTCCGCCAAGAGCAGCACGCCGGGGGCGATCATTCCGGCGATCGGCGTGTCGCAGGAGGTTACCGGCCTGCCCCTGCCGACGACGGTGGGCCTCGCCGTCTTCGGCGCCGCCGGAGGGGGCTCCGACTACGTCCAAGTGCCGGAGAGCAACGGCACGTCCGCCTACCTGCTCCTGCTCCAGTTCGCGCCGAGCATCGCAATTGAAATCACCGATCGGCTCTCGATCGGCGCCACGATGTTCATCGGCGACGGCTACTCCTCGGGGCCGTTGCTCGGCAAGAGCGCCATGACCAATGCGTATGCCTTGCGCGGCGGGTTCGGCCTCGACTATCAGCTCGGCGACGCGACCTGGCTCGGGGCCTACTACCAGACCAACCAGGACTTTCGCTTCCAGAATCAGGTCGTGCTCTCGCCGAAGACCCGGCCGATCGACGTGGACATGGGGCTGCCGCAGCAGGTGGGCCTGGGGATCGCCAACGAGTCGCTCCTGGACGGCCGGCTGCTCCTGGCGGCCGACGCCCTGTACCTCGACTGGCGGAGCGCCGCCCTCTTCAAGACCTTGTATGTCGAGCAGTGGGTGATGCAGCTGGGCACGCAGTACCGGGTGACGGATCGGGTCAAACTCCGGCTCGGCTACGCCTACGCGGCGAACCCGCTCGACGGTTCCTTCGGGAGCACCATCGGCCCGATCCAGGTGCCCGGCGGGCTGCCCGCGGCCCGCTACGTGCAGTCGCAGTTCGCGATCATCAACGAGCACCGGATGGCGGGGGGCATCGGGATCCGCGACCTGTTCATGCAGGGCCTCGACTTCGACGCCTTCGCCGGTGGGATGTTTCCCGCCAGTCAGTCGCTGAGCACGTCGACGACGGTGAGCCTTGCCAGCTACTGGCTGGGCCTGGGCTTCACCTGGCGGTTCCAGCCATCGCCGGCGCCGGGCCAACACCCCGCGACGTGAATCCCGCGGCGGTCCCGGCGGCGGAACCGCGGCAACTGCCCTGGGCCCGGCTTGGCCATCGCTGCCTTGCGGGGGGGTCGAGGCCCACTAGAATCCGGACTCGGGTCTACGCCCCCGTCTTTCTCGGGGTTCTCTCAGGCCTTGGGGATCAAGGAAGGAATACGGCGATGATTCAGCGGATTTTCTCGAGGCTGATCCTGCTCGCCGCCGTGGCGCTGGCTGCGTGGCCGGCCCGCCCGGCCTTCGCGCAGACGAAAGCGAGCAAGCCCAACATCCTGCTCATCATGTGCGACGACGTTGGCATCGCCAACATCAGCGCCTACAGCATGGGACTCGTCGG